>NZ_QFFJ01000003.1 GCF_003308995.1 Chitinophaga flava | reverse complement strand
TATATTGTTAATGAACAACAACAGTTATGTCCGCCAGGGGTGAGTGGAGAGTTGCTGATAGGCGGAGCGGGCGTATCGCCCGGTTACCTGAATCAGCCGGAGCAGAGTGCGGAGCGGTTCATTGCACATCCTTTCCGTAGTAATGGGGGGCGCTTGTATCGTACGGGCGACTTGGTACGGCGGCTGCCTTCCGGCGCGATCATTTTCCTGGGCCGGGTGGATGACCAGGTGAAGATCCGTGGTTACCGTGTGGAGCCGGGCGAAGTGACCCGGGTGTTGTCTGGCTGTGAGGGCGTACAGCAGTGTATCGTTATGGCGGATCGTACGCATGGCGGTGGTCCGCGGCTGGTAGCTTATGTGGTGGCAGCAGATGCCTTTGATGAGGATGTTTTGCAGGCTTACCTGCGTAACCGGTTGCCGGATTATATGCAACCCGCATTATACATTCCTTTGGCGGAGTTGCCGCTTACGCCGAATGGTAAAGTAGACCGGCGTGCCTTGCCATCGCCGGCGGATATAGTCAGCAAGGCAGATCTCTATGTAGCGCCGCGTAACCAGATGGAAGAAGACCTGACCGCTATCTGGGCTGAATTGCTGAATACAGAACGGGTAGGCATATACGATAACTTTTTTGAGCTGGGAGGTGATTCCATTGTTGTGATACAGGTGGTGAGCCGGGCGAAGCGGAAAGGCATACAGCTACAGGTACACGACCTGTTTGATTACCAGACGGTAGCTGCCCTGGCGGAAATGGCAGCACAACAAGAGGCTTCGGCTGTACAGGCGGAACAGGGCGTGTTGACGGGAAGTTGTGATTTATCGCCTATTCAGCATTGGTTTTTTGAACAAGACACTCAACAACAATCCTATTTTAATCAATCGATCCTGCTGCAGCTGCGTAAATCTGTGAGTTCCGTACACCTGCGCCAGGTGATGCAGGCGCTGATACAAAAGCATGATGCGCTGCGTTTTGTGTACCATAAGGAAGGCATAGATGGCAGATGGCAGCAAACCTATGGGCAATATACCGGTACCCTGGAAGAAGTGGATTTATCTGCCATAACTCCGGAGGAGCTGGCAACGTCCATTACGGCGGCCTGTAGCCGTTTCCAGGCTAGCCTTGCTATTGAAAAAGGGGAGCTGATCAGGTGGGTGGTTATCCGCACACCGGCAGCAGAAGTGGAAGACCGGTTGTTGATGGTGGTACATCACCTGGCTATTGACGGCGTTTCCTGGCGGATACTGATAGATGATATGCAAAACTATCTGGACCGGTTACACGAAGGCGAACCGCTTGTCGCAACAGAAGTGAAGACAAGTTCCTACCGCGATTGGATGCAGGCATTGACAGCCTATGCACATACCGAAAGGGTAACCTCACAGCAGGGATACTGGGAAAAAGTAACCGGCGCTTTCCGTCCGTTGCCTGTTGATATGATGGGAAGCGGGCAGGTAAGAAGCAGCCTGGCCACCGTTGAAACGGTGCTGGACAGTCAGCTGACAGCTGCTTTGCTGAAAGAAGTGAATCCGGTATATAATACAGAAGTAAATGACCTGTTGTTGTGTGCCCTGGGTATGACCATAGCGGCATGGACAGGCAACAGCCAGGTACATATTGGCCTGGAAGGACATGGCAGGGAGGATATGTTCCCGGGTATTGATATTACCGGTACTACAGGCTGGTTCACCAATAAATTCCCGGTAAGGCTGGATATAGAAAGTCAGGCTTCCGAAGGTAATATGATCAAGTCTGTAAAAGAACAGTTGAGAAGTATTCCTGACAAGGGCATGGGGTATGGCTGTCTACGTTACCTCAATCAGGTAGCTTCCCTCCGGCATAACAGCTGGGATATTGTCTTCAACTATCTGGGGCAGCTGGATAATATTGTGAGCAGCAGCAAATGGTTCAAGGGAGCGCCGGAGTTTCCGGGAGAGCACATCAGTCCTGCCTATCCCGTGCGTGATTATTTTGTAGTAAAAGGAATCGTCACTGCCGGCACGCTGAAAATATTCTGGACCTATTCCTCACAGCAATATCATATTGCCACAGTAGAAAAACTTGCAGCAGGGTACATCGCTCATTTAACCGCGTTGATCCGGCACTGCACCCATCAAGAACAAAAAGCAATCACCCCTTCCGACTTTGGCCTCAACGGTAAAATAGATTATAAGGAGCTGGACGAATTACTGGGCATTACTGAAACCGAAGATGAGGATGGTATCATCAAATTCTAAATCATGGAAAAATTTGTAAAAGAACTGGACGATCTGGGGCTGACGCTCAGAGCCAGAAACGGTGAACTTCTCCTGTTCGGGAAAAACAATAAACTGAATACCCGGGAGATACTGAATAATAAGGCGAACCAGCATATTCCCGGTTTTATCCGGGAAAACAAGGAAGCATTGCTGGTATATCTCCACGAGAAAAAACAAGCGGAGTATGGCAGTAAGCTTAGTCTGGATAAAATTTCAGCCATCTATGAACTGAGCCCGCTGCAGGAAGGTATTTTGTTTCATAGCCTCTATGATCAGCAGATTACCACCTACATTACCCAGTTCCGGCTGGAACTGCCGGATGAACTGAATATCACCGCCTTTAAGGCGGCCTGGGACCGGCTGGTCCGCAACCATAGCATTTTAAGGACGGCCTTCATCTATGAGAAAGTAAGTATTCCCGTACAGTGTGTGTACAAGGAAGTCACGCTGCCCTTTGATATTGTGGACTATAGTCAGCTGGATGGTGAGGAACTGGAAGAGCGGTTTGAACGGCTGCTGGCAGAAGACCGGCAGCGGCGCTTCAATTTTGAAGTACCGCCGCTCATGAGAATTACCCTGGTGAAGGTGGCAGAGAAATCCTACCGGATGATATGGACCAAACATCATATTCTTTGGGATGGCTGGTCCGGGCAGGTCGTGATCAGTGAAGTGCTGAAAGCCTATGAACAATATGCTGGAGGAGAGAAGCCGGCGGAAATGGAAGAAGATCTGTATGAAGACTATATCAAATACATCAACAAAATAGATTTCTTCCAGGAAAAGCGTTTCTGGAAGAAATACCTGGAAGGGTTTGAAGAAGCATCCCTGCTGCCCTTCGTATCCAATACCATTGTCAGGAACAAGGGGATTGGCAATTTCCGGGAGGTAACCCTGGTCTTTGATGAGCAGGTAACCCGGCAACTTAATCAATATACACAGTCATTGCATATAACCCCCAATACCTTGCTGCAGGGCGTGTGGGCGTTCCTGTTATCCAGGTACTGTGGTAAGCAGGATGTGGTGTTTGGGGCGACGGTGTCTGGCCGTCCGGCGGAGATGAAGTATGATAAAAAAGTAGGGTTATATATCAATACGCTGCCGTTCCGTGCGCAGATAGATCCTGACCGCAAGGTAGCTGACTGGTTGCAGGAGCTGCAGCACAAACATGTGGAAACGAGGGAGTACCAGTATACCGCCATCAATCAGATACAGCAATGGGCTGGTATTACCGGCGACCTGTTTGATTCCATACTGGTATTTAACAACTATCCGCTGTCGGAAGCATCCAAATCCGGCACACGTCCGGTGAATATTGGGAGTGTAGAGATAGCAGAGAACAACAATTACCTGTTGTCTGTTCAGCCTGTATTGCAGGATAAGCTGATCGTTGATTTTAAATATAACAGTTCGCTGTTGAACACGGCTTATGTAGAGATGATCAGTCGTCATTTCAATCAGGTAGTGCGGGAGCTGATAGCGCGGCCGGAGGTGGTTTTGTCGGATATCTGCTGGCTCAATGACGCCGAAAGGGTGCAGCTGCTGACCAGGTTCAATGACACGGCCAGGCATTATCCGGCAGATCGTACCATCGTGGATATTTTTGAGCGGCAGGTAGGAAAGACACCTGATAGTACGGCCGTTGTATTCAATGAAGAAGTGCTCACCTATCGGGAGTTACATGAGCGCAGCGACCGGCTGGCCTGGTATCTGCGTACCCAGGTGGGATTAAAGGCGGGTGATCTGGTAGGGGTGATGATGTCGCGTTCCATCTGGCAGGTGGTGGCTGTTTTGGGTACCCTGAAAGCGGGAGCGGCTTATGTACCCATAGACATCAGCTATCCGGAAGACCGGAAGCGGTATATCGTGGAAGACACCGCATTGCGTACACTGCTGATTGAGTCGGCCAGCATGTTTGACGTGCTGGAGTGGAATGTACCGATTATCTCCCTGGATATACAATACAGCAGCTTTGAGATGCCTGCGGATTATCAGCGTGACTATACCATCGATCCGTCAGATACGGCCTATGTGATCTATACCTCTGGTTCTACCGGTAAACCGAAGGGAGTGATGATAGCTCATACCAGCAACGTGAATATGTCGCTGGATCAGATAGAGCGGTTTGGTATTATGGCGAGCGACCGGGTTTTACAGTTTGCGTCGCTGTCGTTCGACGCCTCCGTATCGGAGATTTTTATGGCGCTGTATTGTGGAGCCAGCCTGGTGCTGATACCGGATGCGGTGATTGCTGATACGGATCGCTTCCTGGCTTATCTGACCAGCCATGGTGTCACGGTAGCTACTTTGCCACCGCTGTACCTGCATACGCTGGACCGGGAACGTTTTGGTTTTATGCGGGTAATCATTACGGCGGGTGAAGCGGCATTGCCCGTAGATGTATTCCACTATGCGCTGGTAAGTGAGTATTATAACGCTTACGGCCCTACGGAGTGTGCTGTATGTGTATCTATTTATAAAGCTTCTCCGGTAGATGCCCCCAATAAAGCTATACCAGTGGGTAAACCACTCGCTAATATGCAGGTATATATCCTGGATGGGGCGCTGTCGTTGTTGCCAATAGGCGCAGAAGGAGAGATATATGTGGGTGGTGTGGGGTTGGCTAAAGGTTACCTGAACCGGCCGGAGCTGACCGCAGAAAAATTTGTGGCCAATCCGTTTGGTACGGGCCGGCTTTATAAAACGGGGGATCGTGGCCGCTGGTTGCCGGATGGAAATATTGAATTTCTGGGCAGAACAGATGAGCAGGTGAAGATCCGTGGTTACCGTATAGAGTTGGGTGAGATCAGTACCATCCTGGGTGAGATGAACGCTATCCGGGAACATGTAGTGATGGCCAAGGAAGACAAACATGGCGGCAAACGCCTGGTGGCTTATGTGGTGCCTGACGGTGAAGCCTATACGAAAGAGCAGTTGACGGCGTCGCTGGCAGCCAGGCTGCCGGAATACATGATACCTGCCCTGGTGGAACTGGATGCCCTGCCGCTGACCGTGAGCGGAAAGGTAGACCGGAAAGCCCTGCAGGAGCTGGATGATGCCGGCCAGCGGCAAAATCCCTATGAAGCGCCGCGTAATGACATGGAAGCGAAGCTGGTCAGCATCTGGGAAGACCTGCTGGGGGCAAAACCTATCGGTATTCATGATGACTTCTTTACCCTGGGAGGACATTCCCTGTTGGTGATACGTGCTGTAGCAGCGGTACAGAAGGAGTTCAACGTAAAGATATCGGTGACTGCCTGGTTTGAACTGAGCACCGTGGCCGCACTCGCAGGGTACATTACCTATACTGCCAAACAGGCGCCGGAAGCGGAAACTGCCGCTGCTGAATTTGAAACTTTTGATCTGTAATACTGTACACCGTTACACATCGTTGCATACAAATAGCGTATAATGAGTGATTTTGCAAAAGCTGTAGGTATCCTGAACACCGCCCGTGAAAAGGGTATAGATATCTTCCTGGAAGAAGGCAGACTAAGGTTCCGCGTGCCCCGGGGAAAAAATATAGATGCCAGCTTCCTGGAACGTTTGAAAGCACACAAGGACAGCCTGCTGCATTTCCTGCATCATAATCCGGCAGGAACGGAAGCTACGGTGGCAGGCAGCATATTGCCTGCGCGTGCGCAGCATAGCGGGCATATTCCGCTTTCCTATTCCCAGGAACGTTTATGGACCCTGGACCGTTTGAAGGGAAGCACAGAATATCACCTGTTTAACTCCTATCAGTGTGAAGATGAAAGGGAAGCTGCGTCGATTGTCTTTGCCCTGAATGAAATGGTGAACCGGCATGAAGTGTTGCGCACGGTTATAAAAGCTGAAAACGGTATTCCCTACCAGGTGGTATTACCACGTAACAGCTGGCAGGACCGGCATTATAGTGTAGCAGACGTCACTGCCGAAATGCTGGCGGAAAAGGTGGAGGCAGCACAGCGCCGGCCCTTTGACCTGGCAGCAGACCATATGCTTCGGGCTACCCTGTTCCGTATAAGGGACAAGGGCTGCCTGCTGATCGTGGTCATGCATCATATTGCTGCAGATGGCTGGTCAGAAGGAATCCTGCTACAGGAAACGGGTGCGCTCTATCAGGCGCATCGTAACGGTACCGTGGCAACGTTGGCGCCTTTACCGCTGCAGTATGCCGATTATGCCATCTGGCAGCGTAGTTACCTGACTGGTGAAGTGTTGGAAAAGCGATTGACCTATTGGAAAGAGCAACTGGCAGGTGTTGCCAGTCAGGGAGCGCTGTTGCCCTATACCCGGTCGCTGGCGGCTGACAATAGCGGACATGCCGGTGAGTTTGAAACAACACCGGAACTGACAACAGCCTTAAACGCCCTGGCCAGGCAAGAAGGAGTTACCCCCTTCATGCTGTTACTGGCCGCCTGTAAGGTATTGCTCTATAAATACAGCGGACAAACGGATATCAGTGTGGGGACTCCTGCGGCCAACAGGGCGCAGAAAGAAACAGAACCCCTGATCGGTTTTTTCATCAATACCCTGGTGCTGCGCAGTGATCTGGGTGGCAACCCTGCTTTTACCTCCTTGTTAGCGCAGATAAAACATACGACGCTGAAAGCCTATGAATATCAGGATGTGCCTTTTGAGAAAATAGTGGAACAGCTGGCGCCTGAAAGAAAAGGAAATGTGAATCCGTTGTTTCAGGTGATGTTTGACCTGCAAAATGCTCCGGGCGCCGGCGCGCTGCAGCAAAGCAATACGGCTGCTGCCGGGGAAACTATTCGTTATGGTACCGAGATGACCAAGTTTGATCTTTCCGTTAGTATCAGCGAAAGAAATGGCCGGTTCCGGGTGAAGGTAAAAAGTCACCCCGGCATTTTTGATATCTCCGCCTTAACTGGTTTCTGCCGGCATTATGAGGAGCTGTTGCTGGCTATTATACAAGATCCCGGTAGCGCGATTGACCGCCTGCGCATCCTGACGACGGCGGATCGGGACAGGATATTACAGGTGTTTAACGACACTGCCCTGCCTGTTCCGGAGCATGTTACCATTCCCGATCTGTTGCATGCACAGCTGACACTGACACCTGATCATATTGCCCTGGTAGCAGGGCCGGAAACATGGACCTATGCCCGGCTGCATGCCATGGCAGACCAGCTGGCCCTTTACCTGCAAACATACCGGCAGATAGGCATCGGCGACCTGGTAGGTATCCGGTTGGAACGTGACAGCTGGATGATCATCGCCTTGTTAGGTGTCCTGAAAGCAGGTGCAGCGTATGTGCCCGTGGACGTAGATTATCCTGCTGACCGGGTGAAGTTTATACTGGAAGATAGCTGCTGTAAAGTAGTGATAGATAAGGAGCTGCTGCAGCATTTCAGCGAGGCAGCCCTGCCGGCAGGAGCTACACCTGTTCCTGCAGGATGTACGCCGGACGAGATGGCCTATGTCATCTATACCTCCGGTTCTACCGGCCAACCCAAGGGTGTTATGGTAGAACACCGTTCTGTGGTAAACCTGATTACAGCGCAGCTGCAGCAGTTTGGTATTAATGACAGCGATAATATCCTGCAGTTCTCCAACATCGCCTTTGATGCCTCTGTAGAGCAGATACTACTGGCTTTATGCAGCGGGGCGAGACTGACCTTGGTGGATAAGGCCACCCGTATAGATCCGGAACTGCTGGCTGCCTTCATTCATACACAGGGGGTGACGCATATCCATATGGTGCCCGCCATGCTGAAAACCTTGCCAGTAAGACATTATCCCACCCTGCGACGTGTTATAGCGGGCGGCGACAGCTGCCCCCTGACATTGGCGGCCGTCTGGGGACAATCATATGCGTTCTATAACGAGTACGGCCCTACGGAAACAACGGTCACCTCCACCGTATACCGCTACGAAAAGACAACGGAAGACCAGCCGGTATTGTCTATCGGACGGCCGCTGGGCAATACGGTTATCTATATCCTGGATGCCGGACGACAGCTGGTGCCTCCTGGCGTACCGGGCGAAATATATATAGGCGGCAAAGGAGTGGCCAGGGGATATCTGCACCGGCCGGAGCTGACCGCACAAAAATTTGTGGCCGATCCTTTTGTCCCGGGTGCGCGTATGTATCGTACCGGTGACCTGGGAAAATGGCTGCCAGACGGCAACCTGTTGTTTATGGGCCGCAATGATGAGCAGGTAAAGATCCGGGGATATCGTATTGAGCTGGGAGAGATAGAAGAAGTGCTGCGTTCCCATGCAGCTGTACGGGATGCAGTAGTAGCCGTGAAAGATAATGCCGGCGTGCCTGCGCGGCTGGCGGCCTTTATCATACCGGAAGAGGACTGTGATAAAACCATCCTCCGGGAATGGTTGAAAACAAAGCTGCCGGATTACATGGTGCCGGCTTCCATTACTTCGCTGCCTGCCTTTCCGTTGAATGCCAACGGCAAGGTTGACAGAAAGGCGCTGCCGGATGCAGCAATACCTGCACCGGCTGCCATCGTGCAGGAAGGCCCGCGTACCGAAGCAGAACAACTGCTCGCCGGTATATGGTGTGCGTTGCTGAAAGTACCTGCAGTAGGGATACACGATAATTTTTTTGAACTGGGCGGTGATTCCATCACCAGTATACAGCTGGTCAGCCGTGTGAATCGTTATGGTTATTCCCTGCATCCGCAGGATGTTTTTGAGGGGCAGACCATTGCCCGGTTGGCTGTGAAGCTGCAGGAGCAGCAATTGCTGCAGCCTGTGGCAGAACAGGGATTGCTGACAGGCAGTGTAGCGTTGTTACCTATACAGCGCTGGTTCCTGGAAAGAGACTATCCGCAGCGGTCGCATTTTAGTCAGGCGCAGTTATTCCAACTGGATAAAGCGATACAGCTACCCTGGCTGGTGGCTGTCATACAGGCACTCGCCCGGCAACACGATGCCTTGCGGCTTACATACAGCCGCAACGAGGAGGGCTGGTACCAATACTACGGGGATAGGATACCGGAGGTCGTCGTAGAAGATCTCACGGCTGTACCGGCTGCCGCATTCAGTGAAACGGTAACGGCTATCTGTAACCGATACCGCCGCCAGCTCGATATTCATACCGGCTGCATGATACAGGCAGTATACCTGCAAACACCAGCCTATGCTGATGCCAACAGGTTCTTCCTCGCCATACACCACCTCGCCGTAGACGGTGTATCCTGGCGTATTCTATTGCAACAGTTTCAGGATGCGCTGATCACTATTGCCGATGGTGGGACCATCCATCTGGGTACCAAAAGCAATTCCTACCGGGAGTGGGCGGATATGCTTACCCGTTATGCCACCACAGATGCTGTGATGTCGCAGCTGGGATATTGGGAGACTATCGTACATGCCTATACGCCTTTATCACTGAATAATACAAATGGCGCAACGCCGCTACGGACAGAGCGTGACAAACTATATCATACAGTAAGGCTGGAAAAAGGCCTGACAACTGCCTTGTTGCAGGAAGTAAACCAGGCCTATCATACCACCATCAATGATATCCTGCTGGCGGCGCTGGCCGCCACCTGCTGCCACCTGACCGGTAATGAGCAGGTAGTGGTAGGTATGGAAGGCCATGGCCGTGAATATATTGACCGTGGTATGGATGTAAGCAATACCGTAGGCTGGTTTACCACAGAGTACCCGCTGTTGCTCATGGCTACCCGTGATATGGATCCGGCCAGTCTGGTTATTGGCATCAAAGAGCAGTTGCGGCAGGTACCGCAAAAGGGTATTGGCTATGGTCTTCTGCGCTACCTGCATCCGGATGCTGCCATCCGTAGCCGGCTGGCAGGTGGGAAGTGGGATATGGTATTCAACTACCTTGGGCAGGTAGATAATATTATCGCAGGCAATAGCCGTATTGCCCAGGCCACGGAGCATAAGGGAGAAAACTTTGATCCGTCCTATCCGTCCACGGCGCTGATGGATATTTCAGGTATTATCAGGGGAGGAGAACTAATCCTGCACTGGGGATATGCCGGGGCAGATCATGATCCCGCGGTGGTAGCCAATTGGGCGGATCAATACCTGCATCACCTCGAACATATTATAGCCCATTGCCGCCAGGTGGCAACGCCTGTTGCTACACCATCAGATTATGGACTGGCGCCAGAAATCGGTTATCAGGAACTGGCTGCTTTCCTGCGCCGTGCAGAAAAGGCACAGGGTACTATTGTTGATATGTATAAGCTCAGTCCTTTACAAAAAGGGCTGTTGTTTCATCATCAATATGATGAGCATGACAAGGCTTACCTGGAGCAGATGTGCGTAGACTTTCCGGAAGGGTTGGAGGTGGACAGCTTTATCCATGCCTGGAATCACATCATCAAAGAACATACGATTCTGCGCAGCAGTTTTGTAGGTGATGTATTTGAAATTCCGGTACAATGTGTTTACAGTGAAGCGACCATCCCCTGCACAGTCATCAGCCTGTTACACCTGGATGCCGCAGCGCAGCAGCAGGAGCTCGCCCGAATACAACAGGAAGACCTGGCCCGGGGCATGGACTTCACCCGGGCGCCGCTGATGCGTATAACCTTGATACAGCTGTCGGCACAGGCCTATAAAATGATCTGGACACATCATCATATTATCCTGGATGGCTGGTCCAACCCGGTATTGTTATCCGGATTTATGCGGGCTTATGCCGCCTTTGCCGCAGGCAACACGCCGTTGCTGCAACCCGAAGACAGATATAGTGATTACATCCGGTATATCGGCAAATCAGATCCGCAACGGGCACAGACCTTCTGGAAGGAGTATCTTTTTGGGCTGGCTGATAAAACGCAGTTGCCTTTTACCGGAGCTGATGCTACTGCCCGCAACCGGGGAGGTTCCCGTATTGCCTATCAGCAGTTGCTGCTGGACAGTACGCAGACCGGAAAGATCCGGCAGTTCTGTCAGGAGCTGCAGATTACGGTCAACACCTTTATTCAGGGCGTATGGTCGTTACTGTTAAGCCGGTATACCGGCAGTGCAGATACGGTATTTGGAGTGGTGGTGGCCGGCCGGCCGGCCGACCTGGAACAAGTGGAACAAAGGGTAGGACTGTATATCAATAACCTGCCGTTACGCAGTGTGATACAACAGGATCAAACGGTAGCTGCATGGCTCAAAGCTATTCAGCAAGGACATACCGCTGCGAGGGAACACCAGTATGTGGCCCTCAGCGATATACAGCGATGGGGTGGGTTCTCCGGGGATTTTTATGATACGGTGCTGATCTTTCAGAACTATCCCGCATATACCGAACAGGAAGGCCCACAGTTGTTGAAAGCAGGAAAAAAGCAACTCGACGAGCGCACCAACTACCTGCTGACATTGATGGTAAGCTCACACGATGAACTGAAATTTACTTTGGGCTATAATAGTGAACTGTTGGACGAAGGGTATGTGGAGCGGATAAAAGGGCACATTGGAGTTGTCATTGCCGGTTTACTTTCAGCACCGGAAGCTAATCCGGCAGCCATACAGGTGCTTACTCCGCAGGAGGAACACCAGTTGCTGCACGACTTCCGGGGGCCTGTGGCGACCTATGATATGGAGGTGACCCTTACGGGAATGTGGAGGGAGCAGGTACAAAAAGCACCGCAACAGACCGCCCTGATTTGTGAGGGGCGGGAGATCTCCTGCCGGGAGCTGGATGAGCGCTCAGACCAGCTGGCGCGTTACCTGCAGGAGCAATACGGTTGTGATCACACCAGGATGATAGGTATTAGCCTGCCTGGCGGGGAATGGCTGGTAACGGTTATCCTGGCAGTATTGAAAACCGGCGCAGGTTATGTGCCCATGGATACTGCCCTGCCGGAAGACCGTATCCGTTTTATGTTGTCAGATGCTGGTTGTCACCTGTTGGTGAACCAGGATTTTGTAGATGCCTTTGCTGCGCGGCAGCAGGACTTCCAGGCCGGCGCCCCGGTAATACCGACGGCTATCAGTGATACGCTGGCGGTCATCTATACTTCCGGGTCTACCAGTATACCCAAGGGGGTGATATTATCGCATCGGAACATGCTAAACCGCCTGTACTGGATGTGGGAGACCTATCCCTTTGGCCTGGGAGAAACAGCTTGTTTAAAGACCTCTATCAGCTTTGTGGACCACCTATGGGAGTTGCTGGGAGCCTTGTTGAAAGGTGTTCCCTTGCTGGTGGTGCCGAAGCAGGTGATGATCGATACAGACCTTTTTATTAGACAGCTGGCCACCTGGAAGGTGACACGGCTGGTACTGGTAACTTCTCTCCTGAAAGAAATACTGGCGCACAGTGAAGCACATACATTATCGGCCCTGCAATACTGGACCTGTAGCGGAGAAGTATTGCCCCTGAAAGTGGTGAAGGATTTCTACGCCACGTATCAGGAACGGATATTATTCAATATCTGGGGGTCTACTGAGTTAACGGCCGATGCTACCTGTTACAACCTCTCTGAGGCGCCGCCGGGAGAAGCCTATGCAGCTGCTCTCACCGGCACTATAATAGGCCGGCCGCTGACCAATTACAAATTGTATATCCTGTCAGAAACCTTGTCTTTACTACCGGTGGGAGTCATAGGGCAGATCTGTGTTGCCGGTGCAGGTGTTGCCGGCGGATATCTGAATCAGCCGGAGCTGACAGCAGATCGTTTTGTTCCCAATCCCTTTGAACCGGAAGGATGGCTGTATCTCAGCGGTGATATGGGCAGGTGGCTGCCGGATGGCTGTGTGGAGATAATTGGCAGAAAGGATTCGCAGGTGAAGATACAGGGTAACCGCGTGGAGCTGGCAGAAGTGGAAAATATACTACTGCAACAGCGGGACCTGTTATTGGAAGCAGCGGCGGATACGCGGGAATGGAAAGGGCAGCCGATCCTTGTTGCCTATGTGATACCTGTGGGTACGCTGCAGAAGGAGGCGTTGCGGGAACGTCTGGAGCAGGTATTGCCTGCATATATGATACCTGCCTGTTTTGTGGAGGTGAGCATGTTACCGCTGACCGTGAGCGGAAAAGTTAACCGCCGCGCCTTACCGGATGTAACGGAAGCAGATATCCTGAAGAAGGCATATGTACAGCCGCGCAATGTGCGGGAGCAGGCGCTGGCAACAGCCTGGCAAGGGGTACTGGGGCTTACGGAAGTGAGCATCACGGATAACTTTTATGCATTGGGAGGCAACTCCCTGCGTGCCATGCAGGTAGTGGCCCGCCTGAAACAGGAGGGCTGGCTGCTGGGGATTGTACAGCTGCTGAAAAATCCGCAGATCAATGATCTGGCGGCCTATTTGCAGCCCCTTGCGGCGGCTCCTGCAGTGCTGCAGGAGGATGATATGGCAGCTGCGCCGTTGTCAGCCAGCCAGGCCACCTATTGTAACGGTAACGGCTATGTGCATGCCTCCGGGACATTCAGTCTGCAGCTGCAACCCTATGACCGGCAACGGTGGACGGCAGCTTTACAGGCCCTGCTGGCAGATATGGCGGTATTGCGTATGCGCGTCCACGTTAGCGGAAAAATAATCCGGCAGCAGCCGGTGGCAGCAACGGATTTCATACCCGATATGACTTTCCTGGAAAAAAGCGCCTACAGTGAAGATGCGCTGAACGCTCTCCTGCAGGAGGCCAGGGCTACACCTTTTGACCTGGAAAATGCCCGGGGAATGAGAATATACGTGTGTGAAGCAGGCGATACGGCCATGGTATATATCATGATACATCATGTGCTTACTGATGATATCTCCAACAAATTACTCTGCCGTCAACTGGAAGCGCTTTATTATCAGTCGGAGACAGCTCCTCTGAACGGGCTTGGCAATCAGGTATTTACCCATGCCCTGCAACAGTGGCTGGCCTCCCGGGAGGGACTGGAACAGCAGCAGCGCTGGATGGACATACTGGCCACCGCCACGGCACAGGCGCCGGTATTCCGGATGCCGGTAACAGCCGACGCACAGGTAGCCACACATCACCTGCGGATACCGGCAGCCACCTATACACAAATTAGCCGGTATTGTGCACGTGCAGGCGTCACCGTTAGTAGCTGGATGCTGGCCGTAACGGGTTGTTTTCAGTACCTGGTTTATCCACAAATGAGCAGCTGGCTGATGAATATTATTACAGACGGGAGGGAAGTGCCAATGGCCGGATTTGATGCCGGCCCTGCAGTCGGACAGTTCTCCAATATTATTCCTGTCTGCCTGTCGCTGGAAAAAAATATGACTTTCAGCAGTTTCCTCCAACATACGCATCAGGCGCACCTGACAACGAGAGCGCTGCAGCAGGTGCCGGGCGCCTTACTACATGATAGTTTCCGGCAACAGCAGGGGACTGCACTGCAGCAGTACCTGGCGGGACTCTTTAACTACCGGGAACGCACAGACCGCCTGTTACCTGCAACACCGCCACCCGCAGATAACAGTGCACGTCGGGAGGACTATCCGCTGCAGCTGAAATGTGATGTGTACCAGGATGGCCTGTTGCTGAATATCCGGACGGCCGGTGACCTGTTCCCGGATATTACCCTGTTGCAACAGCTGATTACAAGGCTCTCGGCGCCGGACTTTACTGACGTTCCTGTCAGTGAACTCCTTGCAACAATTTCAATGGCATCTATTTTTTAACCGATAATCTTACCAGGAATGAACAAAGCGAAAGAAGAAATTGTGAACAGAATCACGCAGTGGGGTACAGCCACGAAAGATGTATCCTGTATCGTGGTTGCCGGATCTCACGCCAGAAAGAATCATCCGCCGGATGAATTTTCTGATATTGATATTGTCATCTTTTCCAGTAATGTCAGATTCTATGAAAGGAACTTTGACTGGATCCATGAAATAGGAGAGCCGGTGTTGTTTTTCAATGATCAGTTGTCCCGCAATATTACCGGCAGGAAAGTGTATTTCTCCAATGGGGTAGGGCTGGATATTTTTTTCCTGGATGAAAGGGCTATCTTCTGGTCTTATCAATATGCAAAAGCCAGCGAAAAAAAATGGCTGTTTGCTTTGTTACCGGGGCCTCTCAAAAAAATGATGCAGGGAGCGGTACGTTTCTTTACAGAGTATATCCGCCGCGGATTTTATTGTATGGTGGACAAAGGAAGGTATGGCGCCCGGCTGGACTATGTTAATACTACCTTCCCGTTCCGGCAGGAAGGGTTTAAGCGGGAGAAGCTGGAGCATACGATCAATCTCTTCTGGCGCTATGCATTGCATACCGCCATGAACCTGCAGCGGAAGGATTATCTGCATGCCAAACTTACCTGTGATCATGGGATGAAAAAAACACTGCTGGTGCTGATTGAAATATACACGAAAATCAGGCAGGGTCGGGACTACGACACCTGGCACCATGCGCGTTTCCTCGAGCAATGGGCAGAGCCTTTTATTGTGGAGCAGCTGCCGCATATCTACGGGCACTATGAAATAGTGGATGCCTGGAAAGCTATGGAGGCAACAGCGGCATTGTTCAGCGAAATTACCCGTCGCATTATGCAGGAAATGCCGGATCTGCAGCTCCTCAATCCCGAAGCCCATGTGAGGGAATGGACGGCAGCCATGAATACCCGGGAAGGGGTGTTGCTATAATTATAAAGCCGGGCTTAGTGCAGGCCATTTACGATATCAAAAAAACGCAAGCATCTTGAGAAACGCAAATAACATTGTCCCCGCTGCTCTTCAACAAAAGATCGTCGGTGAATCGTTGTCTGATGATTCCGGCAGGGAACAAACATTGTCACAGGCCCCTCTTGGCCCGGAGGCGTTCTGTACGCCCTTTATACTACAACAAAAGACGATAGCGGAGTATCGTCATTTTCTGGAGCAAACGCTGCTACCTTCTCTGGTAGATGTGTTGTCACCCAAATTCATCGGTCATATGACCGGGCCTGTGCCTCCCTTTATTCAGGAGTTGCAGCAATGGATCACCCTACAGAACCAGAACCTGGTTAAATGGGAAACATCCGGTGCAGGGACCTTGCTGGAACGGCAGGTACTGGGTAGTTTTCACCGCCTGTTCTACCAGGCGCCAGCAGCGTTTTACGGGCAGTATATCCAGGACCCGTCTTCTTCTCTGGGGAATATTACCAGCGGTGGCACGCTTTCCAACCTGACGGCTATTAGCTATGCGCTTTCGCGGAAACTACAGGATGCCGGCGCTACATTTCATGAAGCGGGGTTGATGAAAAGCCTGCAGGATACCGGCTACACGCGTGCAGTGGTGATGGGTACCGCTCATTGTCATTATTCCCTGCAAAAGGTTATGCGGCTGCTGGGGTTAGGTACCCGGGCTTTTGTTGCGCTGGATGCGGATGAACTGAGCGGGGCAGCTGGCTCACAGATACTGGATGCCAAAATCAGGCATTTGCAGGCTGAGGGTGTACTGGTCATTGCCCTCGTAGGCGTGGCAGGTACTACGGAGGCCGGAAGAATTGATCCGCTGGAGATGATGGCCGAAGTAGCGGCGCGCCACCAGGTACATTTTCATGTGGATGCAGCTTTCGGGGGCGCCTTTCTGTTTTCCGACCAATATGCATCCAAACTGAAAGGGATCAGCGATGCTGACTCCATCACCCTTTGCGGCCATAAACAACTATACCTGCCGATGGGTACCAGTCTGTGTTTGTTTAAATCTCCGGGGCTGGCAAAACAGATAGAGATCAACAGCTACTATCAGGCCCGGAAGGGTAGTGTAGACCTGGGGAAATATACCATTGAAGGATCACGGCCGTTTTCTGCCCTGCTGTTTCACGGCGCCTTGCAGGTAATCGGTAAGGAGGGGTATGCCGCTATGGTGGATAGTAATTATGCCCGGACCCTATTGTTCAGCGAGAAAATCCGCTCCAATAGCCATTTTCAGCTGTATCGGCATCCGGACCTGAATATTGTGCTTTACCGGTATGTACCTGCCGCACTGAGGGAAAAGGCGTTGGCGGGCAGGCTGAACGACGCAGAAAGAACCCTGCTGAATGAAAGGAATATTTATCTGCAACAGGAGCAGTTCCGCCGCAGGGAGTCTTTTGTTTCCTATACCGAAATGCCCGACGAAACTGGCAAAAGACATGTGTGGCTGCGGTCAGTGTTGATGAATCCCGATACCACAGCCCAACACCTGGAGGAAATCCTGCAGGAACAACTAACGATCATGCATGCATCTGAAGATATAAAAACGTATAAATCAAAGGAATATGGAAATCAATAAGAACGACCTCGTTTACATTAAGCCCAACCTCGCCATTGAACCGCTGGTAGATAACTGGTATGCCTGGCCTCACCTGATTTCACCTGCAACGGCAGCAATGAATATCAAGGAAAGACATCTCAAAATCATGCAGTCGTATGTACAAAGTCCTATGATCCACGCTGCAGCCGTGAAAAGCCCCAAGATGCTGGGAGGCCCCTTTATTGACTACGATGGAAAAAGGGTGGAGGAGATCCAGGGGCTGATCAACAATACCGAAAGTAAATGTGCAGATTTACTGGGATTGCGCGACGATATTCTGGCCCTGCATGAACTGCTGAAGAAAGAAGCGAAGGGATATTCCCTGACCAGCTTATATCCGCGCATACCGGAACGATTGCAGGGATTGGTGGAACTGGTGTATGATGTGAATAATCAACCCTCCTTCCGCTTCTTTGAACCTTTGTTGTACCAGACGAACTATTACAATGAATCCCTGCAGAGTTTCAACCTGTTCCTTGTGCAGGATGATGATTCCCGTTCTTTTGTACTGAGTACGCCCAAGTTGCCGGATGACCATATCCTGCGGGTGAACCTGCCTCTCAAAAGTGAGGAAATTGATATTCTCTTCAGCATGGCGCATACCCCACGCTTATTTGGAGAGATTATGAATTTGTTTTATATTGAGCCTGGTAAGGAAGCTTTGTTTCAAAGTTTTTTTACTACCGAAGCGCCCCGGAAATATGTGAGGTATACAGGAGATGGCATATTGACCCGCTACTTTGGGCACGCATGCATATTAACTGAAACCAAAAGCACTTCTATTCTGGTTGACCCGCTTGTGAGCTATGGCTATGAATCAGACATATCCCGTTTTTCGTTTGATGACCTCCCCGAAGAAATAGATTATGTATTGATCACTCATAACCACCAGGATCATATTCTCTTTGAAACATTATTGCGTATCCGTTCCAAGATCAGGCATATTATCGTTCCACGATGCAATGGCGGGTCCCTGCAGGATCCAAGCCTGAAACTGATGTTTCAGCAACTGGGCTTCCAGAATATTATTGAGCTGGGAGAAATGGAAACCATTGAATTTGAGGATTGTTCCATTACCGGATTACCCTTTATCGGGGAGCATTGTGACCTGGATGTGAGAAGTAAGCTTTGTCATCACGTGAAATTCAAGGATGGCTGGAAAATGTTGTTTGCGGCAGATTCCTGTAATGTTTCCCCCCGTCTGTATGAACGTATTCACGAGGCCATCGGCGACATTGATGTGATCTTCCTCGGTATGGAATGTGAAGGCGCTCCTTTGTCCTGGTTGTACGGACCGCTGATGCCGGAGCCGCTGGCGCGTGACAAAGACGAATCCCGCCGCCTGGCCGGTTGCAACTTTGAGCAGTCCAGGGCGATCATTGATGTGTTTAATCCGAAAAACGTGTTTGTATATGCGATGGGTATGGAACCCTGGCTGAAATACATCAGCTCCATCAAATATACCGATGAGTCGAAACCGATCGTGGAATCAAACCGGTTGCTGGAATATTGCAGGGAAAGAGGTATGGACCCTGAACGGCTTTTTGGAGAAAAAATAATCGAATACAGTGCAACGGCTGTAACTGCCTGATAATTTATACTTATTCTAAAGGTTAATAAATGAAGAGAATCCTATTTTTTTTATTGCTACTGAGTGTTGGCGTTCAGGCAAGACAAGTACAGCCCGCAAAAGCTTCCACCTATCCCGGCATTGTAACAGGCAGAATAGCAGATAGCAGCTCCGGCAAGAGTATACCCTTTGCCACCGTGGTGGTGAAGAATGACAGTGCGAAAGTAGTGGCAGGCGCCATGACCACTGAAAAAGGCACCTTCGAGATAACGGAGGTGCCGGCAGGCAACTTCACCCTGGAAGTACAATATATCGGCTATAGCCACTTTTCAAAACGGATTACCATTACGACGGAAAAGCCACATCTGCAGGCCGGGATACTCCAACTGGCGGCAAATGCCACTACATTGAAGGAACAGGTGGTAGAAGGGCAAGCCTATGATGTCGCGATAAAACTGGATAGGAAAATTTATACAATGGGAAAGGATCTGCTGTCGCAAAGCGGATCTGCCAAAGATATACTTGATAACATTCCCTCCGTTACAGTGGACGCCAAAGGTAAGGTGAGCCTGCGGGGGAACAGTCAGGTAAATGTACTGATCAATGGCAAAACTTCCGGCCTTACCCTGGGGAATGCCCTGGATCAAATCCCTGCTGATAACATCGATAAAGTGGAAGTGATCACCAGCCCGTCTGCCAGATATGAAGCAGACGGGTCGGCTGGTATTATCAATATCATCCTGAAAAAGAACAAAAAGAACGGATTGAATGGACAAGCCAGGCTGACAGGCGGTATCCCAGCCGACTACCGGGCCAACGTCAGTCTTAACTACAAGGCCGGTAAATTCAACCTGTTTTCTACCCTGGGCTACCGTTACACCAATTACATCGGAGAGTACGGCTCTGATCAGGAGATTACTAACCCTGCCAACAACAGTAAACGTATCATGCACTTCTCACAAAATGAAAAAAGACATGATGACGGCAAGTTACTGTATGTAGGAGCGGACTATTTTATCGACAGCAAAAACTCCATTACAGCGGCTTTTTTCCGGAATGGTACCACCGATTCGGATGAAGATAAACTGAATTACAATTATGGGGCGCCCGGTATGAAAGACAGTAGCATTTTCCGGCGGGGAGATTCCAAAGAATGGCGTAATTATAGCCAGCTGGAGTTTAACTATACCAGAACCTTCAACAAGGAAGGCCGCAAGCTGACCGTAGATATGCAGTATGACTTCTGGAACAGTGACAAACGATGGGATCTTCAAACCCAGAAAATATATCCGGATACGGTAACGTTACCGGCTATACGTACCAGTTCCATTGGCGCCAGCAAAGACTTCCTTCTGAAATCGGATTACGTAAGTCCGCTGAGTAAACAATCTTCCATGGAAGCCGGTATACAGCTGGAAAACCGCCTGGTAACGAGTGACTATAAGGCAGAGCAATTACAAGGGTCGGAGTGGAGCATCTACAATGGCCTTAACAACGTGTTGGATTACAAAGAACAGATAGGGGCCGCTTACGTGCAGTTTCAAAGCAAGATTCAGCAGTTTTCCTATCAACTGGGACTGCGGGATGAATACACGCTGGTGAAGATAGATGACAGAAAAGGAGAGTTCAGCAATCGGAAAGAATATAATCGTTTGTTCCCGACGGCCAACCTGTCTTATCATTTTAAAACCGGTACCACACTCCAGCTGAACTACAGCAAAAGGATCAGCCGCCCCTCCCTGGAATTTATCTATCCATTTAATGAGCTGACCAACTATAACTCACAATACCTCGGCAATCCGGAGCTGAACCCGGCCTATACGGACGCATTTAACCTGGACCTGCTGCATCGCTGGCGCAAGGTATCGCTGAACCCTTCCTTGTATTATCAGCATACAAAGGATTTTATATTGTTTTATACCTACCTGGACCAGGACCAGAACATGTTTATGACCATTCCCATTAACCTGAAAGGAGAGAACCGTTATGGTACTACCATATCGGTGACCTATGATCCTGTTAAGACCCTGAACTTCGGTGGAGAGTTTAATGTATATGGATTCGACCAGGCAGGTGTATACCAAGGGCGGGATTTTGATCATTCCGATTTTTCCTGGAGCATCCGGTTAAACGGACGCTGGAAGCTGCCCTATAAGTTTAACCTGCAGGGCCGCTTTAACCTGATCGGTGAGCAGAACAATGCGCAGACAAGAACGGAGTCTTACAACTATGTAGATCTGGGATTGGGCAAAAACCTCCTGAAAGACAAAATGACGATTGTATTTGATGTCAGCAACGTGTTTGATACCCGTATCATCAGGAAGGAAACGAAAACCCAAAACTATATTTTCCGGCAGCATATGAACAGCAATGCAGCCCGGTACCGTTTAAGCATTGCTTACCGATTTAATAAAGCCAGTCAGAACGAACGGCGGGAAAAAGAAACAAACCGTCGTTGAGTAGACAGGCAGCATGCCTTTCTACTCAAACCAACTTTTATTGCAAACCCGGCTTCCCGCTGCTAACTATAAGTGTGTATGTTTAAAATTACCTGGAGGAATCTTGTGTTCCTATGCGTGGTCGCTATTCCCAATACCTGCTTTACATTCGGGATACTGTATATTATAAACAGCATCGTGGCGGGGCGCAATGTATTGTTCGCCGCCTATCAGGCGCCAGTATTTTTTTTGCTGGTGGTGTTGTCATTCGGCCTGAATGTTTTTCTGCAGCGGAAAATTATTGCCTTTACCTTCCATTCGATTTACAGGAATGAAATGAAGATCTTCCACTGTCTGCAACGTACCAGTCTGCAGCAGCTGGAGAAAATAGGGCCTGAACGTATTTACAGTATTGTGGAAGATGTGCGGCTGTTTGTTTTTTTTCCAAACGTGATCACCACCACGATCAGTTCCACTTTGTCGTTGTTCATCGGCATTGTCTATTACTTTGTATTGTCTGCGTATTCCGCATTGATTGTAGTGGCACTCATCGGCCTGATCGGGCTCATATACAAGCTGGCGCGGAAAAGTATTTTCAGTAAAGTGATGTTACTCCGTTCACTCAATGATGTATATTTTAAGGTGGTGGATGACATGATCCGTGGTTTTAAGGAACTGAAGATGAGCAGTGTGAAATCAGACAACCTGTTCAACGATTTTCTGGGAGAAAACCGGGCGCATGTACGGGATGTGGAAACCACAGTTGGTAACCGCTATTCCGTGATGAACCTTTTCAATCAGTATGGTCTTTATCTGCTGATAGGCGTTATACTATTTGTACTGCCGCTGTTTAAGCTGCTGGAGCCAACCGAGGTGATCTCTTTTGTTGTCATTTTACTGTTTATACTGGGACCGCTGAGCAACCTACTGAATACACAGAACTTTTTTGTCAAGGTAAGGGTGGCCAATAAACGCATTACCGCTTTCATGGAGGAGCTGGAAGTCATACAGCTGGCCGCTGACAACGACGGTATAAAGGAGCCATTGGAAATCATGGAAACGCTGCGTTTTGAAGGTGTCAGCTATCAGCATGTGGATGAACAAACAGAGGCGTCTTTTGTGCTGGGCCCATTGGACTTTACCATCCGTAAAGGGGAAACCATTTTTGTGATTGGTGGTAATGGTAGTGGTAAAAGCACCTTTATCAATTGCCTTACAGGGTTATATCAGCCTTCTGCCGGCAACATCTACCTGAATGGGAAAAAAATATGTAATAATGATGCGCGCTATAAAGACCAGATATCCGCCATTTTTACGGATAATCATCTTTTCTCCCGCAACTATGATAGTTATTCCCTTAGTGGCAATAAAGCATATGAACACCTGCTGAAACTAATGAAGCTGGATAAGGTGGTAGCCGATGATGATGACGCATCGGCCCGCCGGAAGTTTTCCAAGGGGCAAAGCAAACGTATGGCCATGGTATTTGCCCTGCTGGATGAAAAGCCCTTTATGGTATTGGATGAATGGGCGGCAGATCAGGACCCTTATTTCCGCCGGTATTTCTATGAAGAGATGTTACCCATGTTAAAAGCTGCCGGCAAAACGATCATCGCCGTTACCCACGATGACGCCTACTTTAAACATGCCGACCGGATACTGAAATTCGATTATGGCACCATTGTAAAAGATATCCGACCCAGGGAAAAGGAAATAGAAGCCGCCTCCCTGTGGGAACTATAATGCAATAGCAATTTATGAAACTGATACCGCTCACCTCACAGCAACAGGATATCTACTACGAGAGCCTGTTGCACCCCGGCGCGCCCATACATAACATCGGTGCCAGGATTGAGATCCGGGGACCTTTGCAGCTGCCGGCCCTGCAGCAGGCATATGTGGCACTGATCAATCAGCATGATAGTTTCAGAGGGGCTGTCGTGACCAGTGGCAAGGCTCCGCAGTTCCGGATAGCGGATGCGTGGCGTACTCCGCTGGAGTGGCTGGATCTGTCTGCAGAACCAGCGCCGGAAGCGGCTGCACACAACTTTATGCAAGCTGCATTTGTCAAGCCGTTTGACCTGGAGACTGCGGAACACCTGCATTATTTCTGTTTGATCCGCGTGGCTGCCGATTTTCATTTCCTGTTTTCAGTCTATCATCATATCATCACAGATGGCTGGGGTACCTCTTTGATGTTCCAACGCCTCGTTAGCAATTACAATGATATTGTGACAACAGGCGCCATCACGGCCTCCTATCCGTTTTACTATGAGGACTATGTAGCGGAAGACAAAGCTTATCATAGCAGTACAGCCTTTACAGCAGACCGGGCATATTGGCAGGAACAGTTTCGAACGGTGCCTGATCCGGTGATTCCCTGCCTGGATAATACTCCTTTTACCGCTGTTAGCGGCCGGGAGGAGCTGACAGTGAAAAGAGCCGTTTATAACCGGCTGAACGAGCTGGCTGCCAGCTATCAGGTATCTGCTTTTCATATACTGCTGGGTGTACTGTCTGTATACCTGAGCCGCTGTTATCATAGTCTCGACCTGGTCATCGGACTGCCGGTACTGAACCGCGACAAGGCAGTACATAAAAAAACGGTAGGTCTCTTCATGGGTATATCGCCCCTTCGTATCTCCCTGGATCCGGAAGAAAACTTTGCAGCGTTAGTACAGCGTATCCGCCGGCAGCTGCGACAGGATTACCGGCATCAGCGTTTTCCGTTAGGCAGGCTGTTGCAGGAAGTGGGGATGATACAGGAGAAACACCGGCTGTACAATATATCCGTGTCGTATGAAAAACACCACTATGCAGAAGCTTTCAGGGATACGGTTACCCGGGTAATTCCATTGACGCATAGTGCCGAGCAGGCAGCATTAGCAGTATATGTCAGGGAGTTCAGTCAGGACGAAGATGTAAAAATAGACTTCGACTATAACCTGCATTATTTTGATGTAGTGGGTATGCAACGGTTTACCGGGCACTTTCATACGTTGCTGGAAACGGTACTGGAGGCAGCGCCTCTTCCGTTGAAAACGCTTTCTTTTTTGAGGCCTGAAGAAACCAATATGCTGTTAAAGGCATTCAATCCGGCACCTGCACCCGATGTGGCGGCAACGTTGCTGTTATCACTGATCGCCCGTCAGGCGGAGCGTATACCGGAGAAAACAGCCATATGGGACGACGTATGCAGCTACAGTTATACATCGCTAACGGCAATGGTTACACAAATGGCGCATGCCCTGGCCGCGCTGCCGGGTGCCACAGCCGGCAAGCCCATTGCCGTGATGATGGAACGTACGGCCCGGCTGCCGGTATTACTGCTGGGCATCCTGAAAGCCGGCCGCCCCTTCATTCCGCTGGACCCTTCCTTTCCGGCAGCAAGGCTGCAATATATTCTGGATAACAGCCATGCCGATATCCTGATAGCGGATGCTGTGTATAGCAGCTGGCAGAAGGAAGGTATGCGCCTGCTGACTTATGAGGATCTGATGGCGCAGACTGCCGAAGCTAGCAGGGATATTGTTTTACCCCTGCCAGCGCCGGAAGATACAGCCTATATCATCTATACCTCCGGCTCAACGGGTAACCCCAAAGGGGTGGCCATCAGCCATCGTTCGCTGGCCAACTTCCTGGTCAGCATGCGGGAGTGCCCTGGGTTACAGGAACAGGACCTGCTTTTCAGCGTTACTTCGCCCTCTTTCGACATCTCCATGCTGGAGTTTTTCCTACCGCTGATTACCGGTGCAACGGTGTATGTAGCAGATAAACATACCCTGGCGGATCCCTGGAAGACCATTGTAAAACTGCAACAGGTGCAGCCTACGATCCTGCAGGCTACGCCCGGTTTTTACCAGCTGCTGTTTAACGCAGGCTGGGAGGGGGCAGCAGGCCTGGTGATCCTGTGCGGCGGCGACTTGTTGAGCACAACGCTGACCGCTAAGCTGCTGCAGCAGGCCGTAGCGGTATGGAACATGTATGGCCCTACCGAAACGACCGTTTGGTCGGCCGTAAAACAAATCCGGCGACCGGAAGACAGCAGCAATGTAGGGCAGCCTATCCACAATACCGTTATCTATATCCTGGATGAACACCTGCAGCCATTGCCGGTAGGCATTAGCGGCGATATCTATATCGGCGGGGCGGGCGTAGCCCAGGGATATTACCATAATGAACCACTGACCAGGCAAAAGTTTATCATCAACCCATTCGATAATCATCAGCGGATATACCATACCGGTGATATTGGCCGCTGGACGGCGGCAGGTGAAATCCTCTTTGGCGGTCGCAGTGATACGCAGGTGAAGGTAAGGGGATATCGTATTGAGCTGGAAGAAATAGAGCAATGCATTACCCGTCTGCCAGGCATGAACGAAGCAGTAGTGGTTGCCCGCAAAAGAGAAGGTCAGGATGCCTTCCTGATCGGATTTGTAAAAACAGATAACCCGGACTTCGTTCCGGAAACCGTTATTACTGCCTTGCAGGCTCGGTTGCCTGACTATATGGTGCCACAACTCATTGTGCCGCTGGCCGCTTTTCCGCTGACGCCCAATCAAAAGATAGACCGGCGCAGTCTGGCTGCCTGGGATATTGCCACTGTACAACCGACGGTAGCTGCCGTGCCACCGCAAAAGCCCCTTGAAAGATTATTGGCAGCCCTCTGGGAAAAAATACTCAGTATATCCGTTGACGATAGATATGCCAACTTTTTCAGGCTGGGAGGTCATTCCATCAAGGCGGTGGAACTGGCGACCAGTATCAGCGAACAGTTTGGCGTTTCACTGGGATTGAAAGACATCTTTGAACAGCCGACCATTGCCGGGCAGGCGGCATTATTGACTGCACAACGTTATGTGCCGCAGGAGGAGATTCTCCGGACGGCGCCGCAGGTACAGGACGATGCCGCGCCTGTACAGCGAATGATGTGGCTGGCATGTCAGCGGCCGGTTATCTCAGCCGCCTATAACATGCACGCCATCTTCAGCATTACCGGTGATTTCCGTGTGGCTGCAATGGAACAGGCCATACAGCTGCTTATCCGGAGGCATGAGATTTTGCGTACCTGCTTTATAGAAGTAGCCGGTATTCCCCGGCTGCAGCTGCATACCGGCGATGCGTTTCGTTTTGCCATACAGGAAGTGGAAATTGCCTTGCCAGAAGAGCTGGATACATTTCTGCAGGACATCACGGCCACTCCTTTTGATCTTGAAACGGAGTTGCTCTTGAAAGCATTTCGGGTCCGGGTAGGAGATGGCCGGCAGCTGTTTGTTTTTGTTACCCATCACCTGATACTGGATGGCTGGTCTCTGGAGATATTGGTCCGGGAAGCGCTGGCAGCCTACCGCCAGCTACCGGATATACATTCCCTGGCGCCGTTGTCGTTGCAATACCGGGACTATGCCGCCTGGAGCAACCACCAGCTGCAGGCGCCCGCAGCCGTCCTGCATGCCGCCTATTGGCAGGAAGTATTGAAGGATTTTACCCCTTTGCCGGCATTTAAACGTGCGGGCAGTGAACCCTCTTTCTATGGTCGCCGGATCTATACCTGCCTGAAACCGCCGGTACGCGATGCGTTGTATACACTGGCTGCCGACAGGGAAATGTCGGTGTTCATCGTGTTGCTGGCAGCCGTACATACCCTGATTGCCCGGGTAGGGCAGCAGTATGACTACTGTACCGGTATTCCGGTTGCCGGCAGGGAACATCCGCAGCTGCAGGAGCTGTTGGGGATGTTAGTGAATACGGTATTGGTTAGGGGGCAGCTGACTGCAACGGATACTTTTGAAATGGTCTGTGAACATATCCGGGATCAGTTCCTGCAAGGGATCGGGCACCAGGCATTTCCCCTGGAAGCGATCATGAACGGAAGAGAGAAAGCAGATACAATGTTGTTTGATGTGATGGTGACCTGGCAGCATCCGGCTTTCAGTCTGGATGCCCTCACCGTAACATCCGACCTGACATTGACCCGGCAGCGGCTCACACAGGGCGGCATCCGTATTCCGTTGACATTTAACTTTTATGAAGAAGGAACACAGCTGGTAGTAGAGACGGAATATGACAGCGGTTTGTACGAAGAAGGGCAGATGCTGCTGCTGACAGCCCGCTTTAAAAAACTGCTGGAGGAAATGGCTCATCAGCCTAAAACGGCGATTGGTAGTCTGGACATAGCCTTGGATATGGAAAAGACATTGCGCCAAAACAGCTTTGAAATCGAATTTGAATTTTAATAGAACTCTCACTTATACACAACCTACATTTATGAAAGCGTACGGCTCCAAAATCTTCATCTGGCTGTTTGCCTGCATCTCATTATTGCTGGAAACATCTGCGCAGCAGGGTTCACCTGCCTCGCCCGTTTACAAAAAAGTGGCCGGTTTCCCTGGTCTGAAAGTAACGCACCCCGCTGTGGAATGGGGCTATCTGACAGTACCGGAAAACTGGCAAAAGGACAATGGCAATACAGTACAACTGGCAGTTGCTGTTATCAAAAGTCACAATAAACAATCCCGGGAAGGGGTGGTTTTTCTGGGAGGCGGCCCGGGCGGAAATGCTGTCAGAGGTATCCGCAAATGGCTGAACAATCCTATCCTGGAGGAGCGGGATATTATCCTGGTGGACACAAGGGGAGCTGGGTTGTCAACTCCACAGCTGTGCCCTGATCTGGGACGGCAGTTTATGGGGGTGATGGCTGAAAATGATAATGATGACCAGGAGATTGCTTCCCGGGTAAAAGCAGCTGTTGCCTGCCGGGACGAATTGCTGAAAAGGAATATTGATATAAGTGCGTACAACAGTGAAAGCGTGTCCTACGACCTTCATGCGCTCCGTCAGGCATTGGGATACAATAACTGGATGGTGTACAGTGTATCCTATGGTACCCGGATGGCGCTGGCCTATGCCCGGAATTTTCCGCAGGAAGTAACCCGGGTGGTATTTGATTCGCCGGTGCTGCCTGCAGCCGGTCTGTATGATCACAACACCAGTAACTATGTACGGTCGCTGGAAGTGCTGTTTGAAAAATGCCGGCAGGATAAATCCTGCAGCAGCGAATATGGCGATCTGAAGGCTTTGTATCATCAGACAGTACTTGACCTGGAGAAAAATCCGATAACGATCAATGTACCGAAAAGCCTGGTGAGTACCGGTAAGTTTACCCTCAATGCGCAGGACTTTATGATTGCGGTGCAACAAGGGTTGTATGATCCCCGCTTTTTTGAAGTGATGCCGCTCATCATAAAGGAATTCAATCAGCGTAATGAAGCGATGATAACCTCCCTGTTCTTTGCTTTGCGCAGCAGGCTTTCGCTGGACTATGGTACCTACTACTGTGTGCTTTGTCATGAAACATTACCGCTGAACTCCATCGATACTTTTGTACAGGATGCCGCGAAACATCAGGCGCTGACAGCAGGAGGATTGCCTTTCTACAAAGGAGATTATACTATCTGCAACCAGTGGCGCAGCAGCAACAGTCTGGTGAAGGATACTACGGCGGTATTGCCGGCAGCCCCTCTGAACATTCCGGCGTTGATTATTTCCGGCGAATTCGATCCGGTAACGCCGCCGGCTGTTACCCAACAACTGCAGGCGATGATTCCCGGCAGTGAGGTGTTGTCATTTCCCGGACAAGGGCACGTACCCGGCTATACGCCGCGGGGCACGGCCATTATCCATCACTTTTTTAATGGTGGGCTCAGTGCAACAGACCGGCAGGACCTGCAAGCGGAAAAGGTACGGTTTATCACTGGTGTGCATGCCAATGGCGGCATTTCCAGGGTGGCCGGTATCCTGAACAATCCGAAGTTATCTTTGATCTGGCCTGTTACCCTGGCGCTGGGGGTGTTGGTATTGTATCTGCTTATTCAGCTGATACGGCGCAATAAACAATATATACACTGGGTGATCATGCTGGCGGCATTGCTTACGATCCTGACGGGCGCTGCTTTCGTCTATGCGATTAATGCCACGGCTGCCACTAATGCGTATATTCTGTCTGTTGGGCTGCCGGTGAAATTCTCCTACCTGTTTGTGTTGTTGTACCTGTTACTGGTGTTAGCATTGCTGGCCATCCTATTACTCATCCGGTTTAACGGGAAATCCGGTTTCAAGGGCACTGCCTTTTCCTGGGTGGCAGTACTGGCGTTGCTGGCAGTCAATGCCTGCTTTTTTTCCTGGGGATTACTCTTTTAAATATTTGTTCTGTTATGAGAAAAGAATCAGAAGTTATAGCCAGAATCGCGGAATTCAGTGATCGCCTGTTGCACGTAGAAGCCTGCATTAGTGAAGAGCTGACGCAGCATTATGAAAAAAGGAACAAGAGCCTATTGTTGTTTCTGCATAAAGAAAAATGCGTATGGCAGTTTGCTATTGAACAAATGAAATGGTTGCTCGAAGAAAAATAATCATCATAAAATATTTCGTGTGGAAAAGAAAATTTTCAGAATCGTTGTAAAAGGCGGGCTGGGGGATGTGCTGCTGCTCACGCCTACCATGAAAGCCATTAAGCAGACCTATCCCAATAGTAAAATCATGCTCTTCTGCTTTAATGAGCGCCAGAAGTCCATATTCGAAAACAATCCGCATGTAGACAAAGTGTATACTACCTCCTTCTGGAGCAACCCGATTTCCTATATCCGTGTAAGCATGAAATGGGGAAAGTTTTATAAGGATTTTTATGGTGGGTTGATCCCTACCGTGTTTTACAATGAGAACGCCAAAATGCTCATTGCCGGCTTGTATGACGTAGAACTGCAGGATGATAAGGTACAGGTGTTCCTGACACAGCAGGAGGAAGAGAAAGCCAGACAACTGTTGTCAAAATATAAAAATCCCGTGTTGTTGCATATTACTTCCAAAACGTCGAAGAATCAGGAGTGGAAGCACAGTAACTGGGATGAGCTGATCACCTCGATGCCGGATTGTACTTTCCTGCAGCTGGGCGTGATGAAGGAAGAGAAAGTAGAAAAGGCGGTAGACCTACGGGGGCTGCTTTCCTTCCGGGAAACGCTGGCGCTCATTAAATATGCCAGCAGCTTTGTGGGGGTGAATTCTTCTTTTTCACATGCTACCAACGCTTTTGACATTCCGGGTGTTGTGATATTTGGTCCTGCGCAACCTGATATCTGGGGCCATCCCAACAATATCAATATCTATAAGCCCATGCGCTGTTCACCTTGTCTGGATCTTATATTTGCTGCAAAGTGTCCTTATGACAAAGCCTGTATGGATCGTATTTCAGTAACGGAAGTCAGGGAAGCGCTTCGTTCGCAGCTGCAGTTTTCCTGAGTATTGCGGAGAAAGTGACAACGGTATTTGAGAAATTATCAGTTGAAGCAAGGGCCGGAGAAAGAGCGTATCTTTCATATCACAACACTTCCTTGACACACTTTGCTCATAAAATATTAAAAAACAGAACATAAAGAATCCAGTTCTGGGTACGCTAAAGGGTCGTAAATCAAAGATTTACGACCCTTTTTTATTTATTTCCATGAGTGTCGATAAACCCCGCTTTTTATCACTTCTTCTCATTATCCCTGAGACTAAAAAAACATTCACAAATGATTGGCGTCCCGCCTGCATCACACAGGCATACCTGGAGAAAATTTAAACTAACAGGTTTTACAAAGAAGTGCAGTACTTACCTGGTGCCAATTGCCGATCCCCTAAAATGAAAATTTATCACCTAAAAAAGAAGGCTGACCTCAAAGCGTTTTGCTTTTTGGTCAGCCCCAATCAGGTTGAACTATGCGCAGGCATGATTTTCACATACAGTATTGCAGACTGTATAGTTGATCGTGTTGCATACGGTATTAGCCTGCGAGATAAAGGCTGCACCTCCAACAACTTGTTCCGGCTGCCGCACAAGGGATGCAATCACCATCTTTTCCAAAATCAATTTTTTCTTCAGGTGAACTTGTTTCTTTTTCATGTGTGAAGTTTAGGGTGAACAGCTAAGTTAACTGAAGCCTCTGCATAAAATGTGCAGTGCAGCCCCCTATCACTTCACTCTGTAATACAATTTTTATCGCATCCGTGAGCCATCGGTCACCGTAGACTATAAATAGTCTACGTCTATTATAGTGCAGTCCTGTTTACTTTTTCCTTCCAACTTAATTGTGTGATAATGAATACTATCATCCAACTGATCAATGAACCACAGACGTTCCTGACTATATGACAATGCGGCGGTGTTTAACCGGCAACAGTAATTCCTTCGTTTGTGATTCAATATATGTTGCCATTTTTGCAACAGTAGGAAAATGAAACAGTGTTTTAACGGTCAGCTCTACTTTCAGCTGCCGGCGCAAAACGGATATCAGCAAGCTACCCAGCAAAGAATGCCCTCCCGACTCAAAAAAATTATCGTAAATACCAACGCCGGATATGCCCAATATCTGCTCCCAGGCACCAACCAGAAGAGATTCCAGCTCATTTCCCGGAGGAACATGCCTGTTTCCTACAGATGCCATCTCGCCAGGGTCCGGCAATGCCTTTTTATCAATCTTTCCATTAGCGGTTAATGGTAATTTATCTATTTCGATAAGTAAAGTAGGGATCATGTATCCCGGCAACCGCATCTTCAGATAGGAAAGGACAGCTGCCTTGTCAAAGTTCTCCTGTGGTACTACATAGGCAATCAGATTACTATTATTGTTGTTATTTGTCAGATGATCCTGCCGGGCTATCACTACTGCCTCGTTAACCATACCTGATGCCTGCAGCGCACTTTCTATCTCGCCGGGTTCTATTCGATAACCACGTATCTTTACCTGATTATCAACACGACCAAGATATTCGATAATGCCTTCCGACGACCACCTTCCCCGATCACCGGTACGGTACATCCGCATAGTCGATTCCGGATAAAATGGGTCCTTGATAAACCTTTCCGCTGTGAGTGACGGACGATTCAGATAACCACGAGACACCCCAATACCTGTTACGCAAATTTCCCCGGCCACCCCTACAGGACATAATTGCAGCGAGTCATCCAATATGTATATTTTCATATTTTGAATGGGCCGGCCTAAGGGTATATTCACCTGTTCAGGTAATTCATACATGGCATAATGACAGATGTTATCTGAAGCTTCTGTTGGCCCATATGCATTCGCTACCGGAATCACTCTTTCAGTATGACATTTAAACCACAACTCCAGCAAATGATGACTGACTGCTTCACCGGTAACAATCAGGAAACACAGGTCTTTCAGCAACGTCAACTTTTTTTCCCGCAGCAGAACAGCCAAATAAGAAGGAACCAGTTCCAGAATAGTAATTCGATCAAGAATCAGCGCATCCAGAAATAACGCCGGTTGCAAAATCAGAGATTCATGATAGATGATCGTCTTACCTCCCTTTATCAAGGAAGCAAACATCTGCCATACTGAAATATCAAAAGTATATGCCGCTGTAAATGCTATTGTAGTATCTGATGTGACATTTAAGGTGGTTATCTTTGAATACAAATGATTCAACATGCCACCATGTTCCACCATTACACCCTTAGGTTGACCCGTAGAACCGGAAGTATAAATCACATATGCCAGGTGGGAAGGTGTAACGAACACCTCAGGTGTAATAGCTGGATGCTTGCTGAAGATATGTTTATCGGCATCCAGGACAATAATATTGCTGGTCTCTTCTATGAATGCAAAAAGACTCTTTGTAGCAGTATCGGCTACTATTATATTCGCACCTGTATCTTCCAGGATATGTCTGATCCGATCTATCGGATATTCGGTGTCGATAGGCACATAAGCTGCACCAGCTTTTAAAATCCCCAGTATCCCGATGATCATATTCAGGGACCTTTCTATACAGATAGGCACTATTGTTTCCTCTCTGACCCCTTTAGCCCGTAAGTAGTGTGCTAATTGATCTGCGGATGCAGCAAGCTCACTATATGTGAGCTGCTGATCTTCAAACATCACTGCAATGGCATCCGGTGTGTGATATACCTGCGCCATAAATAAGTCCATCATCGTTCTGTTTGCAGGAAGCTCTCCTGAGACGTCATTGAAAGATATCAATAACTGCTCCTGCTCCTGCGGACTCAACATGGATAACCGACCAATCTGTTCTTCAGGTGATTTTACAACAGCATACAATAACTGCTTAAAATGTTGGCTTAATTGCACAATAGTATCTTCATCAAATAAGTCCTTATCGTACTCCACTCTTCCGTATAACCCTTCTTTAGTCTCATAAAGCGAGAACATCAAATCAAATTTGGCAGCGGTATAATTCAGCATTTCTCCGGACAACCGTGCCCCTCCCAAATCCAATACAGAGATATCCGGCTGTTCATGCAACTCAAACCTAACCTGAAATAAAGGATTCCGACCCAGGTCTCTTTTTGTTGTTATCTGATCTACTACCTTTGCAAAAGGTACATCATGATGCTCAAATGCATCCAATGTTGTTTGTCTTACCTGCTTCAGCAACTGCGTAAACAAAATATCACTCTTCAGTTCATTCCGTATAGCCAGCGTGTTTACGAAATAACCGATAAGTTCTTCTACGCCCTCTTTCATTCTTGTTACAACTGAAGTACCAATACAAATATCTCCCTGACCACTATAGCGGTACAGCAACACATTAAATACAGACAGAAGGGTCATGTATAAGGTTGACCCGTGCTGTTTGCCCAGATTTCGCAAACCGTCTGTCAGTTCGAAGTCAATATTGTAAGTAAAAGCTGCTCCCTGAATGCCCGGAACAGCTGGCCGTGGATGATCAGTAAGCAGGTTTAGCGGAATAACCCCTTCCAGCTTATTTTTCCAATAAACCAGTTTATTATTCAATACTTCTTCTGATAGGGACTCCCGTTGCCATATCGCATAATCTGCATACTGCATATTTAGAGAAGGTAATTGAGGAGTGCGCGATTCCATGTACGCGGTATAAAACTCAACCAGCTCGCGGTAAAGAATATCAATAGACCAACCATCAGAAGCAATGTGATGTGTCGTTAATACCAATATATGCTCCACCTCAGAAAGGTGAATCAGCTGTGCACGCAGCATATAATCTTTTGACAGATCAAAAGGGGCACTTACTAATTGGATGAGATACGTTTCCAATGTTTGGGAATGCGCCTCATAAACAGTACGATCATTTATTTCCAATTCCCATTGGTCGGCTGCCAATACCTTCTGAAACAGCGTTTCATCCTCAAGTGTGAATACTGTTCTCAACACCTCGTGCCGATTAACAATCTGCCGCAATGCATATCTTAAAGCCGGTACCTGAATCGCCCCTTCTACCCTGTAAACGAGGTATTCATGATAGGCAACTGATCCTTCTAGCTGATCAATAAACCACAAACTTTCCTGCTCAAAGGATAATGGGATATGTAAGGGCCTTGACTGCTGCCTGGTGATAGCAGATAAGCTGCTTTCTGATGAGAAACTTTCGCCTTTGGGATTTCTCTCTTCCATTGGGTGATGGCCATTCTCCGGAATGTTTTTCATCTCGCCGGATGCAACTGTTTCAATTGCACCAGGTACGCTCCTTACACTATCAAGTTGTAGGGCCAGCAGTTTGAATTGCTGCGCCATACTGACCAGAATCTGCTGCCGCATATTTTCCATTTGCTCCTGTATTACTGCTGACACTGCAGTAACTACGCTATTCAGATCTGAGGCCGCGGCCGGAGCTTGTATGACATCACTTGTTGCCGGTATCGGATCAGTTTTTTCAGGAGCCGTCTGAACTGTTTTATGCGCTTCAATATATGTTGCCAGTTGATCAAGCGTAGTCAGTGCTTCGAATAGTTGGGGGATGGTGAATTTCACCTCATACTTTTTCTCTATGCTTTTTACCATACGGATCAAAGTAAGAGAATTGGCGCCCAGCAATAGTATTTCTCTATGTATGTCAATCTCTGCAGCAGGAATTTTCAAGAGTTCACCCAATGTCCCGCGGAGATACGCTAAGGTATCCATATGACTGTCTGCAGTCTGATCCCTGGTATCCGTTATCTCCTTAATTTTTACAGGAGATGTCATTGCTACCGGTGTATTTTCTACCTGTTGTATCCAATATCGCTGGCGTTGAAATGGATATACAGGTAATGTTACTTTCTGGCATAGACATTCCGCATAAAACTCCTCCCAATTCACAGAGATACCTTTTACATGTAAGGCCATTAAGTTTTGTAACATAATACTCCAGGATGATACACCATGTTCTAAACTGGTTAATAGGCTATCTTCCGGATACTCCAGCGTCATCTGTGCCAAAGGCAGGAGTGCAGGATGCGGCCCTAATTCCATCAGCATATCTCCGCCCTGCTCTGTTATAGTAGTGAGGCTTTTATAAAACTGTACAGGAGCCGTAATATGTTCACACCAATAATCCGGACTGGCTATAGTTGGGGTGGCCAGCATACCGGTGACACTTGAGATCAGATTAATTACAGGTTGATGAAACTTAACCCCGGCGGCAACTTCCCTGAATTCATCCAACATGGGCTCCATAAAAGCGGAGTGGGAGGTATGCGACACCGGAAGTTTCCTGCTTCTGATACCTTGCTGCTTTAGCGATTGTAACACCAAGGTTACAGCGTCTTCCTTTCCTGATATTACGGTGTTCACAGGACCATTGATTGCGGCAATTGACAGGTCTTTACCATATGCTGCTATTTGTGATGCTACTGATTCACTATCTGCAAAAACAATTGCCATTGTTCCCCGTTCTTTAATTGATTGCGTTAATTGAGCCCTTGCAGCAATCAGTGTCAATCCATCTTCCAGACTAAACACACCGGCAATGCATGCAGCCGCATATTCCCCAACACCATGCCCTACTACTATAGATGGAGATACGCCCCAGGATTTCAATACAGCTGCCAGGCCACAGGAAATAGCAAATACGGCCGGCTGGGCGAACATGGGTTGTTGTAAAATTTTATCTCTTTCAGCGCCATCCGTCTCATAAAATATTTTTACCAACTGAATATCCCAACGGTTTTTCAGAAAAGCATCACATTGATCTATTACATTTTTAAACACCGGATTATGTTCATATAATTCTTTCCCCGTATTCCAGTTTTCGGTTCCCTGCCCAGTAAACAGCCATACCAGTTTACCTTTCGACGCCTGGGCAACCCCAGACCTTATTTCATTTGTTATACCGTTTACATAATCAAGCAGGTATTTTCCAGCTGCTTGTTTGGAAGTTGTTTGTAATGCTAGCCGGTGCTGGAATACATCACGGGTTATTGCTGTACTATAAGCTATATCCCGCCAATCAGCGGAGTTATTATTACAAAAGTGAATATACTGCTGTGCCAATGCTTTCAGTGCTGCGGGTGTTTTAGCAGATAAGAGCAAAGGATAAGAAGGATACACGACCTGTCGTTGCTGGGCCTCCGCACCACTGCTTACATCGGGTGCCTGCTCCACGATAACGTGTACGTTGGTCCCGCTCAATCCAAATGCACTCACGGCAGCTCTTCTTATTACAGCAGCGGGCCAATCCACCAGTTTGTCGACTACTTTAACGGCCATTTCATTCCAGGGTATAAATTTATTGGGAACCTCATAATGCAGACTGGCCGGTATTTCTCCATGTTGTAAGCAAAGCACCGTTTTGATAAACCCGGCTACACCTCCCGCTGCTTCCAGATGCCCGATATTTGATTTAACAGCCCCTATCAATAATGGCTTGTCTTTTGTACTGGCATCTCCATATACAGCCTGTAAAGCCTGTACTTCAACAGGATCACCCAGACGGGTACCTGTTCCATGCGTTTCCACATATTGCACAGTTTCTGCACCAACAGAAGCATCTCTCAATGCTTTTTTGATCAGTTGCTGCTGCATGGTACCATTCGGCGCTGTAAGTCCGTTACTGAGCCCATCGTGGTTAACTGCTGAACCTTTGATCACCGCAAGGATATTATCGCCATCTGCCAATGCATCCCTCAATCGCTTCATTACAACTATACCACAGCCTTCTCCTCTCACGTATCCATCTGCGCTGTCATCAAATGATTTACATAAGCCGGTTGGAGAAAGTGCATTCATCTGACATAGCTTAGCAGTAGTATCAGGTGTCAGCATCAGGTTTACCCCGCCTGCCAGGGCCAGAGAGCACTCTCTGCGTATAAGGCTTAACCTGGCTTGGTGGATGCAGAGCAGAGAGGAGGAACAAGCTGTATCCAATTGCATTACCGGGCCATGAAAATCGAATGTATAGGCGATCCTGCCAGCAGCGATACTTCTTTCAACACCGAGGCTGTCCATGTCTTCACCAAAAGAATGCTCCTTGTTATCATGAATGATCGTTTCATAATCATCCGATCCCATGCCAATAAAAATCCCGCTATCACTACCTCTCAGCTTTAATGCTGAAAATCCTCCATGCTCCAGTGCTTCCCAGCATATTTCGAGTAACAGCCGTTGCTGCGGGTCCATATAAGCAGCTTCCTTCGGTGAGATACCAAAAAACATCGGATCAAACTTATCCACCTGCTTCAGAAAGCCACCGTGCTGAGTATACATCTTTCCGGAGGTTATCTCCTCTGTGGCAGAATTGGCTGCCACATCCCAACGATCTTCCGGGGTAACGGTAATGGCACTACGCTGTTCTTTTAAAAATGTCCAGAATGCTTCCGGGGTATTAATATCTCCGGGGAAACGACACCCAATACCCACTATTGCAATACTGTCGTTATCATCACCCTCGCTATGACGCAGCTCAGATTCTTTCTTTGCATCATTACCTGTGCCCGAAAGATATGCTGATAAGGTAGCCGGGGTAGGGAAATTATAAATAATGGTTTTCTCAACCGTAGTGCCCAGCAACACTTCCAGATCGGCTGCCAGGACAACTACATGCATGGAAGTCATACCATACGCAGAAAATGGCTTGTCTACCACCAGATCTGTTGCTGTAAGATTAAAACGCTGTTGTAACCATTCACATAACCATTGCTCAATTGTATCTTTAGACAGGGCAGAAGGAGCAGACAGCGGGGATACTTTATCAGTACCCTTATGCACTTCCTCCATTGTGTTGATAATAGTTGTATAATCGCCTTGTACAAAGGATTCCGCCAATAAATACCGTTTCACTTTTCCGCTGGTGGTTTTTGGTATTTTTCTCACTGGTACGACCTGTTTTATTTCCAAGCCCAAACGTGCTGCAATAAATCCTTTTATAGCATCGGCAAGAGGCTTGAATGCCTCTACTGAGGCTTTGTGCACCACAAAGATGACAATAGCCTCTACTCCAGTTTCTTTGTCCGGTATACCACAAGCCACCACTTTTCCCGTATCGATACCTTCTAATTGTTCTAATGTATTTTCTATATCATGCGGATATATATTTGCACCATTTACAAAGATGATATCCTTTACTCTTCCTGCGACATACAAACACCCTTCCCACATGAATCCTGTATCACCTGTGTTCAACCATCCATCCTTACTGATGGAAGCGTTTGTAGCCGCTGCATTGTTATAATATTTTCGGGTTACACTATCCCCTTTGACCCGGATAAGCCCCATATAACCCTCCGGTAATATATTGTCCTGTTCATCATAGATCCTGATATTCATACCGATGATGGGTTCTCCCACATTTACCAGCTCAAGTGTACTTTCCGAAGGCATGGGCTGTACGCTGTCATGTGTTATTACACAGTTGCCCAGGGTCAACATTTTTCTCTTTACCAGAATAGTTTTCAACGCAGGAAAAGAACGCGTGAAGCTCACCTTCAGTGTGGCTTCTGCCAATCCATATCCTGTCCGTATTGCATGAGGATGAAGACCACAGCTCTTCATCGTATCTGTAAAACGGCGACATAAAGCTGCTGATATGGGTTCTGCACCATTATTAATGATACGCAGGCAAGACAGGTCCAGGTCGCTCGCTTTATGCTCCCTGAATTGAGTCAGGTAGTATTTATAACCAAAGTTGGGAGAACCTGTTATCGTAACGCGATGAGTTGATATCTTTTGCAACCATACTAAAGGAGCCCTTATAAACAAATCCGTGGGCATAAAATATTGTTGTATGCCTATTTGGAGCGGATATAGATGAAAGCAGATCAGACCCATATCATGTGTTAACGGCATCCAGCTCAGCGTACTATCTTGCTCATTCCAATCGTTCACCAATAAAGAACCGCATATATTGGCGATCACATTGGCATGGGTCAATGTTACTCCTTTAGGATCGCCTGTAGAACCAGAAGAGAACTGCAGGAATGCAATCATATCCGCAGTTACAGGATATATCTGTCCTTCTCTGCCTGCATGCTTCATATCTTCCGTAAAAAGCACACGATCAAAATGTTCTTCGAAGTTCCTGTCTGTATTCTTTTGTTCACATAGTTTTTCATAATGTGGACGGTTAGTGACCAGGAATGGATGATTTAAAAATGCGCTTATCCTGGTTAATTTGGTTACGTTCTCTGTATGGTAGGCAACAGAAGCCGGGACTGGTATAATAGCACTTAATATACAGGCCCAGAAAATCTGCAGAAAGGTTTTATTATCTTCCACCTGTAACACTAGTTCATCACCAGAGCGCAGCCCCTGCTCCTGCAAATAATACATCCAGGACAAGGCATCTGCATAAAGTTGGCCGTATGAAAGGAACTCTTCCTTGTTGCCTGTTCCGATAAAAGTGATCCCTTTATCTTTAACATCTTTGAGCCTTATCAACATTGCTGACAGTGTTGCAGGACTATCTTGTTTCTTCATAAAATAAACGTGTTAACAACGGATTTTACAATAGTTTTTTTTGCGAGGGTAATAGCATACGATAACATCAGGCATGTGCTATGGTAACCGGCTTTAAGGGGAATCATATATGAGACAGACATGATTCTTCCTGAATGAATATTATCCAGGTAGGTAACTGAATAAGATTACATTATGATAATTAACAAACACGGACTTTCCATGTATACATACGTATATCACGTTACAAAACTTCAAATATTAATTGATCAATAAACCCCGACTGTGATTGCACGGCTCTGCCGTCACTCAGCTACAGAGTAGATACTTTCATCGGGAAAAAAAGAAAAGCACAAATCACTGGATTCAGTGCAGAAGAAAAAGGGGTTAATAAATCTATGTAGAAAAGTTAAAAAAAACTAACAATTCTTTTTATTAACTGCAAATACTAATCGATGTGTTCTGTAAATTCATTAAGGATTTTTAAAACTTAAACATATTTCTTTTAAAAGATAAGGTTCCTTGTTAGTAATTTTAAAAATAGTACTATCCTATGCAGTATATATACAGTGATAAGAAAATTTACCACAAGCAAAGAAAGCCTTGCATTCCACTAGTGGGCCACAGGTTATAAAAGCCTTTCAAGTAAAACCTGGAAGACTTTTTTATTTAGCGCTTAGGTTGTATCGGGTTTCGGTGAGTCGGACAATCCTTAACGGCAACTGCAGGCAGGAAATCTTTTGCTTGAGGTTTTTTGTGTTGATGCTCTGCCGGGAGAATTTCGGAATGAAAAATATTTGTTTTTTATACTTTTAAGATATGGCAAATAATGGGAATAATTTCCGGATGACATCCTTTAGGGCAGCAGACTATCAGTTAAATAACAGACCTATGGATCTGGCGCCTGCCCGGCGGGATTTTTATAAAATCTGGCTTATCCTCGATGAATGCCACCTTTCTCTGGAAACAGCAGACTTACATATTCAGCAGCCGGCGCTTATTGTCAGGCTTTCTGTTGGTGTAACTCCGTTTTTTTCTTAAAATGCAGTGTAGAAATGAGAAAGGGTTCATCTATTCTGTCCTTGACATCTCCACAAATTTAATTGAAAACCTTATGTCAAAGTGAATTGCTATAATAAACAGAATTCTCTATTTTACCGGCTCAAAAACCAAGTCCTTGAAGAAAGTCTTTAAAATTATTACCTATACGCTATTAACCTTTTGCCTGTTTGTTGGCCTGTACCTTTCATCGGCGTATATCCTTTCCCGTATGAGCACCTCAAAAGAGCAGGTCGCAGATGCTGATATTCCTATATACATACTCACTAACGGTGTACATACCGATCTGGTGGTACCTGTACACACAGAGCAGATCGACTGGAGCACCCGCATTCGTTTTGACAACACCATAGCCAATGACAGCAGTGCTCAGCTGTTGGCTTTCGGCTGGGGAGATAAGGGCTTCTACCTGCAAACACCCACTTGGGCCGATCTTAAATTCAGTACCGCATTCAAAGCAGCTTTTGCCTTAAGTACAGCTGCTATCCATGCTACTTATTATCGCCAGCTGCAGGAAAATGAAAACTGTCGCAAGATCATGATCAATAAATCCCAGTATACAAGATTAATACAATATATCAGTAATACCTTTAAACCTGGCATAGATGGTATGCCGATCAAAATAAATACAAATGCCAATTATAGCGATGACGACGCTTTTTACGAGGCCCAAGGGAGATATAACCTGTTTTGCACCTGCAATACCTGGGCTAACAACGGGTTAAAAAGCTGCGGACAAAAGGCCTGTCGCTGGACCATCTTTGATACAGGAATATTTTATCACTACAGGAATTAAGCAGTATCAATTCATTATCTATGGATGTATTTGAAAAAATTCTGGAAACCGTATCCGAAAAATCTATACCGCAGCTGGTGTCAGCATTTAATTGAATTAAAACCGATAAAAACTGATTCGATAATATGCCGCCACTTAGGAACTAGGAAAGATTGTAAATCAAAAATTTGCAACCTTTTTTTGTTTTTTGTGAGTGTCAGGTTTTCCCGCTTTGAGCCAGCAGAAAAGTTCTTTTAAACACTTCCCCACAACTTCTCTCCGTATACTCAAGTGACGATTCATAATGCATATATAAGAATGATTTAATATTTAAATATGTATTATATTCACAATACTTATACCTAAGAATTCATGAAATCTATATTCGTATGGGTGGTTGTGTTAACCCTTATAACACTCAGTTGCCATCAACTTGCAGCACAGAATTTGTATTTAGCAGATCTGGCGAAAGTGAAGGAGTTTCTCAACTCGAAACTGGAGATCATTAATCTAGTCCAACCAGCAGGTAAACAACGGGCTACGATTTCCTACCCAAAAATCAACGACACTACTATGGAAGCCATATTAACGAAGCCAGAATGGTTTCCGGTGAATGATGTAAAGCAGATCGATGAGGTTATGCATTGTGTATTGGTAAATAACGCCCTGCATTACACTTACACGGAGTATAACAGTACCAATATCGCGGAAATCACAAATAGTGAAGTATTCAAATCCCTGGGTATGCTCCTGGTAGGCGACATCTATTGTTATAGTGATTATAGCAGTTATTCCCGCTTTTATAAAAACCACGCAGGTAAGGTGGTCATGGAACATTATCCCATGGAAGTAGCCAGGCTTCCCGTTTCTTTACAACAACGTGTTAAAGATTCTATCGCCAGTTATGCTAAACGTATGGCGGAAGAAGACGAAAAGCGGCGGAAAGCTGCTCTGGAGAATGCTGTGCATGTAGCAAATGACTTCCATGGTGGTCTTGCTGCTATCGGTGTAGCAGGTACAGAAACCGATAAAGACGGTAATTCAGTCACCTTATACGGATATATTGATACGGCGGGTGTTTTGATACAGGACGAGCCATATTATTTGAAGGCTTCAGACTATCAGGAGCATTATGCCCTGGTAATGAACCCTAATACTGATCTCTGGGAATATATTCCTGATCAATATGCCGGAAATATTGATGGTGAATTTCAGCATGCATACTTGTTCAATGAACACCGTGCCCTTGTATATCGGGATGTTGGTTTCGGATTTATTGATACCCAGGGAGCACAGGTTACCAGGATGCAATATGATGATGCCCGTTCCTTTTCTGAAGGTATGGCCGCTGTGATGTATGAAAAAAAATGGGGCTTTGTTGACTTAAGCGGGAAAGAAGCTTTGATATTACAATTTGACAACGCACATGATTTCAAAGGAGGGTATGCCTTAGTGGGAAAAGAAGGAGATAGGCGATATAGAAGCTATTATATCGGCAAGGACGGACAGGTGGCGTATGAGTTTAGATCAAATGAAAGAGCAGTTCCTGCAACCTTAAATGAATTAAGAAATGAGACACTGTTACCGGGAGATTTTTATGATGGTATTGCCATTATTGAACGAGATGGCAAACAAATATATATCAATATCACTGGTAAAGAAGTAATCCGTGTCAAATCCCGTGGTTGTGAGTTAACACTTCATCATTTTGTGAATGGATATGCCAGGGTAGAAGCCTGTGGTAAAATGGGCCTGATAGATCGAAATGGAGATTGGGTAATACCATCAGTGTATGATGAGATTGGCAATATGTCTGACGACCGCATAGCTGTTATGCGTAATGGTAATTGGGGTTTTGCAGATAAATCCGGCCGCATCATTATTAACCCAGGTGTCGCTGATCCTCCGGGTGCAGTACAAAAGGAAGCTTCATTCGACTATGTATCTAACTTCTCAGAAGGACTCGCTGTTGTGAAAGTGAATGGGAAATATGGATATATAGACATCAATGGGCATTGGTTTATCAAACCGACTTTGAAAAATGCCCGTCCGTTTAAAAACGGTTTTGCCTGCGTTGTTTTTTCGGAAGGCAATAAAGAATGGAAATATATACGCCGGGATGGAACACAAATTCCAATCTATCTTCCTGATCCGAATACCGAATTCTAATGAAGACTATCAATATGAAATCTCTATTCTGTATAACTGCATTAGCATTGGCAGGAATAAGTTCCCAGGCTCAGTCTTTCGATCCCCGTCCCCAATTCGGAGATGATTTACCAACGGTGCAATACACTGTACAAAAGTATGCACATCTTCAGAATCTGACCATTCAACTCAATGAGTTCGAGCAGCCAGAGTATACTGTAGATTCAACACATCGGGCAGATGGAGTGGATGATGTAACCATGTGTTACCAGGATTTCTGGTATCTGTTTAATGAGCGTTTGTATAATGTTTGCACGCATTACATCGTCGTAAATGGAAAGTATGAATACATGGAAGAGCAGTTCCCCGATATACCGCAGGATCAGTTGGAAACAAGTGTCAAAAGAATGGGGTTTCAGCAAAAAATTGGGGACATGTATTTTTCGGATGCTTATGATTATTACTACAAAATTTATACGAAGAGGGAAGGGGCTACCTGGGAATATCATGCTACCGATGTAAGTAAATTGCCGGAGAATATACGGGCAATTGTACAGAAAGGTATAGCTGCAGGTCGTTCCAAAGCGAGTACCGGTAATAAAGATACGCTAAGAGCCACGAATACGGCTGATTTTGAGTTAAGACCCGCTCACTACTTGTTTATGGAGGCGGAGGAATTTAGTGACGGATTAGCAGTTGTTGCAGCCGATAAATATGGCGAAGTAATGATTAAAAGCTTTGGCAAGAATAACAAGTTCGGTTATATTAATAAAAGCGGAGTGTTTCAAATTTTACCGATATACGAAAGTGCCCAACCTTTCAAAGATGGGTTTGCGATTGTACAGTCGGAGTATCGTTCAAATCCTCATTTCATTAATAAAGCAGGTAAAAATCAATTCAATCAGTATTTCAGGGAAGCCCGCAATTTCTCAGAAGGATTTGCAGTGGTTGGCGGAGTAGATAAGTTGTATGGATGTATTGATACAACAGGTAAGCTCATTACGCAGTTTCGCTACGACAAGATCGGCGACTTCAAAAACGGCTATGCGCGTGTATATCGGGATGGCAAGTGGGGATTCATTAATGGAAAAGGGGTAGAAGTGGTTTTACCGCAGTTCTCTGCAGTCCGTGATTTTCATGAAGGCTATGCATTTGTTGAGAAACAGGCAGATGGTGGAACATATTATCAATACATCGATAGTACTTACAAGATAGCATTCGAACTCCGGGCAGAGGCTGTCTCTCCAGATGATGCGCATTATTTAGGTAGAAATGAATATTATGATTTCCATAATGGCGTCATCAAAATTATATACTATCCCCGGGGACATTTTGTCGGCAGAGAGATCCGTTACATAGATACAAAAGGGAAATCGTTGAATACTGCAGTGGGACGTTTGGCATATTTGGGCGAAGATGCTTTATTTGTTGAGAAAGGATATCGGGGCCCTTATTCCGGGTTGAAGAATATCAAAGATCGTTGGCAGGTAGAGCCACAATTCGAGGAGATCGGCAATTTCAGCGAAGGCTTAGCTAAGGTGAAGTTGAATGACAATTGGGGGTATATCAATAGGAACGGTGATGTTGTGATTAACAAAGATATTTTAAAACCTAAAGGTTCCATCCTCAATACATATCCCATAACATCTGCCGAAAATTTTTCCGAAGGCTTAGCACTGATAGAATCCCGGAGTGGATTTGGGTATATTAATCATGATGGAGCCTGGGTAATTGAACCTTCCTTTTATAAGGCTACTTCGTTCAAAAACGGTTTCGCTCGTGTGAAAATCCCTGGTAGAACCGAATGGTATTATATCGATAAGATAGGCAGGATAATAAGACCTGAAAGAAGATAAAAAGAGAAAACTTTATTTGGTGGCTCTGGGCGTTCATGATGGCCTGTGGGGCAGTTAACAAGAGCCTTTCAAGTGAGAACTTGAAAGGCTCTTTTGTTTAGCATATAATCACGCAGAAAAGTTAAGAGGACACGCAAAAATAAAAACTACCGGTAGGGTGTAAAATACAGTGCCTTTGTGTAATTTCCCGGCTTAAACCTATGCCAGTAAAAATGGATACTAACCCAATACCAAGAGGCAGGATCGATTTCCGGTTAATATTAATATCGGTCTTGATTAGTTTTCTGTATGCTATCCTGATAAGTCTTGTCCTCTACGGCCTGGGGGTGGATGTTGGCGGGTACCGGCCTAAAAGCATGACAGAACGAATCAGCGTAATGATATTACTTGCTCCACCGATAGAGACCCTTATTTTCCAGGCTATACCCTATGCGATCACCGGCATTTTTAAAAAGGGCCTGCATAGGTGGTTTCTGCACTGCTATATTATTGCGTCCTCGCTGTTCTTCGCTTTCAGCCATAGTTATTCCAATGGCTATGTGTTAACCATGTATTTTCCCGGCATCATCCTGGCCTATTGTTATGCCCGGTCCAAGGAACAGAACCGGCCTGCTTTCACTACCACAATGCTGGTGCATTTGCTGTACAATGGGCTGGCCCTACTATGGAACTATTACCTGGCGGGTATATAGATATTGATCGTGAAACAAATGTTATTTTAAATGATTTTTACCGATGATTCTATTTTGATTTTCCTATCTCTATAGTGCTGTTATTATGTTCTCATTAACTAAAAATAGCAACCATTTTTTCCATACTTTGTTCCAGGCCAATTTGTGCGAAGTGGCTTATCGTACCAAATTCTGCATATTCAGTAACAGTCATCTCTGTTTTTTTATCCGAGACTGCTTTAAAGGTTACGACAGTTTTTATATCAAGAGGAAAATCTGAAGGCATACCCAGTTTTGCAGGATCGGTTTTATTACCGTTTTCATCAGCCAGATTTTGAATAAACTCAATTGTTTTTAAGGGAACAATTTTTATATATTCCCAGATCGAAAAAAACTCCTGACCACCCATTTCCAGCGGAGCCTTCATGCTTACCAGGGATTTACCTCCTATGCGAAAATCAATTCTCGCTACAGGTGATATATAATGTTTGGGGCCCCACCAACGCTTTACTAATTCAGGATCTGTCCAAATTTCCCAAACCATTTCAATAGGCGCATTAAATATTCTGGTAACTTCAATTTGCTTTGCCATATTTGCGTGATGATATAAGTAAATTAATGAACAGTCTTAGTTCCCGCTCTCAGGCATTTTGTAAGGCTTCAATATCAAATTTTTTCATTTTTAGAAAAGCCTGCATAACACGTTGTCCTTTTTCGGGATTTGACATCAGCTCGCTCAATATTGTAGGAACTACCTGCCAGGAAAACCCGAATTTATCTTTACACCATCCGCAATTACCTTCCTTTCCTCCGTCTGCAATAAGTTTATACCAATAGTGATCAATTTCTTCCTGGTCTTTACATGGAATAACGAAAGAAACAGCTTCATTAAATTTAAAGTTATCACCTCCGTTTAAGCCCATGAAGAACTGCCCGTTGAGCTCAAAATTTACAACCATCCCGGAATCGTTGATTATTTTTGAATCAGGAAAAATGGTGCAGTAAAAATCTGCTGCTGCTCTGGCCTGACCATCAAACCATAAGCATGGATACATTTGTTTGTTCATTTTTTATGATTTTAGATTGTGAGTAAACTATTTTTTTGATTTTCCTTTTTTTGTTTGCATTTCCGTAAGTAAGTCATCCATTGCCGACAACCTGCCTTCCCATAGTTTCCGGTATGGATCCAGCCAATCTGCTATTTCTTTCATTTTTGAAGGATTGAAATGATAATAGATTTCCCGGCCTGATTGAGTTTGGTTCAGTAATTCACATTCGTTCAAAATCTGAATGTGCTTTGAGATCGTTTGTCTTGATGAGTTAAAGTTTTCAGCAATTGCACCAGGGGTCATTGCCTGCAAAGCTACCAGGCCCAAAATCGCCCTGCGGGTTGGGTCTGCTATTGCTTGAAATACATCTCTACGAGTTTCCATTTTGCGCAGCCATTTGACTGCAAATATAAGTGCAACTATTTAACTGCGCAAATTTATTTTTATTAGATGATAAGCGTAACGCCAATATCAGGCCGCCCGGGATGGCCGGGAGGCTTGATATTGGCGTTACAATTTTAGCCCTGGACCTCAGTCCGGGGAACTAGTTAACAAGTATCAGTGCTTTCTTTTTATAATTTTCTTTATCCAGCAAATCCATTTCATCCGGATTGTTCAATTTCACCTGGACCACATGATACGGACTGTTCCAGTTTGGAGGAATGTCGGACGGAACAGAACAGAATATAAAGATGGTATCCTTTTCCTGTTTATAGAACACGGATGAAAATCCGTTAAATATATAATCTGTTTTCCCATCAGGGTCCTTCTTATCCTCTTTGCTTGCAGTGATGTAGACAATGCGGTGATCACTGGTCAGCCCCCATATCTTCTGACGGATAAAAACAGCCTCTTTTTTATCCGTTGCAGCTACCCGGATAATCCTATATTCCTCGAAAGCATCTTTTCCGGGGATAACCAGATAAAGTGTCAATGCTCCCAGCAATACCAGTAAAATGAGCGCTAATACATACGATTTAAATTTACCCATACTTATTTGCTTGAATGTTGCCAACCTTTCTTTACCATTCTGCCGGTATATTCCATTTCCCCAAACCAGGGCGCAGGGCCATATTCCACTTTGAACAGTAATATCATTGCTGCATTCCATTTATTATAATGTCCTTGTTGCAATGCTCCTGCTAATCTCATATAGGTGTCAAAGCTTATATTCCCGGCGTATCCCCCAAACATAGTGATTTCCCTGCCATTATAGCCGGCAAGGTAGTTCCCTGCTGATCTTGCCGATGCATATTTTCCGTTCAACAGCTTGCCGGTCATGATTCCATGTGGTGCATAGTTAACATCATTCTTGAGGTCTAGTGGCTGGTTAAGTTTAGACCGCTGCCCAACTACAACTAAGTTGCCATAACTTTTTGCCAGTTCGTGTTTATCCTTGATGGCTTTGTCCCAGGACTCTCCAAACATAATCCTGCCTTTCGCCTCATAGGTATCGGGGTCTATAAACTCATCCCAGTACTCTGTTGTTCCCATTTTTGTACCGCCACCATCGGTAGACTTTGTTTCCTGCCTTTTGGTGCGCACCTCATCTGCGGTAGTCGCATCATCATGTTTATAAACGCCCAGGTCTCCATCGTTAAAAACAGCCAGTACCTTTCCCAATGAATCGGTATGGGTAGACTTCACTTCCCGGCCATCCGGATCAATCATTCCCACCGGATTATTAAAGACATAGTTATAGGGCGTATACTGCTGATACATTTCAGACAATGGATCTATCATATTCCATCTTCCCAGTTGTACATCATACATGCGGGCACCATAATCATACCACTCCATCCCATTGCCATCACTGAATTCCTTGTTCTGCAGCTCTTTCCCATTATACTTCATTCTGTTTTCGGGATAGTTCTTTCCTTTCAGGGCGTTGCTGCTGATACCGGCCATAGTCAGCCCAAACGGGTAATAATGTGTTTCTTCTATCACTTTACCCGTTGTTTGCGTCACCACAACGTTATCAAAAAATACATCCTGAGCGCTTTCATTGCTGGTATAAACATACAGGAAACCGCTCTTCTTAACCGGCATTGGGTTTACAGCCAAGGTCTGGAGCTGGTCCGGTTCTCCCTTCACCTGTTTCAGGCCGCTGTTGTCCTCTACCAGCTTCAGCTGATCATCGAATAGTACGAAATTCAGGTAAGCCTTAGGTTTGTCGGCTTTGTTTTCATCCGGACTTTTTTCCTTTAATCTTCTGTAATCATGATTATAGAAGTTGGTATTGAAGAGTGATTGATTGTTTACTGCACCCGCAGTATGTTCAGCTGAAGATATATTATTTCCTCCGAATGCCTGTATGAGGTCAGCAAGCATATTTTCGGGAGTAGCATCGGAGGGCCGCTTCTGATTGGGGCCCTGCGATTTATAAAACGCATGGGCGCCGATCCGGACAGTGTCGCCTGCCATCACACGCAGTACAATAGCAGGACCAATTTTCTTTCCACCATCTTTGGCATTTAGCCGGGCTACAGATTCGTTTTTGGTATTGTTGCTGCCTGCGGGATAACCAACCGGCTTTGGAACACGGGTGACATCAATATTGCTGAATAAGGCATTTTCGCGGGCAGCTGCAGGAACTTCCATGGTAGCAGCATAGGTAGATATATCATTTTCTTCAGTGAGTACCAGGCGGGTATTACCCAGATGATCTTTCACGAAATAATCATACACATAAGCCGGAGGGTTACCTGTCTTATATTTCAGCCGTACACGGCCTTCTTCATGACCCAGGAACTTAAGCGTATCGTTCTGGTATAAGGAACTACCTATATAGCTGGTGGTGATAGTTTGGACAGGTGTTGTTGTTTTATCTGTCACTATCTTCTGTACCTTATTTCCCAGGGCATCATACTGATAAATGATGTCGCCTTTACCACTGGTAATTACTGCCGGGAGATTCAGGTGATTATACCTGATGGATGAAATATCCTTGTTCAGGTCTTTTTTAAGGTTGCCGTTCAGATCATACTCGTAATCATTTCCGTTTTTATTACCGTCCTTGAAATCACCGAGTTGAGATGCAACGGGGCTATCATCCTTTACCAGCAACAGTTTATTGCTATTGTCTTCGTATTTGTATGTCAGTTGATCCAGCATGACAGGGGACGCAATGCCATCCATTCCTCTCTGGGCCATTCTCATAATATTACCATTGGCATCATAGGCGATTTCTTCTACCGTGAAATCCATTTTATCCTTTGTCCAATTTCCACCTGCTACATTCTGTTGTGAGAAATCTCCTCTGGTAAGCCTGTTTGTTTTGTCGTAACTATAACCGTAAGCTCTTACCAGCGGGTCATTCCAGCCTTTCCAGCGGACACCGGCGATATTGCCGTTATAGGTATGGTTGCTGAAACCGAAATCATAAACAAGCTCCTGGCCGAAGTGAGACAGACTACTACTGCCATTCAAATAGTCTTTGTTGATACTCTTCATCCAGCCACGGATATTGTACTCGTAAGTCAGCTGCTCAATAGCCTGACCATTGGCTTTTACACCAAGGGCTTTTGTTTTGAGCTGTCCCAGTTCATCATAATCACTCGCTGCAATTATCCTTTCCAGTGCAGGATCATCATTTATTTTTTTCTTCACACTCACGGGCCTTCCGGCAGCATCGTAGCTGAGCATCGTCAGCACGTTGGTTTGTGGGGTAGCACCACTGCGTGGATTGGTATGACGAAGAAAGGTGCTGAGTACTTTTCCGCTAAAATCATATAAAGTGCTGAGTGTCTCCTTTCCACCGGCAATATTATCACTGACAGTCTGCACGGATCTTCCTTTATCGTTATAAAAGAAGGTAGTGGTCAGCCACTGATCGGTGTCCAGTATCCTTACTTTTGTTCCGGTTATATTTCCCTGTGTCATATTACCAGGTAAAGCATCCGGTTCAGCGTACGGGTTGTCGCCAGCCTGGAGCTTGTTGAAGTCCGCAGTGGTTACCGGGTGCGCTCCGGTGAAATTGTATTTATCATAGAAAGTGTAGGTTAGGGGTGTGAGGTCCTGCTGCGGGATGTTGGGCAAGGGATTTGAGACGGGTATGTTAACTGTTCCGCCAGTCAGAGATGGGTTAATATAAGCTTCCATCTCACTAGCGGCTTCAAAGCCATTATCCAGTGTTATTGCATTCGTAGCTACATAAGTATTGCGGTCATGAACAGCAACAACGAGGTCTTTTATTCCAGGTACCTGATAGGATGTATTTGCATCGGCGAGTGGGCTGTTCATGGTGTTCTGCAAAGCATCCTTAGTAGCAGCAGACTTGTATAAGGCTGTTTCTCTTGGTCTGTTAAGACCGTCATAGAATGTCATTAACCATCTGCCATCATTTTTCATATTTCCATCACGGAAAAGGGCCAGCCGGTCGCGAATATCATATACCATCTCTATTAATTCGGCGCCGGGGATCTTCCTCTCAGTCAGCCGTTTTTTTCCATCGTACCGGTACTGAAAACATAATCCGGCTGCTATTAAGGAAAAATTCCAGGTGTCTGTGATCTTTTCAACTGCCAGCGGTGGAATGACAAAGCGGAGGTTATTAAGTTCATCATACACGTAATAGGTACACAGCCATCCCATGTGTGCCGTACCGGGGTTGTCAGACAGTTGCACTTTCTTTAATACGGGATAACCATCCTTGTTCTCGTATTCAATCACCTGGTTGCCCATTTCGTCAGTGGTCACATTTTTGTAGAGCTGCCCCGGAGCATATATAGCATTGGTAACAGCATTATTCCCGGATATGTTCCATATTCTGACAGAATCATTGACTGCGTTTGCCATGTACTGTTTTCTTATGGGCCGGTCCCCGCCGGTTTTCGCCCAGCTGTTGCCTGCTGCATAGGTATTCATCACTCTGTTCAGAGGAGAAGCTTCATACGCTATCTGACTATAAAAAACACTTTCATTTTTCATTCCCGGATTTACCACATTATTCTGGTAAAAGGACTGCTGGTCATTAAAGGGATTTGCTTTAAATCTACCGTCGCTGGTATTACCTGTCTGGGGCACATAAGGAAGGTATTTGTATTGTTCTCTTCCCAGTTCATCATAAACAACAGGAGCCACCAGATCCTTCCCTGTACTGCTGACACCTTTGAGTACTGTCTGCAACTGCCGGCCTAGTCCATCAAAATATTGTGTGTGCTGTGCAACGGCTTTTATATCGGTGGTGCTGCCCACCAGCGCATTATCGCTGGTGGGCATATTGGGCTCCCGTGTACGGATAAAATTTATAACAGTATTTCCGTAACCCGGAGGCAGGGGAGAAGCGGTTGCAGTGGGCTGCTTTGACCCATCCGGTGCCTGGGCGGAAATCTCCGGCAGGTTTAATATCAGGCAAGCAGCAAGTGCAACCTGTTTTAATACAAAAGAGGTCTTCTTCATAATGGTACAGGGTATGACGTTATTCTGTTACTGGCCGCTGGTATTGGTATTCAAACTGTTTAACGATCTTGCCATTCTGATCTTTAATCAGCTTTAATCTGCCAAGGCCATCGTATTCATAATATACAGTCTGTTTGTTGGGGCCGGTTTCACTTGTCATGCCAAACAAAGGATGATAGGTATATGTGGTTACCAATGCATCCGGTAAGGCAGTACGGATATTATTCAATTCATCTCTGAGTCTTTGATCATTGGGAGGATTGTCCAATATCGCCTGCGATACATATTGTTTAACTGTATTATAATCGGCGCCGATAATTTTCGCGACAGGCTGCTGATTTTTATATCCCCACAAGTACACTGTTTTTACATCGTTGACTTTTCCATATTCAAGAACGTTTCCTGCATTGTATTTGTAAAATGAGTGTATTGGGTTGTATCTGTCATCAATGGTAGCTGCTGTAGCTGTAATGGATGCGGCCTTAAAGTCGGTAAGTCCTGAAGCAATGTTAAGCTCATGAACAATATCCGGCAAAGGCTGATCTGGTTTAAACAGCACATAAGTTCCTTTGGTTACTCTGCTATTGCTTCCATCTTCATTAGACAGACGTGTTATCTTCTCTACTACAGGAGTTACGATGAATTTTTCCTGCAACAGGCTGATACCCTTTGACGCAGGGGTGGTTGCAGCACCGCTGATAGTATAATCCAGCGGATATTTCATCGTTACGGAAATATTCTCATTTTTGGAGTTTCGTTGTTCGATCCTGGTAGTTTGGGCATGTACGGGATTGTCGTAAAAATATTTTGTGGAGTTTACGATAGGCTCAAATCCTTCATGATATTCTGTTACCTTTTTCTCGGCCAGATAATTCCAGGCAGCTATTATATCGTATCTGCCATATAACAGATGCGATCCTTTCACATAAAGTACATCAGGAGGATAACCAACGGGTCTGAATTCTTTCCAGAATTCATCTTCCAGTGGGAATCTGGATATCTTCAGACCGGAAATAACCTTGCGGTTATTGTTGTCTGCAACATCATTATACTTATACTCCACTTTCATAACTAAGTTATTCTGGTTGTCATAAGTTAATTCCTGTTGTACCAGTCCACGTTTCCAGTCCATACTATTCTTTTGCGGATATGGAAAATAGTTTTCAAACCGATCTATTGCGGTTCTGGTAATAAACCTCCAGTCGTATAGGTACCTGGGATCTCCAAACTTATCAGGGCAACTATTATCCGGATAGGTTTGAGGGAACCATACATACCCGAATACCCCGGCATTCGGGTCGGGATAGTCTGCTGCAGATGTAAAGGTGGTAACTTTCCTGCCCTGCGGAATTCCTGTACAGTTATTATCCAGGCAGGATATTTCCTGTACTTCCCGATAACTGATAAAGCTGCCATGACTTTGCCCCAACGCAAATTTTGAACCGGAGGTAAGTGAAATCAATTTGGTTTTTATATCAAATGTTTCCATGGCAAACACATTTAACCTTACATCTGTTTGACCCAATGGTACCCATCCTTTTTTGGTGTAAAAATCATAATAAATAGGAACGTCAATCAGTACTCCGCTCGAAACAAGATTTTTCGATTCAGACATCCGGTAAACAAACTGTTTTATAACCGGTTTGGTATCATTAGGGCCTGTATTACTGGTGATACGTTTGATGCGAAGACCGCTGCTCGTACCATTATAAGCTTCTACTTCGTTTGTTCTGTAACTGAAAGAAGCATTAATATATGATTCCATACGGGGAGACTGATTGGGAGGGCAACCCGGAACTTCGCCACAACGTTCCGGCGGGCAGTCTATCGTTCTGGCATATACTTCATAAGTATGTCCGGCTTCTAACCTCACATTATTGAAATACCATACATTGGTTCCCTGCCGGAAGGTAGCTCCACCATTCTTAATGGCTTCATCAATTATCGGATCCTGGCTCAGTCCCGAAAACCCATATACTTCAATCAATAACTTCCCGGTGGTAACATCTTTAAAATATGCATAAGGCGCTCCGCATTTACAACATTTGTTATCATTTCCATCCAGTCTGACAGCAAGCGAAAGATCAAAAGGCACAAGGGTATTCTGCGGCTGCAGGTCCGCAGGTATAGACTGTTTCGGGGTAAAACTTTTCTTAACGTAACAAGTATTACCATCTATAGTAGGCGGGTTATTGGGATCATGACAAGCAGCCAGCACATTATTCGAAATAGTGACGACTTTATACACCTTGTTGGGTAATTCATAGTCATGTGGTTCATACTCAAAAACAGTATTGCCGCCGGTCGGATATTTGATAGCAGTCAGTATACCGGTTTTGGCGTAGCCAAAATCCGCACTTCTGTCAGCCCCATTGAACTCGAAGTTTTTCAGACCGGTATTGAACTGCACACATCCGGCAGGATACTCTTTACACTCAACAACAGGGCAGCTTCTGCAAGACCTGTCGAAGTATCCAATAAATGTTTCATTAGTATATCCTTTAACGATAGATGGAACAAGTATGGGGTGATCAAACTGATCTTTATTTCTTTTTCCGTTAAAAAATCCCCAATGGTCCTGACTACTGGAGTTTTTTGCAGGAAGTGTAAAGGCGGCATCATAGGTGAATTCATAAGGAGCTGCCTTGTCGATTCCATTTGCAGCGGTTTCTACTATGGAGTTTAGCCGTAACCGTTTGGTTAAGTATGTTTCCGGAGCGCCGGCTGTTTTAAAATAATCGGTATTGAATACAAACGATTTCACCGGATTACCGGCAGCATCTGCAATTTCGATTCTGCCTAGCACCCTGGCCGCTGGTTGCCCATTCATTACATCTTCTCTGTCTTTATCTGTAATAAATGAAACACTACCATCTGAATAAATAATCCTTTTCAGTCGCTTACCTTTTATATCACTCAGGGTACTTGAATTATCCGGTGTTTTCACTATTGGCGCCATCTGTAACTCGTAATACACGAATTGTGAGATGCCTGAATTAACCTGATAATTTTCATCACTATACTCAAAGGATACTTTCCGTCCATTAGGCGACTCTATTTCCTTTAAATACCAGGAAGAATAATGTGACATGACAAGGTCTTTGTTTTTCTCTGATATACCCCAGTCGTAATAGGGATAAACAACAGAATAGGCTTGTGTATACTCACTACAGTCGTCGCCACCAAATTTATACCTGGTACCATCAGTTGTTGTAATCACCCAATCCACTTTGGAGAGCCTTTCGATTTTCAGCTTCTGATAAGGTATGGTATATGGTATGCCATTCTGATCAAAAACAAACTGGCCGGACAAACCATTAAAATTAAAATAGTAGGAGTCTGGCTCGCCGTCATACAGGCCTCTGCCTACCAGACGTGCAAACTTTGTACCCTCCCAGGCTTCACATGGAGTAACACCTATTTTATCCGGATTTAGCAACAGATCTGGTATTTTCGGATAGGCTGCTATCAGATAGGCTTCATCGTCCGGTTTTCCTCTTACTGATCTTGTGATAACGCCACCAGCATTCAAAGCCCAGCCCAGTCCTATCCAGCTTGCGTCTTCTTCTACCTTAACTCCTCCGCTATGGTAAGCCGCAGAAATATTCAGGTTGATATCTCCTTCTTTTACGGTCCATATGGGTATGGATATATCAGGTACACCTGTGTATAGGCTCACTGGTATTTCGCCGAACTTCCCAAGCGAAGCAGCGGTAGGGGATGGAGCTACCGGTTGTGGTATGTACTCGCCGCTGCCCGGCTCTTTTGTAGACTGGGCCTGCAGACCGGCAGGCAAAACGCAACAGTACACTGCTATCAATGCACTGAGGATACAATATTTCATAGGTATTGTTTAATAACAGAATATCTTTTAAGGGTATAACTTACAGACCATCATTCACGTCAGACTGTGTGAACCAATTTATATTTATTATAAACAGGGGTTTAAGTCAACAAGCTACAGCGGAAAAAAAAGAATAGGCATAAGTTATTTAATTATCCAGTATGTGTTTATACCATACATGAAGCCCAATGTAATACTGTAGTGTTAACTCAATGTTAAGTGTTATGATGCAATACTATTTGCCTTTAATAGAGCGACAGGACAGTGTATCAACGGGTTAAAAATAACTTATCCAGCTATAGCGTACGCCTGACTACTTACCTTAAATCTTAATGTAGATTATTGGCGACAGATAGCTAAAGGCCGAGTTTTGTTCAATAAATGAGAACGTGTTGAAGGGCCTGTGAGTACGTCATATGTTAGCTTGATTGATTCCCATCCCTTCAGCAAAACTGTGTTCTGAATTATTATTCAACATCAATTAAACTCAAAAAAATGAACAGGATTACAGTAAAAGACGGCACCGAAATTTATTACAAAGACTGGGGAACAGGTCAACCATTGGTTTTCCATCATGGCTGGCCATTGTCAAGCGATGACTGGGATGCTCAGATGATTTTTTTCCTGAACCAGGGTTTCAGAGTCATTGCTTTCGACCGCAGAGGGCATGGAAGGTCCAGCCAGACAGGAATAGGGCATGATATGGACACTTATGCATTTATCAGCCAATTGTCGTACCTTCAATATGCTGATATCATTACCAGCCACGCTATCAACTCCTTCCACCCCAAAGAACTTAAATGGTACTTTTTGAATTTTCACCGGGTCAGCAATTGAAGGGTTATGTCCGGACGCATAGAATTGTATATTTTCAATTCGATAGCTCCCAACAAACATTTTGCAAACCTTATCCGCCCAAAGCTGAGCATTGCCTGACCTTTTGTCCGAGAGATTGGGGTGGGGCCTCCGTTACAATTTTAAAAACGTATAAATGAATAATAGCTTGCCGCCGCTGTCAACGAAGAGAGCGGCGGCAAGTTGTTGAGGGGCTATTTTAAAATATGGAATTTGAGATAGCTGTCATCATACCATTTTATTTTCAAAGGATCTTTGGCGTCACTCATATCTTCCTCACTTACGTTTTTTCCGGTGCCGTAATTAATTTGCCAGTAGGGGGTTTTGTTGACCCCGATTACGGCAACAATCCTGCTGCCTTTGCTGAGTTGTTTGCTTATAGCATATGTGTTGTTAATTTTCAGGGTTTCTTTTTTATCAGGTTGTAGCAATTGCCTTTGGCTCCTGCTTTTTGCGTAGCTGGCTCTTTGTACCGTTGAGCTAAATGCCACATATTTTCCATTGGGTAGTTGCTCGTATAGTTCTATTCGGATATCCACATCTTTTTTATTGATGCTGAAATTCAGGTTGGCTTCATAACTTCCGCTGATGGCAAAAGGTGTTTCAACAGGCTCGCTGGCAAATATCAATTGTTCAGGAAGCAGAGAAAGACTATCAAGAACCAGGGTGGGGAAATTTATGATGTCATCACCGGATTGTTTAATAGATGCTCTGTTTTTGAAATTGATGGTTTGTTGTATAAATTGTGTGTGGGCCGGTTTTGTTTTTTGCAAATTTCCATTGCTCAGAAATAATTCCAGCGAATCATTGTACATTTCATTGAGTGATGCCACATGCTTCCATTCATTCTTTCCCAAAATTTCAAAGTTCACTTTATTACTGAGCAGAGCGGGCTTGCTACTGTCTTTTAGAATATAATCAAACCATTTATAAACGAGGTTGCCGCCCAAAATTGCAGCGCTGTCAATAGGTAATCCGGCCAATGTATCTATGCCGCCACTCTGAGCGTGGCCATGGTCGTAAGGGCCTATTACCAGATAATGGTTAGCATTTTTATTATGCAGCAAATGTTGTTTATAGTAGTACATGGCGCCTAGCTGATCGTCATCCCAGTAACCGGTAATACTCAGGACAGGAATATTGATATTGGCAAAATCCTTTCCTTGTGGCGTCATTTTTTTCCAGTATTCATCATAGTCCGGATGCTGCAGCCAACGTTGAAACAGAGGATGCTTTGCGCCTTCTATACTATCGAGTGAAGAGAATTTTGCGCCACTTTGATACCATTTTAAAAAAACATTGTTCCATCTGGCAGAGTCTGTGAAAACGCCATAATTAGTAAGTTTATGATCGCTCACTAAATGCAGCCAGCGCAGCATATAACTTAGAGGAACACCATTTTGAAACGGAAAGTCAACACCCGGAGCAACAGCGACTGCCGGTACAATGGTTTTTAATGCAGGGTGCAAATGTTTGGCAGTAGCCCATTGTGTAAAGCCGAGGTAACTTCCGGAGAGCATGCCCACTTTCCCATTGCACCAGGGTTGTTTGCTAATCCAGTCAATAATATAATACCCGTCTTCGGCTTCATGCTCAAAGGGTTCCAGGGCATCGGTGCTGCAGTATTTACCACGTGCGTTAACTTCAATAACAACATATCCTTTGCCGGCAAGGCTTTTGCGGGATTCGTATTTCCTGGCGGAGGTGTCGGCATAAATATTATATATCAGCAGACATGGCTGCTGTATATTGGTATCTTTTCTGATCACCAGCGCGCACACATTGCCGCCGCTGGGGAGTGTTAATGAAATGCTGTCCTGAACGATATACTTTTCGTGATAGTCTTTCGTTTGTGCAGAAGTTGCCTGATAACTCAGGATTGCTATCAGTAAGAATGGAATTAAGTATTTCATTTTGGGTGATTTTATTTCGTAGAATACTTTGGCGCTGGAATTATTGAACAAACAAGCCCTCCAATTACTATTTATCGAAGAAAAAATTCTCCGTTATCAGGTACGAAGCATTGCCCCTCCAGTCCTGCATTACGGAGGGCAGCTCTCACCTCATTCCTATCTTCTCTGCTATGATTAACGGCTTCCAGGTGTACAACGTATACCCTTGCATCCGGCGCATATCTGCATACTTCCAGGATGTCTTTTATATCCATGACAATAGGATCGCCTGTCTCAAATCGTGCGGCTCCTCCGTTGACCACAATCACGTGTGGCTGGTAACGGTCCAGTGCCAGCTTCACCTCATCACACCATATTGTATCACCGGCTATATAAAGACGATGTCCTCCATGCTCCAGTACATAACCGGATACAATACCCATTCGGATACCGATCTCACCGGTACCATGTTGTCCGCCGGTACGGGATATTGAAATGCCTTCCCAGTTCAGGGACTCTTCTATCACTGTTATATTCGTAAAACCGGTTTCCTTTAATTTGTCGGCGTCGGCGGGCTGGCACAAGATAAGCATGTCTTTTGGAAGCCGTTCCTGCGCCACCAGGTCCCAATGGTCTCTGTGAAGGTGTGTCAGCAGCACCGCATCCACCTGCGATAATAATGTATCCAGGGCTTCTGCGTCAATAGGAAGATCTACTGTAGGATTTCGTATTTCATTACCGGTTCCTGCAACAGCAGGATATGCCCCCCGGGGCGCAAGCATAGGATCAATAAGGATCTGTTTATTATTAATTGTCAACCATTGTGTGGCATTCCGAAGCAATTGTAAGATCATCGGTCTTAGTTTTATACAAAGTTGACCACCGGATACGACATTTCCAAGAAAGCCGGCATTGTTATTCCTAACGGAGCCGGGTATACGGAATTCAACCGTCAAAAGTGAAGACTGCATAGGCTCCTTTCTTTTCTTGTTCCAAAAATTATATCTCCCTTATTAGATTAATACTACATTTAATATTTAAATGTAATGGTTAATAAACACAAACTAAGTGTTCTATGTTCAAGAAGGTAATCCCCGTTATTGGCCTCATTGCCCTCGGTATTGTAGCGTGCTCCAAATCTGATAGTTCCAATCCGACATCCGTTGTTCCTGGTAATGGGTCTGGTAATGGTCCTGGAAATAATCCGGGAAGTGGAAATGCTAATACCCCCTATGGTAGTATTGCCGGAGATACTATCGCGCTCACTATCAAAGGTGATAGCAGTTATTTCCCTTATACAACAGGTATGAAATTATCCTATCAGATAAAAGAGATCTGGTACCCTTATAAAACGACCGATTTCACTATACAACGTGTTCGTGATATCGTAACAGATACGGCCAGATATGTTATTCTACAGGATAATTCCAGTGGAAAGGATTCTCTGCTTTACTATCAGTTTAAACAGGGTACCTACCTTCAGTTTGAAAACGCCACCAGCGTGCCCAAAAACACTTCACGGATCTGGAAATGGATAGATGATAAAGTAGATAGCTGGACCGAAGAGAAAGTGGAAAATGGTGTTACGACTACTATCTCCAGAAAAATTACCGGCAGAAAGGAAACGGTCAGAGTAGGTAACAAAGTATTCCAGAACGTATTGCGGGTAGAAGTAGAGCGCAGATCGAGAAGTGATGCTTCTCAAGGTATCTCCACCTGGGTTTCCTATTATGCTCCAGGCATCGGGCTGATACAGGAAGCCGCTCTGAACGATACCATAAAATTAACAGCTATCAGTTTACCTAAATAATACTGACAGATAAGATAATTGGTAGTAAAGGTTACTGGTCAAATAGTTTTAACACTATTTGGCCAGTTTTATTTTCAGGCTGAAATCCTTTCCCAACAAGGATATTACATTCGCACCCATCTCTCCCCAAAAAAATCTTCAAAAAAAAAATTATTCCGGTGGGTAAAAACAGCTAGCGGCTGTATATACTTATTAATAACGACCCGGAAGATTACCCTACTGCAGCCGTATTGGCATGCAGGAGGAGACTGTTTGCCCGATAGATCACTATTAAAAACGAATCCAGTTAAAACCCAGGTATTTAAACCAAAAAAGTACTCTATGCAATCAAAATCCATCCAAGCCTTATCAGCTATTTCGCTGATATTAGGTATCATGTTCATCACCTCCTGCTCCAAAAAGGATAATGCCAACGGTCCTGGCGGAGGCGGAGACACTACCAAACCCGGTATTGAAACCGGCGCCCCTGAAACGTATACCAAAAAAGTTGTAGTAGAAGAATTTACAGGCACCTGGTGTGGCTGGTGTCCGCGTATGCCCATCCTGCTGGAGAAGCTGCACAAAAAATATCCGAATCTGATTGTAACAGCCCTTCATGCTTCTGACACCTTTGATGTTGGAAAGGATATAAGATCAGCTATTGAACAAAAACTGAACGTACAAGGCTATCCTACCAGCAAACTGGAAAGGGTCGCTGATCTTGACTGGTATGATAACAGTAACAATATCAATTTCGTCCAGGCAGATTCCCTGGTCAATACGTTCATGAAAAAGAAAGCGGTATTGGGTATAGCTATCAACAGCGCTGTCAAGGGAAATACACTTGATATCACCGTAAAAGTAGGTATGGGCCAGGCCCTGAACATTGCGAAAGCAAAGATCGTGGTGTATATCCTGGAAAGTGGACTGACAGGCCCGCGCCAGGCCAACTATTATTCCGATCCTCAGGTGATCAATGATTATAAAAATGATCCGGATCTTGGCCCCCTGACACTACTGCCACATTACATCACCGGGTACACGTATAACCATGTGATAAGGAAAGTGCTGACAGATGCAAAGGGCGATGAAATACCCGCTGCTTATAAGGCTAAAGGCGCTATTTATTCAAAGGATTACAGCGTTGATATCAGCAAATACAAAACGGCCAATTGCCAGCTCATTGCGCTGGTATATGGACAGGATGATGAAGGCAAGCTGGTTGACACCTACAACACACAGGTAGTAGTAGCCGGACAGTCCCAGAAATTCGATTAACAACATACTTGTATCTGTATTCTCACCTTATATCCGGAATGCTCCGGTAACCATCGTCAGTGACGATACTATGGTTGCCGGAGTATTTGAATTAAAACAAACAACATGGGAAAAAAAACGGTATCGATCTATATAATGATGGTAGTACTGTCACTCTTTTGGTTGTCAGCTGCCATGGCGCAGGATAATAAAAGTCAGCAAAAACTGCCCAATGTGTCTGTGAAAGATCTGGAAGGAAAGCTGGTACAGGTCGGTTCCTTCTCCAACAACGGCAAACCGATGATCATCAGCTTCTGGGCCACCTGGTGCAAACCCTGTATATCCGAACTGGAAACAATCGCGGATGATTATGATAACTGGAAAAAAACATCCGGTGTAAAACTGATCGCTATTTCCATTGATGATGCCAGGACAAGTAGCGGCATAAAGTCACTGGTTGCCTCACGGGGATGGCAGTACGAAGTATATAATGATTATAACAAAGATCTGTACCGGGCGCTGGGTATCGCCAATGTACCCTATACGGTTATACTCAATGGCGACGGGACGGTGGTGGAAAGGCATGCCGGGTATAATCCGGGAGATGAATATCATTTATTGGAAGCAGTGAAAAAAATAGCAGGATTATGAAGAAACTGATATTTATTGTCATCACGATAACAGGAATCAGCAAAGGTTTATCAGCACAGGAAATACCCGGGAAACTCAGCGGGGGACTGGAATCAAACAATCAGTATTATGTAGATGATAAAGCAACGCAGGCACAGGCTCCCCGTGATAAAATTGCAACCAATAGTTACTTTACCCTTAATTACACACTTAAAAATTTTTATGCCGGTATACAGCTGGAAGCTTATCTGCCGGTGTTAATGGGATATCCGGAAGGCTTGAAAGGTTCGAAGCTTACGCATCGGTTTGCCGGATACAGAACAGATAAAATAGATATTACCGCCGGTAATTTTTATGAGCAATATGGTAATGGACTGATCTTCCGTTCTTATGAAGAGCGGCAGCTGGGCATCGATAATATAATGGACGGCGTCAATGTACGTTTTACTCCGCTGAAAAGTATCCGCCTCAAAGTATCCTATGGCTCACAGCGGGTGCTGATGGAAAACGGGGAAGGCATCTTCAGAGGAGCAGATCTGGAGCTGGATCCGCTGGACCTGCTGAAAGTAAAACATAGCTGGGGCCTGACAATAGGAGGTAGTGTGGTGAACCGTTATCAGAAATATACCGGCCCCGATGAAACTTTTCCTCCGGGAGTAAATGCGTATTCAGCCAGGCTTGGACTCACACATCCGCATTACGATCTGAATGTGGAATATGTAAGTAAAAGCGCTGATCCAACAGATCTCAATAAAAATATCTTTAGAAAAGGATCTGTATTGTATATCAACCAGACCATCACCACCAATAAGGATCTGAGTATGGATATTGCTTTCCGCCGGGTGGAAAGTATGGACTTCAGGACAGACAGAACACAGAAGGATAACATTGCTTTGGTGAATTATCTGCCTGCATTAACAAAACTCTATACCTATGCTTTGCCTAATCTGTATCCCTATGGAGCACAGTCAATGGGAGAGATAGGAGGGAAGGCAGATATCTATTATCATCTGAAAAGAGGAAGTGCATTAGGTGGCCATTATGGTACCAAACTTTCGCTGACGGCTTCTCTGTATCGTAATCTGGATACTGTCCGGTTAAAATCCAAAGAAGGGTTTGAATCTGCGTTCTGGCGGTTTGGGCCTACGGAATTATACCGTGATCTGAATTTCAGCATGGAAAGAAGATGGTCGCCGCTGATGAAAACAATTTTTTCCTACATCAATCTGAACTGCAACCAGGGCTATATACAAGGGCCCGGATATGGAATGGTAAATGCCAATATTGCCATTGCGGATGTGTTGCTGAACTTAAACAGGAAAAATGCGTTGCGCGTGGAATTACAACATCTGTGGACAACAGATGATGAAAAAAACTGGGCTGCTGCATTGCTGGAGTATAGCTATGTTCCGGGCTGGTCATTCTTTGTAAGTGATATGTCGAACTACCAATCAAAGAAGATTCATTATTTCAGTGTAGGTGGTGCCTGTAATTATAAAGCAGCGCGTGTGTCACTGAGTTATGGCAGACAACGTGCGGGGTTATTGTGTGTGGGCGGTATTTGCAGAATGGTGCCGGCATACAGCGGTGCAAGTCTGTCTTTTTCCTATAATTTCTAAATAAATTATTTTGATTATATATTAGAAAAGAATTATTTTAAATGAATGGAGAACAATGAGCTCAGCGAAGATCAGGGGCGTTGGCTTGCTTTACAGACGGGCGATAAGGAGGCATTGGCATATTTCTTCAATACATTCATGGGAAGCCTCTATAACTACGGTTTAAAGTTTACTCAGGATGAAGATGTTATTGAAGATACGATACAGGATCTCTTTATCCGTTTGTGGGATACCAGAAAAAGACTTTCACTGCCAGCTTCTGTCAGGAATTATTTATTCAAGGCATTCCGCAACCTGCTTTTCAGAAAGCTTTCCAGGGCAGAAAAAACGTCAAGGTATGCATCACAATATATCTTCCTGGATATAGAATATTCTGCAGAAACAAATCATATCAATGCAGAGCTGCAAATAGCCAGGGATAAGCGTTTGGAAACTGCCCTGCAAAAGCTTCCTGTTCGTCAGAAAGAAGCCATTTATCTACGGTTCTATGAAAATGCATCTTATGAAGAGATCGCACAGATTATGGGCACTACCGTCAAGGCTTGTTATAAAAATGTTTTCAGGGCGTTAAGTTGTCTGCGCGAAACACTTATCACCGTGATCACTTATCTTTTCTTTCGCTTGTTTTTCCTGAATTAAACGTGTATGAAGCAACATCAAACGGTGGAGAGTTATTTAGCGTATGAGGCGGATGATTTCCTTGCTGATGAATACTTCCAGGAATGGGTGAAGTATAATCATCCGGAAACAGCCATGTTCTGGCAACGGCTGCAGGAACAGCATCCGGAAAAAAAGGAGGCCATACAGGACGCATTTGAGCTGCTTAACCGCATGCGGTTTAAAACGCATATCCCTGATGAAAGCCGTACCAGGCGCATCTGGGAAAACATAGACACCCATACCCGGAAAGATAACATCCGTGGTATCAATCAGTACTATAAAAAAATGCTGGCCGCCGCCAGTATATTATTATTGCTGGCCCTGGGTTTCTGGCAATGGAGAAAAACGCCCTTCATATATCAGCATACCGGCAGTGGAGAAGTTACCCGTGTGTCATTGCCTGATCATTCTGAAGTAGTGCTCAATGCCAATTCACAGCTAAAATATGCGGGCAACTTCGGTACCCAAAGTAAAAGAGAGCTGTGGATAGAAGGAGAAGCTTTTTTCGCCGTAGCACACGTTACAGATGAGAATGGTGTATTACGCCCTTTCGTAGTGCATAGCGCTGACCTGGATGTTTGGGTAACTGGCACTGCCTTCAATGTATATGCCCGTCACGAGCTAACCCGCGTGGTACTGAACCATGGCAGCGTTACGGTGCAGTTTAAGGATAACCGCCAAGCCGCCAGGAAACTGCAGCCAGGCCAGATGCTGGAATATGGAGGAACGCAAAAGGAATTGTTGCTGCAGCCTGTAGACACCCTGCTGCATACTGCCTGGAGACAGCAACGTTTCATTTTTGCCAATACCACTTTAAAAGAAGCCGCGCTGATCATAGAAGATTATTTCGGATGTAAGGTCGTTTTCAAGGATCAGGAACTGGCTTCCTATCGTATTACTGCTGAGATAAACGCTCCCAGTATTGCTATGATGGATACCTTATTGTCTAAAGCCCTGAATATCCGGGTCACAAAAGAAGGGAATATGCTCATACTGCAAAAAAGACCATAAGGTAATCACCCGCCAGCATAAATATTAGATTTCCTGCGTTTACTCGTATAACATTTACAGGTAACAACCAGCCTTTAATGTTAAATAAAGGAAAGAAAATTTTGGCCGTTGACCCTCTATATAAGGAAAAATTTGGTACCGCAGTAATCTATGCCACTGGTAGAAAAATACTGCATGTCCAGTTGCCGGGCAGGTTATTGCTGCGGATAGGGTTTGTTTTGTACCTGTGCTTATGCCAGGTTCATGCTGCATGCTCGCAGGATACGCCGGCAAAGGACTTCCCACTGGTAACCGTAGACGTGGAAAATATCTCCTTTGATGAGCTGATACAAATGCTGAGGAAGCAGGTGGCCTTTCAGTTTTTTTATAGCAGCGGTCAGGATAAGTTGCCTGGCCCTGTCAGTCTCCATTTAAAACAGGTGCCGTTAATAACGGTACTGGATAAGGTATTACCGAAATACAACTGGGAATACCTGGTAGATAAGAACATTATTATTATCAGACCGGTAACTGACCATAAACGTAGTATAGGCGTCGGAGTTATACCTGTACAGGTATCGGGCATTGTAACTGACGAACAGGGACAGCCGGTGAGTTATGTCAGCGTAGTGGATACCAGCACCGGTAAAGGCGCCCTGACAGATGAATACGGAAGGTATAAGCTGGAGACACTGTCCGGCATAACATTGTTGTTTTCCTGCCTGGGCTTTGAAGGCAGGAAAGTACAGATAAAGGGAGATACTGTCCTCCTGGTGCAATTAAAGACATATGCGCAGGTGGTAAATGAAGTGATTGTCACCGGTTATCAACGGGTAAAAGGGTGGGAGATGACGGGTGCTGTTTTTAAAACAAAAAACGAAGAACTGCGTATACCGGGCATTAACAGGATAGATCAGCTCCTGCAGGGGAGTATCCCCGGGGCAAACGTAACGATGTCATCCGGCGGGGTAGGTACAGCCCCTAAAATACGTATCCGCGGCACTTCTACCGTGTTGGGTAACCAGGAGCCTTTATGGGTAATAGATGGTATTGTGAGCGAATCTCCTTATCCATATAAAACGGAGAATCAGACAGAGCTCATGAAAGCCACAGACAGGGCTGCCATAGAAGCTGGTCTCAGCATATTGGGCAACTGTATCACCGGGCTCAATCCGGATGATATAGCGGAGATCGTTGTGCTAAAAGATGCGTCGGCCACGGCTATTTACGGCTCAAGGGCCGCCAACGGTGTGATGGTGGTTACTACCAAAAAAGGAAAAAGAGGTCCTCCGCAATTGAATATCCGGACCGATATAACGGTAACGGATAAACCCGGTTATAAAAACATGAACCGGATGGATGCCTCAGAAAGAATATCTCTCTCCAGAGAAATTTTTGACAAAGGCATCATCTACCCGGATGACGTGTTGCCATCTGTAGGTTACGAAGGGGCCCTCTTCCGCTTGCTCAAAAATGAAATCAGCCCGGAGACCTTCCAGTCGGAAGTAGCACAACTGGAACGGAATAATACAAATTGGTTCAACGTACTATTCAGAAATGCACTTTCCATTAATTCCTATGCAAACATAAGTGGGGGGAACAACCGTATCAGCTACTTTGGCTCACTGGGACGTACCAACGAAAATGGCAATGCCATCGGGAATGAAATGGACCGGACCAGTACACGCTTCAAAGCGGATATCAAACTGCTGAAATTCGCCGATGCAGGGATTTATTTCAGCAGTTCCTCCTACCGTACAAAGGGCTTTTTTGATGGCCTCAACCCATTTGAATATGCCTTGAATACAAACCGGGTGATTAAGGCAGATGAACATTATTACGCCAGTATGGGCGAGGCCTATGCTCCGGCGGATTTCGTATATGGCAAACCGTTACTACGCTTTAATTTTCTGGATGAACTGGCCCATTCCGGGAATACCAATACCTGCAATTCTATCAATGTGGCTGTTAACCTGAATGTCAGGTTTGCACAAAAATTCCGCTGGGAGTCTGTATATGCTTTTGAGCATGATGCCACCAGCAACAGGCGTTGGGCAGATGAACGATCATTTGCTGCTGCTCTTTTACGTAAAGCAAATTACGAGGATAGGTTTGGCGCGGATATTAATATTCTTCATACTGATGTCATTAGTAAAAAAAGTCTGACCTGGCGTAACACGTTGCATTTTTACCAGGCATCCGGTAAACGGCAGCAACATACTATCAGCGCTATGGCTGGTATGGAAGTACGCCGGAATGTATACGAAGGACAATCCCAAAGTACAGCCCAGCCAGGCTGCGAAACAGATGACGGGCCCGTTGCTGTCAACTCCGTCTTTAATTTTTTATCTTTTTATGGCAGCATTTCCTATGCTTATCTGCAAAAATATATTGTCAGTGTAAATACACGCACGGATGCTTCCAATCGTTTTGCAGCCGGCTCTCCTCACCGGTTTAATCCTATATGGTCTGCAGGTATCCGCTGGAATATGAAACAAGAGAAATGGCTGGAAAAAACACAGTGGCTCGACAACCTGGCGCTGCGGGCTTCTTTCGGGTATCAGGGTAATACGGTAGAATCGATATCTCCTTATTTGCTGGCCACCAATGTGAACCCGTCTTTTGATCCATATACCGGTCAGCATTATCTGGGCATCCGGAATTTACCCTATACCGATCTCCGCTGGGAAAAAACAAGAAGTATCAATACCGGTATAGATGTGGCGCTCTTCCGCAACCGCCTCCGGATAACAGGCGACTATTATTACAAGGTAACTTCTGATGTGATCATGAAACAGCGCGTACCGGAAGAATACGGGGTTTCCGATTCGTTTATAAATGGTGGGGAAATATTGAATAAGGGATGGGAGCTGGCGTTGCAATGGATCGCTGTTAACAGGAAAAAATTGAGTTGGGAGGTGCAGGTGATAGTGGGGAAAAACAATAACCTGGTGATGGATACACGCGCCAATGCAAAGCTGGCTTCACTAGTAAAAGGCAAGGCCGTCGTTAATGGGAAACCTTTGGGCAGCCTGTGGTCTTTCCCTTATGCGGGCCTTTCTCCCAGAGATGGCCAGCCACTATTCAGATACCTTGACATAGAAAAAGATACCGATCGTTTACTGCATGGTAGCCCTGCTGATTATCTGGTATACAGTGGTAGCAGCGAACCGGTTTTTTCAGGAGGATTTCATTCAACAGTACGATGGAGCCGCTTTTCCTTGTCCACCGGTTTTAGTGTACAGCTGGGATATACTGTGCGTCTGAATCCGTTGATGCAGGCAGGTTCAGGAGGTTATTACCGGCCACCTGCCCCCGATAAAAATGTAAGTAAAGAATTGATTGCGCGATGGCAGCAATGCGGGGATGAAAAATTTACCAACGTCCCTTCTATTTACTCTTTCAGGTATGATCCTGCTGAATATTCTATTGGCAGGTATTTTGGAGACCTTTCCCTGAGTAAAGAAGGTAATACTTTATACCGCTATGATCTGTATAATTATAGCGACCTGATATCCGTGAAGGGTGACCATCTGCGTTGTAACTACATCACAATAGGATATCAGGTGGATAACAAAAATATCAGATGGATGAAAGGAGTCACCGGCGCCAATGTTTCGGTGAGCGTTAATAATGCTTTTGTGATAAGAGATAGAAGACTGAAAGGACAGGACCCGGAGATACAAAGTATGTCTGCTACAGAGAATACAGCTGCACTGCCCCGCTACAGGAGTTATGTGCTGAGTATAAATCTGCAGCTATAAGATAGGTGAACACTGCTATATTTCTGCAACATGAAAAAAATGGTAAAGCAACATATCAGAACAAGTGGCAGGTGTGCCAGGTGCATCCTGTTTGTGGTGGTGCTTTTTTTGGGCAGCTGCACCAAATTCCTGGAACAGCCTTCGCCGGATGAGTTCAAACCGTCTACAGTGGCGGATCTCCGGAAGATACTGCGGTACGAGGGATATCCGGATGCCAACCGCTCGTTTCATCCGTATATGAGTCTGCTGGATGATGACATCAAATGTATGGGGCCTGATGAAGGTTCCTCCTGCTGGCGGCAGGGAAGGCCTGCGTTTACGTGGAGTAAAAAAATGTACCGGGAGATGCGGCTGAATGGGGATAATGATCCGGATACTTATGGCAAATATTATCAAAGAATCAAAGGATGCAATGTAGTACTGGATAATATACAACTGGTGAAAGGGAGGCAGCTGGAGAAAGACCAGCTGGAAGGGGAGGCCCTGGCACTAAGGGCTTATTATTATTTTATGCTGGTAAACCTTTATGGATGGCCGTTTAATGACTTGCTTCATACACCTGACAGAGCATTGGGGGTACCGCTGATATTATCAGGTAAGGTAACGGATGCCTGCCTGCGCCGCAATACGGTATTGGAGGTGTACAATCAGGTTGTAAGTGATATTACAAAAGGATGTTTGCTGTTGGAAAAAACGGATGAGCATCAGAATGTTTTCAGTATGAACAAAGAAGCTGCCTGGCTGCTTGCCAGCCGTATATTTCTGTATATGGAAAACTGGGATAACGTGATTGTATATGATGATAAACTACTGGCGGAAAGGTTTCAGCTGGAAAATATGCGGTTCTGGGCTTCCATGTCTTTCAGGGATACAGCAGACAAATCGCAGGAATGTTACATCAATCCATTCAATAAGGAAATACTTTTTCTTTATGGTTGTGTAAATGAATACAGTTATCTCGGTTTGAGCAAATTCAGTACTACTCCCCGCTACTGTGCCTCTGATGCGCTGAATGCATCTTACGAGCCAGGGGATTTCCGTGCAGATGTTTATTTAAATGCCTGGAAAACCTCTGGCGAATTTTCAAAAGTAAATTATAAAGCACGGCTGGGTAAATCTTTCCGTTTACCGGAGGCCTATCTTAACAGGGCAGAAGCTTGTGTCAGAAAATATATGCAAAGGGGAGATGCGGGATTGTTGCAAAAAGCGGTAACAGATCTTAATCGTCTTCGCCAGTACCGGTTTTCAAGCAAGGCTTTTGTTCCAGTGGCTGTTGCAGGATATTACAATAATCCCCAACAGCTGTTACAGTTGTGCCTGGAAGAACGCAGACGGGAACTGTGTTTTGAGGAACAGCGCTGGTTTGATCTGCGCCGTCAGGGTATGCCGGCCATTACTCATTTTTATTATACGGATGAAAAAAAGAAGCCGCTTGCCTACCAGCTGCCAGGGAAAAGCAACAACTACGTACTCCAGATACCGGACATGGCGGTGGTGAATAATCCTTTGCTGGAACAAAACCCATGATTGGGAAACTTAATTTTTCCAGTTGGATGTTTTAGTTATTTTCGCGCCGGAGACTAACATTTAGTTCCTAAGTAAATAAAAACTCAACCCATCATCGGAAAATGAAAATAGCTGTTTTTTCTGCCACCCTCTTTTTAATGTTGTTTGCTTTTCACCCATTATCTGCCCAGCAAAACGATCCTGCTTCAACAGTAAAAAAACTGTTTACTTTATTGGATAATCCCAAAAGTCCAGTAAATAAAGAGAATCAATGCTTCAAAGAAGTAGACGGTCTGGACATCCTGAAGCTGAACAAACCTTATATCAAAGAGTATTTGAATAACCTCAAAAATACAGGGTTGTTTTCTCCTGCTTATTTAGCAGAAAAAGAAAAGTATTATCAGCAGATGGAAAAAGATATTAAAAAGGAAGGATATGCCAGCGGCAGAGATGCTGATGAATATACGCTTAGCCAGGACCCGCCGGAAACGAAGGAAATAATGGAGGCCCTGCAAAAATCAAAACCGGTGATATCCGGCAACACAGCCACTGTCCCCCTGAGTTTTAAAAATAGGTATAAGTTGATTTACAAACTGGTAAAAGTAAATAACAACTGGCTCATTAATGATATCGATGCTTCATACCCAAAGTAAGCCAGCTTTATATAGAAAAAGGGCCTGCCAGCATTTATACCGGCAGGCCCTTTTTTATTTTGTAGTGGTTCCTGATCACTTTACGCCGGAGAGTTTATTCTCCAGTGCTTTCAGTTGTTTGCTTTGCTCCTGTAATAATTCCTGCTGATTCAATATAAGTTGTTGCTGCGCTTCCATTTTCTTATGCTGATCAATCATGTACAGGGTTAATTCTTCTATCTTTCGCAGGAGGTTGGCCTGGTTTTGACCCAGATCAAGCCCTTGTTCACTTACTTCTTTTGCAGAAGGTATTTCCGGAAGATGTTTATGTTCTTTGATGAAGTTTTCCAGTTGTCCTAATGAAGGAAGACTATAGGAGGGATCAAATACATAATCCGGCCAGCCATCCAATGTCACTTTAACTTTCTTTGCGAAAAGATCACCATTCACTGCAAGCGTGGCCTGAGGTGTTGTGGTGCCTATTCCTACCTTTCCACCAGTGGGGTTGAGCAGGAGACTGGTGTTAGGGCCTTCTCCTTCTCCGATTTGCATCTTGGTTTCCCAGACTGGTGTGGCACTGATACCGATCTGGAAAGATATGGTACCGGTGCTTGCATTTCTGTAGATCCTGAACCCATAGGTACCGTTAGCCCTGCTGATCGTCAGTGCATGGTGCTGATCTGATGCCAGATGTAACTGACTGGCAGGAGTGATGGTACCGATCCCGGTTTGTCCGTTGTTATCAATAGTGAACCTGTCAAGTGTTGCTGTTCTGATGCGAAAATCGTTATTGGGAGTGTACCATCCGATCGCATAATTATTGGAACCGGAGGCCCAGTATCCGCTGGTTTTCACGGTATGAAAATTACCATTGGAGTATACGGGGCCTTTAATTTGTAACATAGAAACGCCATCATCTGCCGCGTTATTGATCAGTGTACGTCCTTGCAGGTAAATTCCTCCCAGGTTGCCATTGTCAATATAGAAATTTCTATTGTAGGCACTGCCATAGCCAATATAGGCCTGTGCTGAGCCGTCGGAGTTATACCATCTCAGGTAGTTTTCTCCATTTAGCGTAACGTTTTTAAAGATGATGTTTTCTCCGTCCCTTTGTGATACATTTCCTTGTTTGGTTACCTCCTGTAAGGTTGGTGTTTGAGCTTCAGTCTGCAGAAAGGTAAGGGTCAAAGCGGGGAGCACTAAAAAAGCGAGTTTCTTTGGCATAGGTATTTTTTTATACAAACAGGTACAATATAAAAAATAAACCTGTTTGCCACGCCCTGAAAGCTTGACTAGATATACCGTACTACACCGCTCCGGATGAGGTAATTACTTACCAGGTCTACCGAAAACTTTTTGAAAGCATTCCTGTTCTATAGGATAGTTTGTTTGCCACCAACCGGCCCTGTTTGCGCCTGGATGCGGATTCAGCCGAAGAAGTGGACTGATTAAATCATCAAAACCCCAATGCAATGAAAAATTTACTCAAAAAAGCGAAAAGAAATTGTCTTGTGTTTATCCTGATACTGTGTGTGAGCTTCCTGGGAGCTGTTAGTATACAGGCACAGCAAATCAAAAACGTAGTACTGGTACATGGAGCATTTGCAGATGGTTCTGGCTGGAGAGCGCTTTATGAAAACCTTACCAGGAAAGGGTTTCATGTTTCAGTGGTACAAAACCCGCTGACCTCCCTGGAAGATGATGTGGCTGCTACGAGGGTGGTATTGGATAATCAGGATGGACCGGTTATACTGGTAGGACATTCATGGGGAGGAGCTGTTATTACGGAAGCAGGGAATCATCCTAAAGTCGCCTCACTTGTTTATGTAGCGGCCTTCCAGCCCGACAATGGAGAGTCTGCTTTACAATGGCTGCAAAAGGCACCGCCAGCGCCCGAAAACGGTGTGCTGCCTCCGGATTCGAGAGGAATTGTTTACTACGACAAAGCCAAATACCATGCAGGATTCTGTGCAGATATTCCAAAGGAGCTCGCCGATTTTATGTATGCGTCACAGGGGGCTTTTTATGCGAAGGGATTCACCACACCGATCACCCATGCCGCCTGGAGGGATAAGCCGGCATTTGCATGCATCGCTACAGAAGATAAGAGCATTGCTCCGGAGATCCAGCGCGCCATGTACAAACGTTCCAATACAAAAACTACAGACGTCAAAGGGAGCCATGTGATCTATATGTCCCAGCCACAGGCTGTAGCAGCCGTGATTGAAGAGGCAGCAAAAGTGAACGTGAAATAATTTCCATCATTTGTTCAATATTAAAAAAGGCTTGTAAGTTAATCTTACAAGCCTTTTATCTTTTTATGGTATTGTAATAAGCCTTTATTGTTGGGAATATTCTGCGATAAAAGTCGGAAGTCCCCAACTGGTGCTCAGGGCTCCATAAATAGCTGATGCTTCAGGTCGTGCATTATCTCCAAGTATTTCCATTAGTACTGCTGTGAAGTTGACGGGGATAATACCTTTTTGAACCATTCGGGTAAGCGCCCAGTCCTGGATATCCTTACTCCATGTGCCGGAAATATCCATTACTGCATAAACCTGATATCCTGCTTCCTGGATGGATAGTGCAGGGAAGGCCAGACAAACTTCTACGCTAACGCCTGCAAGTATAATATTCTTTTTGCCGGATGCTTCAATCTGTTTCCTGATAGCAGGATCTTCCCAGGAATTGATGATAGTTCGGTTTACGGGTTTACTTTCCGGAAATATCCTGACAAGGTCAGGCGAAATAGGACCAAAGCCACCTAATCCCTGAAAAGTTAGAATGGTTGGTATATTCAGTGTTTTGATTGCATTGGCAAAAGCCAGGAGATTATTCTTTAATGCCAGGGGCTCCATGCTTTTTACATTCATTATCAGCCCCGGTTGGTGGTCGATCAGCATCACCAGCGAATTGTCGGCGGTGAGCTTATTATTAATGATGTTTGCCATTTTTTTATTTTATAGTTATTTTTAAGAAATGCTTATGTAACTTATAAACCTCAGATTTTCTTTAGTAAAATTAGACCACTGCAATGGCTTGGAAAATAAGATTTCTTAAGAATGATAAGCTGGCATTAGGTATATATTAAGTTTTGAAATAAAATGGAATTCGATCAAATCCTTAACAACATCAGTAGATATGTACTTCTTACCAAAGAAGAAACAGATGAATTTTGTTCGTTGTTAACGGTGAGGCGGCTGAAACAGAAAGAATATCTGCTTCGTGAAGGAGAGATATGTATCTACGAGAATTATGTCAACAAAGGTTGTTTAAGGACCTTTAGTTTGGACAAAGCAGGGACGGAAACAAATTTCTATTTTGCCATAGAGAATTGGTGGATATCAGATATACACAGCCGGACTTATCGGGTCCCTTCTCTGTGTAATATTGTTGCGATTGAAGATACTGAAGTGGTACAGATAGCTCAAACCAGCCTGGAGCAGTTTCTGGACAAGGTTCCTAAGCTTGAACACTTTTTCCGCATATTATATCAACATTCAATAGCGGGACATCAATTAAGGCTATTACAATTGCTGCGGCTGACAGCTGAAGAACGCTATCTCGATTTCAGAGAGAAATATCCGGAGTTTGACAAACGGATTCCTCAAAAACAAATTGCATCATACCTGGGCCTTACTCCGGAATTTTTCAGTACGGTTAGAACAAAGGTTCTAAGAAGAAGTTGATAGGTTGAGGCTGTCTCCCAGCTTTTACAAACATAGGAGACAGTCTCTCTTTTTATGTTGATACTTTCTGATGATCTGTTCAAATAACCGCCTGCGCTGATGCTGGCTGGCTAACTTTTACCGGCAGTGGTGCACCGAGGAAGCCGGCGTAGTAGTTAAGCCCATGCTGAGGGCCTACCTGACCAAGCCAATCTACGATGCTATTCTCTGTAAGATTAGGATTCAGGTCTGTCGGAAAGATGATATAATTATTCTTTATTGGCTGCACGTAACCATTCTTTGCGAATATGCCTGCAATCGCCACATAAGCATCATGCAGTGTAAGATTCGGGCCGTTGAGGGTAATCGTTTTGGGATTAAAGGTAACCGTAATCTTATTGGCATCCGGAGTTTTTGGGGAAAACGTATTGCTGGTATACAGAAGCCCGGTAAAAACAGGAAATTTCGGGACCATATCATTTTGATTCTCGTAATGCCATGCTGAAGGCAGCTTGTTATCCAGGTCCAGTGCAAAATCAAGATTTCCGGAAGCGGGGGCCGCAAAGGTGAAAAGAGAAACATTGGAGGTGGAAAGATTATTCTCCTTCAGTTTCTGTACATAATACGAGGTATATACGTTTGCGATATTGCCGCCAAGGCTATGTCCTGTAATGATCAGCTGTTTGCCGGTGCCGGTCGCATTGGCTAACAGATACTCGCCAATAGACTTACCAGAGCCCAGTGAATCTTCCATGAGGAGCATATTCGTGAAAGCAATATAAGCTCCTGCGGCAATAAGGGGCTTTTTAGTATTGGCATAAGGCCAACCTACCATTACAATCGCATTCAGGTCTTCCAGGATCCAGTTTGCAAAGGTTTCCCAGCTATTAAAACCGTTGAAAACTGAGCCACGGATGACCAGCGCATATTTTTTTTCGGAAGCATTAAACGCAATATATGCGTAGTTGTCATCAAGAGTCGGCTTGCCGTTCCAGACTACCTTCCAGCCAGGCATGAGTGTACCAATGTCATTAACAAGTGTTGGGTCGAGCGTCAATGAACAAAGCTGTACTGCAACTTTTGCATCTGCGGGTTGTGCTCCGTTAGTGGATTGGGCGGAAGTTTTGGGTTCCATAGAAATACTATTTGAGGGTGAGAAAATAAATGGTTACATGGTTTATATGGTTAAATTGAGTGGTTAAATTAGTAAAATTATTCGGATTCCTAACATAATTAACAAACTTGTCAAGTTCATAAAAGAGAAGACGCCTCAAAAGTAAAAACGAGGTATTGATTGAGGTTTAGCATCCGTCGAAATACTAAAAGAAAAAGGACGTCTCAAAATAAATGAGACGTCCTTTTTCTTTTATATGTGATAATCCCTGATTACTGTGCTACCACGCCACCTGGGCTGTAATAGTGATCCAGTATCCAGCGGAAGTCTTTATCGCTTGCCCAGAAGCTGGAACCCCATTGGCACATACCTCTTCCATGACCGTTGGTAGCGCGGCCTGCGCATCGTGCATCTGAAATACAAGGCCAGGAGCTGCCTGTGCCGCTGTATCCGTCGCCACAACCTGCATTATTGTTTTCTGCAGAATATTCTGATCTGAAGATTGCTCCGTTTTGATACAAAGAGATGCCGGCTGTTGCTCTGGCTGCATTGATGGTGGAACTGGCTGTCTCGCTGCCCCAGGCTTGTGAGCATGGAGTGCTGGAGATATCGTAGTTGCTTCTTATAGGGTGCAGTGCATGCCATGCGCCATAAGAACGATATGCTACAGCGCCAGCTTGCAGTGAGGCAGCTTTCCAGCTGGAAATCCATTCGTTGTCGAGGCCGGATTCTGTATAGGATTCGAGGCTCATTACCTGTACAGAGCTGCAGGTAAGGCAGGAGCAGCTAAGCCCTACACGGATACTGGCGGGCAAAGCCAAAGCAGCGGCAGCTTTGCCTAATGCATTGGTATTGTTTTCGGCGGCTACGGCAGTTGCTTCTCTTTGCTGGGCTTCGCTGGCTGTTCTGTCAAACAGCCCTTGGCGCAGGTATTCCACGTCTTCATTCGCTGCTCTCATATTGGAGGATGGTGAAGAAGAGCTGGTGCTGCGGAGCTGTATTTTAAAGGTGTAAGATCCCGGTACGAGATAAAAGTTTTTCAGTACATGTGTTGCATAGCCAGCTTTAGCAGCACTGAGGGTGATGTTTTCCGGTTTAACATCAGGGGTGCTTTTACCCGGATCAACCGGGAAGCTGGTGGAGAAATAACCTTTACCATCTGTCCTGGCCTTATATGCGCCGAGGTCCAGTTCCACATCTGCCAGTGGTGCATGTTCATCAGCATCGCTTAGGTATCCGCTGATGGTGATCATGTTGGTAGTACCTGCATCCCTGCCTGTTATGGCTGCGGCCTGGTTTGCGGGGTCCATGTTAACATGCGCATAGATAACGGAGTCTTCTCCTGTTGAGAAGTAGGTCTCCAGTTGATTATAACCTTGTCCGTTTACGGTGAAGGTAAATTTTCCGTTGACGGCCAGAAATGAAGCTGCTCCGTTCTTCCCGGCTGTCAGCTGGCTTTCTTTTCCGTCAGGTGCTTTAACATTGATAGTGGCATTCGGGATGGCGAAGCCGGTAGTACCGTCTGTGACAGCGAATTCAATACGGGTAGTCTGGCCGTTCTCCGGTTTAACTGGGCTGCTGCTATTGTCCCGTTTGGCGCAAGAGCTTACAATGGCCCATCCGGCCAGGGTAATCATAAGAAATTGTTTTTTCATGTATTTGGATTTTGGGTTAAAGGTTTTTCAGGGTGACAGATCGTGGCAATCGTGGAATTATTCAAGATACGAATGTTGTTGATGATGACTGAAAGCTACTACTTTGGACTGCAGTCATAATTGCAATAAACATATAAAAACAACAAAACCCGCTAAATAGCGGGTCTGTTGTTTTGTGTCATCATAAGCAAACGTCCATTATCTTATCATAATGGATTATCTGCGTTAGTCCACGCATAAGTGGTGTAATTATTCTTTCATGGGCTATTTTTTGATATCTGGAGATAGATAAAATGAGTTATGCAATAGAAAGTACAGATGTAATATAAGATAACATATATCACATGTTTCCGCTGATTTCCGCGCAAATTACATGCTGTTATTGTATTCGCACAGCAGTATAAAATTTTTTTGACTGGAAACTGCTCATTGTTTGCTCCAATCACTGATACAATGTAGTATGGCGGTTATATCGTCCTCTGTATTATAATAATGAGCACTGATACGGATCAATCCATTTCGTAAAGTGGTGATGATATTGTTTTGCGAGAGCCATGTATGTAATCCGCCGGGTTCTTCCACAACGATAATGGAGCTTCTGTTTTCCAGCGTCTGTCCGCCGATGACACGGACAGGCAACGATGCCAGTCCGGATAACAGTTTTTGCGCTAGCCCGAAGTTATGTTGCGCTATCTGTGGTATGCCGGTTTTGTTTTTTTCTGCCAGTGATGCCTGCATGATCATAAAACCAAACATATCCAGACTGCCAGGCTCGTAGTTATTAATTGACACGTCATTAATATATCCATCGTCGGTGAACAGGAACGTCTGGCTGTTGTTGCCACTAATTTTAGGGGGATGGGTTTGTAAAAAGGATTCGTTCATATACAGCAGGCCGTTTCCGTATCCTGCGTTCATCCATTTATAGTTGCTGGCGATGAGTACATCCACAGGTAGTGCAGACATATTTGTTTCCATGGCGCCGAGGCTCTGCGTAGCATCTACGATGAACACTGCATTGTTATCGCGGCAAATATTCCCCAATTGCGCCAGATTAGCCTTGAATCCGCTCTGGTACTGTACATGGCTGATTGCAACGATATTTATTTTTTTCTCTTTGATAATAGTGCTGATCTTATCCTGATCAATAAAAAATCCATCTTCATCATCTATCCAGGTAATATCAAAATTATTGATCACAAAAGGAATGTATAATGAAGGATAATCTTTGCGGTATAAAAGCACTTTTTCATTGCCTTTCAGCGACTGGACGACTGCATTCATCGCAAATGAAAAATTGGGAATGAGCGCAACGTTTTTGGGATCGGTGTTCAATAAAGCAGCGGCATCAGCCTTGATGGACGCTTGCAGCTCATTGCGCCACCGTTCGCTCGATGTTGATCCGTTGGAGGTGAAACTACTGTACCAACTGAACCCTGCCTGCATAATGGACTCAGGGATCAGGCCGCAGGCGGCAGTATTCAGGTAAACTAAAGGCTTTTTCTCTGACATGGCAATCTGATTTTACAAACATTGTCGATTGCCGCTAAAATATAAAAAAATTTGTATAATTCATTTCTCCTGTCGTCAGACAAATGGTAGGTGCTGTATGTAATACTTGTGTATCAGTATGTTTGTGGGTGTTTTTACAGATGTTAGTATTCCGAATTTTGTATGTTATTTCATTGCTGAAAATATTTTGCAGTTGAAAAGATTAGTTTTAAATTCTGTAGACGATATGTTCGCGATGGGCTACTGGTGTGCGCGTCGGTAGTGTGTGTACAGTGTTATGTTAATAATAAAATTTTCCTATGAGGCTATTATACATGTATCGGTTTTGTTGTTGCGGAGATGTTCTTTGCAGGAATAGCCGTTTTTTATATATGTCGATTGTGTCTTCCCTGTTTTTGATCAATTGTAGTTCACTTATTCCGGTTGTGTCTGTTGAATGCTGTCCGTAAGGACATCGGATATACGATAGTCGCCGGACTGCAAAAATCGAGGAAACCCTTTTTGTAACTGTCATGCTGTTAAAGCTGCCAGTGATTGCTGTTTTATGGCAGATATATACCATGCATAATAACCTTTGCGAATATATTTTGAATAACCCATTTGAGTAAAACCCGAACCTTTAAATTAAGAAAACCCTTTTCACCTGAAGAAATACATTCAGTTAATCCGACCTGACAGGTGGAAGCCCTGATCTTTTGTTGCCTGATATGAATCCCGGTCTTCCGGAATAAAGGACAACCTGTTTGTATTGATCTAAAACTACTATCTGATGGAAAAGAAGCATTTGCCAATATCTCAGTACCAGAGATCTTTTTTTGTAGAATGGGCATTGGCGCCGGAAAGCAGTATATATAATGTTTCGAAAATCTACGAGATTGACGGGATGTTTGATAAAGATGTATTCATCACTTCCTGCAGTAAACTGATAAAAGAGGATGATATACTTCACGCAACGTTCAGTGAGGATGGGACTACCTGTTATTATAACAATTTTCCTACAGAAGATTTTATTGTGGAAGATATCCCGGATGATACAAAGGATATCCGGGAGTTGCTGCTGGATATTATCAACCGGCCTTTCGATCTGATCAAAGGCCCCTTGCTGCGTATACATGTGATAGACAATACCAGCCGCAACGGAAAAAGTTATGTCATTTTTTGCCTGAATCATATTATAGCAGATGGTGTAGGGTTTGATAACCTTCTCGACAGGGTAAGGCGCATCTGGCATGCGCAGCTAATGAACTTGCCGGATGAACCAGTTGTTTTACCTTCCCGTGTAGCCTGTATTGAAAGGGAAAAAAAACTACTGACACCAGAAAACACTACAGCAGCCAGGCAGTTCTGGTACGATTACATTGGTGAACGTCCACTGGTAGCCGATTTTCCGACAATGAAACATGCGGCGCCGGATGATACAGCAGGAGAGATCCTGTTCTTCGATCTGACAGGGGATACCCTCACCGCTTTACACCGATATGCGGACCGGCATAGAATGTCCATATTTACTGTACTGGCAGCGGTATATGGTATTGTGGTGGCGCGCTATTGCAGTCAGCCTGATATTTTTATGAGTTATGCCGTGAATATGCGGCCCCCCGGCTTTCCGGATATTACAGGATCTTTTGTTAATAACCTGCCCCTGAAGATTGAAACAGACAGGTATGATACCGTAACAGCATTGATCAAAGCCCTTGTTTCGGAAAGAAAGGAAGTAAAGCAACACCGGCACTATACTTTTGCTGAAATTGTCCATGATCAGCGGAAGATAAGGGAAGAAGACGGGACGGATTATTTCAATATAGGATTTGCAGAAACTTATGTCAACACTAAACCCATCCCGGTGGATGGGCTACACATTGGAGAAATTGATTTTCAGCTAAACAGTGAATCCATTTACTGGATTTTGTTGATGTATGACCGGAGAAATAAGGATATCTTCAAATTCAGGCTGGTATATAGAAAGAACATTGTCAGTCCGTTTGTTGCGGAAGGTGTTAAGCTTTCGTTTCTGGAACTGCTACATAAAACGGTTACCGTAGAAGACTTTCCGCTGAAAGATTACAGCCTGCTTAGCAGCAGTGATTATTCCAACGTTTTATATAACTGGAACGCAACAACGAAACCATATGCGTCCGAAAAAACCATTCATCAGCTGTTTGAAGAACAGGTGGCGCTCACCCCTGATGCAACGGCGCTGGTATATGGAAACAGCCGGCTGACCTACCGCGAACTGAATGAACGTGCCAACCGCCTGGCAGTCTATCTGCAGGCTACCTACGCCATCAGACCAGATGAGCTGGTAGCCCTTTGCCTCAGCAGATCAGAACATCTGGTCATTGCTGTCCTCGCAGTATTGAAATCCGGGGCTGCCTATGTGCCGATAGATCCGGGATTCCCTTCCGGACGTATCACATGGATACTCTCTGATACCGCAGCCAGGGTAGTGTTGACGAATGAAGCTTATGCCGCTGCACTCAATCAAGATGTAACAGGCGTAAACATAGCGATTGAAAGTATTGACAGTGCCAGGTTTCAATCGATATTAGAAAATACATACAGTAACGTTACTCCTGTAGCCATCAGCCAGGCAGATGACCTGGCCTATGTTATTTACACCAGCGGTACTACCGGTCAGCCCAAAGGCGTAATGGTAGAGCATAAGAGTGTGATCAACCTGATCACAGAAATGACTGAAATCCATCAGTTGGATAAACATCAGCATATAGGCTGTTATTCAAATTATGTGTTTGATGCCTTTGTATATGAAGCTTTTCCGGTATTGTGCAATGGTAACAGCCTTTACCTGTATAGTGATGAAATCAGAAACGCACCGGATGAACTGGTGGCATATGCGCATCAACATAATATAACCGTTTCGTTTATCCCACCGGTATTATTACCTGCATTTACCACCCTGAATACAGGCTTTCAGTTGATATTTACGGGCGGAGAAAAATTGCCTGACCTGAAAAATCCTTTACAGGCAGTGCTCATCAATGAATACGGCCCTACGGAAGCAACGGTATGTGCTACATTTCATCGTTGCACGGATGATAACAGCAGAATAATAGGACGTCCTGTTGCCAATACTACGCTGTATGTGCTGGACCGCCATCTGGTACCGGTTCCGGTAGGGGCAACCGGTGAGCTGTATATCGGAGGGGCTGGTGTAACACGAGGATACCTGAATCAGCCTGCACTAACGCAGGAGCGCTTTCTAGCCAATCCCTTCCAGACCGTTTCAGAGAAAGAAAAAAATATCAATGGCCGTATCTATAAAACCGGCGACCTCGTAAGATACCTACCAGACGGGAACCTGGAGTACATCGGCCGCAATGATTTCCAGGTGAAAATCCGTGGGCATAGAATTGAGCCCGGAGAGATAGAAAACCGTTTAGGTGCTTTCCCTGAAATAAGGCAGGCCGCCGTAGTGGTAAAGAACAGAACAGCCGGGAGTGGCAATTATCTCGCAGCCTATTATGTATCAGACAATGCAATAGATCAGCAGTTGTTATTGGACTATCTGGCGGAACACCTGCCTGATTATATGGTGCCGGCTGCATTGATACACCTGACATCCTTGCCGCTGACGGTGAACGGAAAATTAAATTACCGTGCGCTCCCTGAGCCACAGCTGCCGGATAGTGCAGCTGCTCAGACAGCGGAGAATGAGACGGAGCGGGTTTTATGTGAAATTTATGCCGAAGTGCTGGGCCTGAATCCTGGACAGGTAGGTGTGCAGGATGACTTTTTCAGGCTGGGAGGAGACAGTATTGTGAGCATACTGCTGGTAAGCAAGTTAAGACAGCGTGCAGGCGTTCACGTGAATGTGAAAGATATTTTCCGGAACAGAACTATCCGGCAACTATACATCAACAAAATCTCAAAGTCTGTGGCCGCCACTCCGGCTGTTGCCACTGAACAGGGAATACTCACCGGCAAAGCCGGTCTGCTGCCGGTACAGGCCTGGTTCTTCGATCAGGTGACCCGCGGTACTTTCCCCGCCTTTCATCACTGGAACCAGTCTTTCCTGATTCATGTACCTCCGCTGAATAAAGAACTCCTTGGGATGAGTATCCTGAAGTTGGTCAATTACCATGACGGGCTACGCTTTTATTATCCAACGGAAAAGGCGGCTGCCGGGGGGTATGGACAATACTACGGAGAAGAAGTAACTGCTATCAGCATCAAATATCTGGATATATCTGCTATTGATACAACTTCATCGGTTAATGAGGTCCTTACAGAATGGCAGGCCGGTTTCAATATCTCTGGAGGCCCGTTGCTGCAGGTGGGCTATCTGGAAGGTTTTGCTGACGGCAGTGCCAGAATATATTTTGCGGCGCATCACCTGCTGTTGGATACAGTTAGCTGGCGCATTATCAGTGAGGATATAGAAAAGATATATAATTATTTATCAGAAGCGCAGCAAAATCAGGCTGAAAGAGATTTTCTGGCGACAGTGCCAGCAAATGTAATACTGGGCTCCAAGGGAAGCAGCTATCGTCAATGGGTAAACGCTGTTGCTGACTACACGCCGGCAGAAGGAAAAACGGCTGAAGATGAACGTGCATGGTGGTTGGCTGTCAGCGCGGGTATCCCTGCCGGCAACGCTCGGTTGTCTGAGATGAGGGTGGAAACGACCGCCCGGACTACGTTCTCGCTGGACCATCAGCTTACTGAATGGCTGCTGCGTGAAGTAGGACATGTTTATCAAACCCAGGTGAATGATATATTATTGAGCGCATTGGGAACAGCACTGTCATCACTGACAGGACTTGATCATCATCATGTTTTACTGGAAGGCCACGGACGTGAATTTATTTCACCGTCGGTGGATGTAACCCATACTACGGGATGGTTTACGACCATGTACCCGGTTGAAATAATCACCCCGGCTGCCGATATCGCCACGAAACTGGTAACCGTTAAGGAAATGCTGCGTAGCATTCCTGCCGGAGGACTGGGCTATGGCGCATTACAGGGCTATACCGCTACAGCATTGCCGCTGATCAGTTTTAACTACCTCGGTCAATTCGACAGGCAACGGCCTGAAAATGCTCAGGGTTGGTACATCTCCGGAGAAAACAGCGGGCAGTTTGTATCTGTCGCCAATCATCCGCATACCTTGATCGATTTCCTGGGCAGGATCGTCGATGGATGTCTTCATTTTGATATCTCCGGAAGTATCTCTGCTGCGGCTTTATCCGTGCTGGCGGATAATTACAGGGCAGCATTGGAAACAATCGTACATTATCTGAAATCATCTACCCGCAGTTATCTGACGGTGAGTGATATCGATCATATTATATCAGCACAATATCTTGACAAGCTACAGGCAGACCGTGAAATAACAAACGTATACCTGGCAGGTAGTCTGCAGGAGGGCTTTATATCGCATGCACTGAACCAGGGTGCAGCCAATGACGCCTATGCCGTACAGCTGGTATGGGAATACCGCTGTCCTTTGCAGGAAACGCTGTTGCAACAGGCCTGGCAATATGCACCGGAGAAATTTAATGCATTAAGGCTTCGGTTCCATTGGGAGGAAGAGCTGATACAGGTGATTGACAAGAAAGGAATTTTTCCATGGAGATATGAAGATATCAGCCATCTGCCAGAAAACGAACAGGATGTTTATCTGCAGCATCTGCTGGCAGAAGACAAGGCTGTACCATTTGAGCTGTCTGCCGGAAATCTCTACAGAATATACCTGATAAAAAAACAGACTGACCGGTATACATTCATTTTCAGTAACCACCATGCTATACTGGACGGCTGGAGTATGTCGCTGCTGCTGAGTTTTGTACATGATGTTTACCGGTATCTGCAAAAAGGATTACCTTACCATATAGAACCTGACCATGCTTATACCGCTGCGCAACATTATCTGCAGCAGCACAGGCAACAACATGATGCCTACTGGAATACCCGGGTGGCACAGCTTTCTGCCAAAGAAGACCTGAGCAGCCTGCTGCGTCCGGAGCAACGGCACATCGTATTGGCTGATTACAGACATGTCAGATTACATCAGGAACTGAATGTAACGGTAACGGGTGAACGTTATCAGCTGCTGAAAAGATTTTGCTCCGGATATGGATTTACCCTCAATGCTGTATTGCAATATTGCTGGCACCGGCTACTGGGTATTTATGGCAACAGTAATACTACTGTAGTAGGTATGACCATGGCCGGGCGTAGCCTGCCTGTGGATGATATAGAACAGTCTGTGGGCCTGTTCATCAATACGCTGCCGGTTATCATGGAACATGAAACTGGTACGGTGGTAGCTGCCATCAATCAATTACAGGCACATATCAATGACGCCAACAGCCACACTGTTATCCAGCTCTCCCGGTTACAACAGGAAGGAAGACGATTGTTCAATACACTGTTTGTATTCGAAAACTATCCGGTACCACTGGACCGCTCAGGAGACGAACTACCCCTGTATTTTAAAGAAAGCACAGACCAGCTGGATTATCCGCTGGGAATGATCCTGGTCGAACGCCCTGGAGAAGTGTTGTTGCGACTGAAATATGCCGGCGAGTTATTCAGCAGTGAAACAATGCATCAGCTGCTGGAAGGCATATTTATCCTGCTGGACCAGCTGTTGGCAGATCCGCATATTGAAACCTCCCAACTGAGTTTCATTACCCACGAACAACAACAGCTGCTGATCACAGACTGGAATAAAACAGCAGAAGATTACCCATTGGACAAAACCATTCAACAGCTGTTTGAAGAACAGGTACTTAAAACACCGGACCATACAGCATTGGTGTATGAAAACCAGCGTCTGAGTTATCGTGAACTGAATGAAAAGGCCAACCGCGTAGCGGCTTATCTGCATGCACAATATGCTGTAAAGCCCGATGACCTGATAGGATTATATCTGGAGAGAACAGAATATATGATCATTGCTATCCTGGGGGTGCTGAAATCCGGCGCAGCTTATGTGCCGGTGGACCTGGCATATCCTGATGACAGGGTGGCCTATATCATCTCCGATGCGGGTGCTAAGGTAGTGCTGACAGACAGTATGAATAAAGAAAACCTGCAGCGTATCACCGATAGTTTGCCGGTTGCGGTAGAGGAGGTAGATAGTATTGTAGTTAATGCGCAGTTGCCAACGTATATCGATGCCAGCACATCAGCCAATATGTGTTTTGTGCTTTATACCAGCGGTACTACAGGCAATCCTAAGGGTGTGATGATAGAACATCGTAATGAGCTGAATATCATCTACGGTATCCGGGATGCTTATGAATTTAGTCATCAGGCGAGGATTGTACTGTTTGCTACTTATGTGTTTGATATGTCGGTGTCCGAAATTTTAAGCGCACTGCTGTTCGGCAACACCTTATACGTTCTGGGAACAAAGGTAAGGACAGATGTAGCGTCTGTCAGCCAGTACCTCCTGGATCATGAAATAAATTATATATATCTGCCACCGGTCATGCTGGCCACATTGCCGCGTATAGCCTATCCTCATCTGAGGGGGATTACCTATGCCGGTGAGCCCTGTGATCAGGAAACCGGCAAATACTGGGCATCTCGGCTGAGGCTGTATAACTATTACGGCCCTACGGAAACCAATATCGCTACCGGCAAACTGATCGTCGGCGGAGATACGCATCTTATCGGACGCCCGATTGGTAATACCAGCTGTTATGTGGTAGATAGTGCCCTGAGACCTTTGCCATTGGGAGCTATTGGTGAATTGTATATCGGAGGTGCCGCCGTAGCCCGCGGATATTTTAATCTGCCTGAATTGACCCAGCAACGGTTTATCGCCAATCCTTTTCAGTCGGAGGAAGAGAAGGAAAAAAATATCAACGGCCGCTTATACAAAACCGGCGATCTGGTAAGATATCATCCTGATGGGCATCTGGAGTATATAGGCCGGAATGATTTTCAGGTAAAAATCCGTGGATTCCGAATAGAACCCGGTGAGGTGGAAAGCCGCCTGAACGCCTATCCGGCGATTAAACAGGCTGTAGTGCTGGTGAAGGAGCATCCCGGCGGAGGCAAATACCTGGCTGGTTATTATGTAGCCGATGAAATGCCGGATCAGGATGCGGTAAGAACTTATCTGGAAGCATATCTGCCCGATTATATGGTGCCTACTGCACTGATATATATGCCTGAATTTCCGGTGACCGTCAACGGAAAGCTGGACCGTCGTGCTTTACCTGATCCGGCCTTTACAGGAGAGGGTAGTTATGAAGCGCCGGCCAATGCGATGGAGAAACAACTATGTGTCATATTTGGGGAGGTGCTGAAACTGGATACGGGTAGTATCAGTGTGACAGATGACTTTTTCCGTTTGGGAGGTAACAGTATTACGGCGATCCGTCTGGTAAACAGGCTGAACACCTTGCAAGGCGTGAAAATAGGCGTGGCAGCGGTGTTTAACTACCGTACCATCCGCAAACTGTCGGCTGTGCTGAAGGATGATACCGGTGATCATGTAATCATTACGGTACCTGCTATCAATGCTCCGGAAGAGCAGTTGTTATCTTTTGCGCAGGAGCGTTTATGGTTTATAGAAAATTATGAAGGGGGCAGTAATGCCTACAACATACCACTGGTGCTGAAGTTGCAGCAACAGGTAAACACAGAAAACCTGTTACAGGCGCTGCATGCTGTTGTACGTCGTCATGAAGTACTCAGAAGCAGAATAAGAACAACGGAAGATGGATTGAGTTATCAGGAGGTACTGGACGACACCGCACGCCTGCTGGAAATAAACAAACGGGAGTTGTCTTCTGAAACTACGCTGGATGCGGAAGTGCAGGCACATTTTAATCGCGTCTTCAGGCTGGATGAAGAGCTGCCGGTCAACGTAACGCTCTATACACTTCCTGCGGAAGATAGTTATCTGAGCATCGTGTTGCATCATATTGCATTTGACGGATGGTCCACGGAGATTCTGTTGCGTGACCTATTGAATTATTATCATCACTACGAATACCTTGCCACCGGCGATATGATACAGGCGGAAAAACATCTGCCTGCACCATTGCCTTTGCAGTATAAGGATTTTGCGCTGTGGCAACGGAACTACCTGAAAGGTGCTGTGCTGGACAGGCAACTGTCATTCTGGAAAGACAGGTTGTCCGGCTACGAAACCTTACATCTGCCAACAGATCAACCACGTCCGGCGCAGATCAGCTATGAGGGAGCCAATATATCCTTTGTTGTAGACAAGGCTATCAGTGAGGGTTTACGGGCTATCTCCCGTGAGCTGGAAGTGAGCATGTACAGTGTGCTGCTAAGTGGTTATTATCTATTGCTGAGTGCTTACAGTAACCAACGGAATATTGTGGTGGGCAGCCCTGTTTCTAACCGTCATTACGGGGAGATAGCAGACCTGATCGGTTTCTTTGTGAATACACTGGCGCTGCGCGAAGAAATAGATCCTGAACAACGGGTAACAGATTTCATCCGTCAGGTGGGAGCTTCGGTGATATCAGCACAGCTGCACCAGGATCTTCCATTTGAGAAGCTGGTAGATGAGCTGCATATAGAGCCGGATATGTCGCGTCATCCGGTGTTTCAGACTACTTTCAGCATTCAGCAGATAGACAGGGGAAGTCTTGGTTCGCCGGGTCTGTTTGCTCCTTATGGCGACGATAGTGCTTACAAGATTGCTAAATATGATCTGACCGCCGCACTGGATGATAGCGACGAAGAGATCTGGGGGGCCTTTAACTATGCGGTGAGCCTTTTTAATACAGCTACGATTGAAGGATATATCACCACCTATAAAGAAATTTTAAGTCAACTGGCGTTTGCAGGAAAGGACCTGCAGATAAAATCATTACGCTATCAACCGGCCAGGGTACGTACAACGATGTTGGCTCAATGGAATAACCCGTTGCAAACGTTCCCTGTTGACAAGCCCGTTCACCGGCTGTTTGAAGAGCAGGCTGCTGCTCACCCTGAGCGTACAGCTGTTGTTTATGAAGCGGTACAACTGTCTTATGGAGAACTGAATACCCGTGCAGATGAGTTAGCAGCATATATACGTCACCGTTATCAGCTGAAGCCGGATGATCTGGTAGGTATCTGCCTGGACCGCTCAGAACACATGCTGGCGGCTATTCTGGCGGTATTAAAGGCCGGAGCTGCCTATGTGCCTATGAATCCTGCTTATCCTGAAGAAAGAATTGCCTATATCCTGTCGGATACAGGAACGAAAGTAGTTTTAACGAATGAAAAACATGCGGAACGGCTCTCAGCCTTATCTGCGGAAGTAACTGTTGAGGCCATTGATCACCGGAATTTTGCGGACAAACAGCTGGTGTTACCTCCTGTGGTAACTGCTCCGGAACATCTGGCCTACGTGATTTATACCAGCGGTACTACCGGTCAGCCCAAAGGCGCAATGATAGAACATCGCAATGTATCCCGCCTGTTCCGTGCTACAGCGGACTGGTATCATTTTGATGCCACCGATGTCTGGACCTTGTTCCATTCCGTAGTATTCGACTTCAGTGTATGGGAAATCTGGGGAGCTTTATGTTATGGTGGTAAACTGGTAATCCCGTCAACGGAACAGACCCATGATCCCTCTTTGTTCTACGATCTGTGCGAGCGGGAAGGAGTGACGGTGCTGAACCAGACACCCGGCGCTTTCTATCAGTTCATCGCGGCAGCACAACAAAAGGCTGGTCATCTGACTCAGCTGCGATATGTGATCTTCGGCGGTGATGCGCTGAACCTGGCACAGTTGAAACCCTGGTACAATCTGTATGCTGATGATGCGCCACAGCTGATCAATATGTATGGCATCACGGAAACAACCGTCCATGTTACCTGGAAAGCACTGCGTGCGTCGGAACTGGACAAGGGCTCTCTGATAGGCCGTGTGATCCCTGATCTGCAGGCCTATGTGCTGAATGAATATCTGGAGCCCCTTCCACAGGGAGCGATAGGAGAGCTGTACGTAGGTGGCGCCGGCGTATGCCGTGGTTATCTGAATCTGCCATCGCTAACGGCTACACGTTTTATTGCAGATCCGTTTACCGGTGGTACTACGCGGTTATACAAAACCGGCGACCTGGTAAGACAGCTCCCTAATGGCGATCTGGAATACATTGGGCGTGCCGACTTCCAGGTGAAGATCAGAGGTTATCGTATAGAGTTGGGAGAGATAGAACACCGTTTGGCCAGCTATCCCGGCGTAAAACAAGCCGTGGTACTGGTGAAGGAACAGGCCGGTGGCAACAAATACCTGGCGGGCTACTATGTGTCCGATGAGACTTTGAATCAGGAAGCCATCCTGGAATACCTGGGTGGTTATCTGCCAGATTATATGCTGCCGGCAGCGCTGGTGCATCTGGCGCAGTTACCGTTGACTATCAATGGAAAGCTGGATCGTCGTGCCTTGCCGGAGCCTGTATTTACGGACAGTGATCATTACCGCGCTCCGGAGAATGATACAGAGGCTGCTATGTGCGCCATCTATGGCCAGGTGCTGGGCATAGCCGAAGATAAGATAAGTGTGGATGATGACTTCTTCCGGCTGGGCGGAGATTCCATCGTGAGTATCCAGCTGGTAAGCCGTTTGCGTCAACAGGCGGGTATTCATGTCACCGTAAAAGATATTTTCCGTTATCGTACCATTGCTTCTCTATATACAAATGTGGTTGCTGTGGGTACTGCATCTGCGGTACAACTGGAAACAGAACAGGGCATCCTGTCCGGAGAAGTGCCGCTGCTGCCGATACAGCACTGGTTCTTTACCAATGTCTCCAGTGGACTGCTTCCGAAGTACCATCACTGGAACCAGTCCTTCCTGATCAGTGTGCCCGTGCTGGATATAACACTGCTGGAACGTACGCTGATAACCCTGCTGAACTATCATGACGGGCTGCGTTTACGTTATCGTCCCGACGGTACACAATATTACAGCGAAGAGATAACCAGCGTGGAAATTCGCCGCCTGGATATCCGAACACTGGAGAACCCGGAAGCCTTGCATACTATACTTACCTCCTGGCAGTCAGACTTTAATATTCACGGAGACCGGTTATTGCAGGTGGGCTACCTGGAAGGTTATGCAGATAATCGTGCACGCCTCTTCCTGGCAGCACATCACCTGCTGATAGATACGGTGAGCTGGCGTATGCTGGCAGCGGATTTGGAACGTGTCTACAATCATCTGTTGACATTAACTGTAACGGATACACGTTCGCTGATAGAATGGTTAGGCCCCAAAGGCAGCAGCTACCGTCAATGGACCACGCTGATCTCCGGCTATGAATTATCGGTAGCAGAGCAGCAATATTGGTCGGCTCAGCTGCCGGGAATAAAAGCTGGCAATACGTTGTTGGAGAGCCTGTCTGCACCAACTGTCAGTTATGCGTCCCTGTTATTGGATACCGCCTATACCGGGCGCTTGTTACGTGAAAGTCATCATGTTTATAACACACAAATCAATGATATTCTATTAAGCGCCCTGGGTGTTGCATTGTCGCGCATCACAGGAGAAAATAATCATTATATATTGCTGGAAAGCCACGGCCGTGAAGCGCTTTCAGCATCCATCGATATTACGCATACCAGTGGTTGGTTTACAACCATGTATCCTGTGCAGATCATCAGCGAAGGCAATGACTACGGTGTACAACTGGTATCCGCCAAAGAAACCTTACGGGCAATACCGGCTAACGGTATCGGCTATGGGATACTCACGAACTATCGTCCTGAGGGCTTACCTCGTATCAGCTTCAACTACCTCGGCCAGTTCGATGGGCAGGAAAGTGCGGCTGCCGGCGGATGGCAGCTCACCAGTGAAGACAGCGGCCGGCAAATAGATGCCTCCAATGGCGATCACCACCTGATCAACATCAACGGGCTGGTGATAGGTGGCCGTCTTCAATTCAGTATCTCCGGTAGCCTGGCAGCGGATCTGCTGACTACCCTGGCAGCACAGTATCAGCAGGTATTAGAAGAGATAATTGACTGGTTGGGTGCTGCATCGCGTACCTGGCTAACAGCCAGCGATACAGACAATATCATCTCTAACGCCTGGTTATCGGTGTTGCAGGCACAACAGGAAATATCCGGTGTTTATCTGGCGGGTAGTCTGCAAGAGGGCTTTATCTATCATGCATTGAATCAGGGAGATGTAGATGATGCCTACCGCGTACAACTGTCCTGGGATTATCACAATGCCATCGACCCGGCTCTGCTGGAGCGGGCATGGCAATATGCGCAGCAGCGCTACAGTGTCCTTCGGCTGCGCTTTGCCTGGGAATATGAGCTGGTGCAGATCATAGATCGTCACGGGCATACTGACTGGCGTTATCTGGATATCAGTGATCAGGACAAAACCTCACAGGAGGCTTATCTGAAAGAACTGATGGTGAAAGACCGTATGTTGCCCTTCGATCTGTCAACCGGCAACCTGTTCCGGATATATCTGGTGAAATGCGGAGACCACGAATGGAACTGCCTTTTCAGCAATCACCACGCCATACTGGATGGCTGGAGTATGCCCGTGCTGCTCAACTACGTGCACGAAGTGTATCTGCAGTTGTTGCGGAATCTACCTGTAGTGGTACGGGAAGATCAGAGTTATGCGGAGGCACAACGTTACCTGCAGCAACACCGTGGAGATAATGATTCCTACTGGACCGCTGCGGTGGGCCAGCTGGAAGAACAGGAAGACCTGAGTAGCCTGTTACGCACAGATCAGCGCCATATCCGCTTATCGGTTTATCGTCATATTCTGCAACCAGCAGAACAGTCCCTATCGATCAGCGGCACACGTTATGAGGCGCTGAAACGCTTATGCGCCACTCATGGCATAACCCTCAATGCCGTGCTGCAATACTGCTGGCACCGGCAGCTGAGCCTCTATGGCAACACGCATACCACCGTAGTGGGCATGACCGTGTCCGGCCGTAACCTGCCTGTTAACGATATAGAACAATCGGTAGGTTTATATATCAACACACTTCCGGTGATCATGGAACATGACTCCGGCAGTGTATTATCAGCCATTAAACGTTTACAGGCTCATATCGGAGAGGTGAACAGCCGCAGCGATATAAACCTGAGACGGCTGCAACCCGGTGGTGAACGCCTGTTCAGCAGCCTGTTTGTATTTGAAAATTATCCGTTGCCAGCCGGAGAAGAAGGCCAGTTGTCTATCCGGCTCAGAAGCAGTGTGGAGAAACTGGACTATCCGCTGGGAGTGGTGGCAGCAGAACAAGGCCCTGAAATCACCTTCAATATTAAATATGCTGCGGAATTATTTGATGATGCGATCATTGCGCAATTGCTCTCCGGCGTGGAACTGATCCTGGAGCAACTAATCAAACATCCGAACATTACAGCATCCTCGCTGGCACATCTGCGCGAAGCGCAATACCAGCAAATAATCTTCGACTGGAATAACACTGTTTGTGATTATCCTGCTGATAAAACCATCCATCAACTGTTTGAAGAACAGGTACAGCATACTCCTCATGTCTTGGCAGTGGTATACGAAGACATACGACTTACCTACGCCGAACTAAACGAAAAAGCTAACAGGCTTGCGGCGTATCTGCGTGACCGTTATAACATTCAGCCGGATGATCTGATCGCACTTGTACTCGATCGTACCGCTGATATGCTGACAGCTATCCTTGCCGTGCTGAAGGCCGGTGCAGCTTATGTACCGGTATCTCCGGAGTATCCGGATGAACGTGTCCATTACATGCTGGCGGATACCCGTACCAAAGTGGTACTGACGAATGAAATTTATGTAGAAAAATTACAGACTGCTGCCGGTATTGAAGCGATAGATGCCACTGTTTTATGGGAAGAAAAACTGAAGGGGTATGACGTTGAAAACCTTGCTCCACTGGCAACTTCAACAGACCTGGCTTATGTGATCTACACCAGTGGTACCACCGGCGCCGCCAAAGGCGTGATGGTGCAGCATCGCAGCGTAATCAATCTGATTACTGCACTGGTGCCCGCTCATACACTGGACAGGCATGAAAGAGTGGGTTGTTACTCCAACTATGTATTTGATGCGTTTGTATATGAGGCATTCCCCGCATTAGCAAACGGTAATACTTTATACCTGTATCCGGACAGTATCAGAACCGCCCCGGATGCGCTGCGCAGTTATATCAGTAAGGAGCGTATAACCGTTACATTTATTCCACCGGTGTTACTGCGCGAGTTCCTCTCTGCGCCTACCGGCTTATCATTGATATTTACTGGCGGCGAACAACTGCCGGACCTGAGCGGCATATCTTTCGAAGGTACCTTGCTCAATGAATACGGTCCAACAGAAGCTACGGTATGTGCTACCATGCACCCTTACCATTCAGAAGACAGTACTGCCAATATTGGCCGTCCGCTGGCCAACACTACGGTGTATGTGTTGGACGCAGCTGGCAGACCTGTGCCGGTGGGTGCTATCGGAGAATTATATATCGGTGGCGCCGGTGTGGCGTGTGGTTATCTGAACCAACCATCGCTGACGGCTACACGTTTTGTGGCAGATCCATTTACAAGTGGTAATGCAAGGCTATACAAAACCGGCGACCTGGTAAGACAATTACCCAATGGTGATCTGGAATATGTTGGCCGTGCCGACTTCCAGGTGAAGATCAGAGGACATCGTATAGAGCTAGGTGAGATAGAACACCGCCTGGCCAGCTATCCGGGCATAAAACAGGCCGTGGTGCTGGTAAAAGAACAGGTCGGCAACAAATACCTGGCTGGTTATTATGTGTCCGATGAGGTTTTAAATCATGCATCTATCCTGGAATACCTGGGGTCTTATCTGCCGGAATATATGCTGCCTGCAGCCCTGGTACATCTGTCTCAATTACCACTGACCATCAATGGTAAGCTGGATCGTCGTGCCTTACCGGAGCCTGTATTTACAGATAGTGATCATTACCGTGCTCCGGAAAATGATACAGAAGCAGCTATGTGTGCCATCTATGGGCAGGTGCTGGGTATATCCGGTGATAAGATCGGTGTGGATGATGACTTCTTCCGCCTGGGTGGAGACTCTATTGTGAGTATCCAGCTGGTAAGCCGGCTGCGGCAACAGGCAGATATTCATGTCACCGTGAAAGACATCTTCCGTTATCGTACCATTGCCTCGCTGTATACAAACGTGATTGCTGCGGGTACTACTGTAGTACAACTGGAAACAGAACAGGGCATCTTGTCCGGAGAAGTGCCATTGCTGCCGATACAACGCTGGTTCTTTACCAATGTCTCCAACGGCCTGCTGCCGAAGTACCATCACTGGAATCAGTCTTTCCTGATCAATGTGCCCGCACTGGATATGACACTGCTGGAATGTACGCTGGTGGTACTGTCGAACTACCATGACGGGCTGCGCTTACGTTACCGCCCTGATGGTACTCAATATTACAGCGAAGAAGTTTCAGGCCTGGATATTCACCGTCAGCATATCCGTACGCTGGAGACACCTGAAGCCTTACATACTTTACTGACCTCCTGGCAGTCAGATTTTGATATCTATGGTGACCGGCTGTTGCAGGCTGGCTACCTGGAAGGTTATGCAGACGGGCGTGCACGCCTCTTCCTGGCTATACATCACCTGCTGATAGATACGGTGAGCTGGCGTATGCTGGTGGCGGATATGGAGCGTATTTACAATTATCTGTCCACTGTAACCACAACGGATATACGTTCGCTGATAGGATGGTTAGGCCCCAAAGGCAGCAGCTACCGTCAGTGGACAACACTGATCTCCGGCTATACATTATCTGTAGCAGAACAGGAATACTGGTCAGATCTGTTGCCAGGAATAAAAGCAGGCAATGCACTGCTGGGAAGCCTGTCGACGCCTGTTGTTAGTCATACATCCCTGTCATTGGATGCAGCATATACCAGTCGTTTACTGCGTGAAAGTCATCATGTTTATAACACACAGATCAATGATATTTTATTAAGCGCCCTGGGCATCGCCCTATCTCGTATCACAGGAGAAAAGAATCATTATATACTGCTGGAAAGCCATGGCCGTGAGGCACTTTCGGCCTCCATCGATATTACGCATACCAGTGGTTGGTTTACTACCATGTATCCTGTAGAAATCAGTAGTGAAGGAAATGACTACGGTGCACAATTGGCGGCAGTTAAAGAAACCTTGCGTGCAGTGCCGGCTAACGGTATCGGCTATGGGATATTGACAGGCTATAGTCCTGAAGGTTTACCTCGTATCAGCTTCAACTACCTCGGCCAGTTCGATGGCCAGGAAAGCGCCAACAGTAACGGATGGCAGCTAACAAGTGAAGATAGCGGCCGGCAGATGGATACGTCCAACGGCGATCACCACCTGATCAATATCAACGGGCTGGTGATAGGTGGACGCCTTCAGTTCAATATCTCCGGCAGCATAGCTGCTGATCTGTTAGCTACCCTGGCAGCACAATACCAGCAGGTATTGGAAGAAATGATTGAATGGCTGGGCAATGCATCCCGCACCTGGTTGACAGCCAGCGATGCAGATAATATTATCTCCAACTCCTGGTTGTCTGTATTGCAATCCCAGCGTGAAGTATCCGGTGTTTACCTGGCAGGCAGCCTGCAGGAAGGTTTTATCTACCATGCCCTGCATCAGGGGAATGTAGATGATGCTTACCGTGTGCAGTTTTCATGGGACTATCATAACAGCATCAACCCGGCCTTGTTGCAACAGGCCTGGCAATATGCACAACAACGTTATAGCTCCCTGCGTCTGCGCTTTGCCTGGGAACATGAACTGGTACAGATCATTGACCGTTATGGTCATACCGACTGGCATTACCTGGATATCAGCAATCAGGACAAAGCTTCACAGGATGTTTATCTGGATGGACTGATGGTACAGGACCGTACCTTGCCTTTTAATCTGGCTGCCGGCAACCTGTTCCGGATATATCTGGTGAAACGTGGAGAACATGACTGGAGCTGCCTTTTCAGTAACCACCACGCCATACTGGATGGCTGGAGCATGCCGTTGCTCCTCAATTATGTACATGAAGTGTACCTGCAGCTGTTGAAGGGGCAGCCTGTAGTGGTGCGGGAAGACCGGAGCTATGCAGAAGCACAGCGTTACCTGCAGCAACACCGCGGGGATAATGAAGCTTACTGGACCGCTGCAGTGGCTCAACTGGAAGAACAGGAAGACCTGAGTAGTCTGCTACGCGCAGACCAGCGCCATATCGGCTTGTCGGTTTATCGCCATATTCTGCAACCGGCAGAAAAGTCCCTGTTGATCAGCGGTACACGCTATGAGGCGTTGAAACGCCTGTGCGCAGCTAATGGCGTAACGCTTAATGCGGTGCTGCAATATTGCTGGCACTGGCAGCTGAGCCTTTATGGTAACACCGCCACAACCATAGTGGGCATGACTGTCTCCGGCCGTAACCTGCCCATCAACGATATAGAACAATCGGTAGGTTTATATATCAACACCCTTCCGGTGATCATGGAACATCAGCCCGGTAGTGTATTATCAGCCATTAAACGTTTACAGGCCCATATCGGAGAGGTGAACAGCCGCAGCGATGTGAACCTGGGAAGACTGCACCCCGGCGGTGAACGCCTGTTCAGTAGCCTGTTTGTGTTTGAAAACTATCCGTTACCAGCCGGGGAAGAAGGACTGTTGACTATTCGGTTCAGGAGTAGTATGGAGAAGCTGGACTATCCGCTGGCCGTGGTAGCAGCAGAACAAGGCGCTGAGATTAGCTTTAGCATCAAATATGCAGCAGAGTTATTTGATGAAGCCATGATTGCACAACTGCTTTCCGGTGTGGAACTGATCCTGGACCAACTTGCTGCACAACCGGATATCACAGCGTCTTCGCTGGTACATCTGCGCGAAGCGCAATATCAGCAAATGATCTACGACTGGAACAATACCATTCGTGATTATCCTGCTGACAAAACCGTTCATCAGCTATTTGAAGAGCAAGTGCGGAGCACCCCGCACGCTCCGGCAGTGGTGTATGAAGAAACACTGCTTGGCTATGCCGAGCTAAATGGAAAAGCCAACCGGTTGGCATCGTATCTGCGTGAGCGTTATAGTATCCAACCAGATGATCTGATTGTACTGGTCATGGATCGTTCAGCAGACATGCTGACGGCCATCCTTGCAGTACTGAAAGCCGGAGCTGCCTATGTGCCGGTATCACCGGAATATCCGGATGAGCGTATCCATTACATTCTGGCGGATACCCGTACCAAAGTAGTACTGACGAACGAAGTTTATGTAGAAAGATTACAGTCTGCTGCCGGTATTGAAGCAATAGATACTGCTGTGTTATGGGAAGAAAAGTTGAAAGGGTATAAGGCTGAAAACCTGGAACCACTGGCGATTTCAACAGATCTGGCTTATGTGATCTACACCAGCGGTACCACGGGTACTGCTAAAGGAGTGATGGTGCAACATCGTAGCCTGGTCAACCTGATCAGTGCACTGGTTCCGGTACATATACTGGACCGGCATGAGAGGGTAGGCTGCTACTCCAACTATGTATTTGATGCGTTTGTATATGAGGTGTTCCCTGCATTGGCAAACGGCAATACTTTATACCTGTATCCGAACAGTATCAGAACTGCCCCGGAAGCACTGCGTAATTATATTGCTAAAGAGCGTATATCCGTTACATTTATCCCACCGGTGTTGCTGCGTGAGTTTCTCTCTGCGCCTACCGGTCTGTCATTGATATTTACCGGTGGCGAACAGCTACCGGACCTGAGCGGTATATCTTTCGATGGTACCTTGCTGAATGAATATGGTCCTACGGAAACCACCGTATGTGCTACGATACACCCTTACCATCCGGGAGACAGTACTGCCAATATAGGTCGTCCGTTGCCCAACATTACGGTGTATGTGCTGGACGGAGCAGGCAGACCTATGCCGGTGGCTGCCATCGGTGAATTGTATATCGGTGGTGCCGGTGTGGCGCGTGGTTATCTGAACCAGCCATCGCTGACGGATACACGTTTTATTGCAGATCCGTTTACCGGTGGTGATGCAAGGCTGTACAAGACCGGAGATCTGGTAAGACTGTTGCCCAATGGGGATCTGGAATACATCGGGCGTGCCGACTTCCAGGTGAAGATCAGAGGACACCGAATCGAACCGGGCGAGATAGAACACCGCCTGGCCAGCTATCCGGGCATAAAACAGGCCGTGGTACTGGTGAAGGAACTGGGCGAAGGCAATAAATACCTGGCCGCTTATTATGTGTCTGATGAGGCTTTGAACCATGAGCACATCCTGGAATACCTGGGTTCCTATCTGCCTGAATACATGCTGCCGGCAACGTTGGTACATCTGGAAGAGTTACCGTTGACCATTAATGGCAAGTTGGACCGTCGAGCTTTGCCGGAACCGGTATTCACCGACAGTGATCATTACCGTGCTCCGGAGAATGATACAGAGGCAACGATGTGTGCCATCTATGGGCAGGTGCTGGGTATACCTGAAGATAAGATAAGTGTGGATGATGACTTCTTCCGCCTGGGAGGCAACAGTATTCTTGCTATTCGCCTGGCTAACCGCCTGAATGAGGTACTGGGAACGAACATCGACGTGACGGGCATATTCTCAAGCAGGACTATACGTAAACTCGCTGCTATCAGCGGCGCCTCCGGCAGCGTAAAGATTACAGTGCCTGTTATCAACGCTCCGGAAGAACAATTGTTATCCTTTGCCCAGGAACGTTTATGGTTTATAGAGAACTATGAAGGAGGTAGCAATGCCTATAATATACCACTGGTGCTGAAGCTGCAGCAGCAGATGAATACGGAAAACCTGTTGCAGGCGCTACGTGCCGTTATACATCGTCATGAAGTGCTGAGAAGCCTCATTAAAACAAATACTGCCGGAGACAGCTATCAGATAGTACCCGATGAAAGTATATATCCTGTAGTTATAGAAATACATACTTTAAATGATAAGACCTCACTGGATGAAACGATAAAAGCCAATGCCGGCCACATCTTCAGACTGGATGAAGAGTATCCTGTAATGATAAGACTATATACATTGGCTACAGGAGAACGCTATCTGAACATCGTATTGCATCATATTGCATTTGATGGCTGGTCTACAGAAATCCTGTTGCGCGAAGTAGTCAATTACTATCATCATTTCGAATGCCTTGCTGCCGGAGATGTTGCGGCAGATAAATTCCTGCCGGCTCCATTGCCTTTGCAGTACAAGGATTTTGCATTATGGCAACGTCACTATCTGAAAGACGCCGTACTGGAGAAGCAGTTGTCATACTGGAAAGATAAATTGTCTGGTTATGAAACATTGCATCTGCCAACAGACAAACCACGCCCGGCATACATTGACTATACCGGTGCCGATATTCCTTTTGTAATTGACAGCGCCACCAGTGATGGTTTGCGGGCTATCTCACGGGAGCTGGAAGTGAGCTTGTACAGTGTTCTGCTGAGTGGTTATTATCTGTTGCTGAGTGCATACAGCAACCAGCGGGATATTGTATTGGGCAGCCCTGTGGCCAACCGCCATTATGGAGAGATAGCAGACCTGATCGGTTTCTTTGTGAATACCCTTGCATTGCGTGAGGAGATAGATCCTGAACAACGGGTAACTGATTTTATCCGTCAGGTAGGAGCTGCGGTGATATCAGCACAATTGCACCAGGACCTTCCGTTTGAGAAGCTGGTGGATGAGTTGCAGGTAGAACCGGATATGTCGCGCCATCCGGTGTTTCAGACAACTTTTGGTATTCAGCATTTGGGTAAAGAAGCGCTTCAGGCGGATGGTCTGTTTGCACCTTATGGTGACGCCAGCGACTACCATATTGCTAAATATGATCTGAGTGCCGTACTGGATGATAGCAGCGACGAGATATATGGGGGCTTTAACTATGCGGTGAGCCTTTTCGATGTGAGTACCATAGAAGGATATATTACTACCTATAAAGAAATTCTAAGTCAGCTGGCATTTGCAGGAAAAGACCTGCAGATAAAATCACTGCGCTATCAGCCGGCAACCGAACGTACAACATTACTGGCTCAATGGAATAATCCGTTGCAGGCGTTCCCTGTTGATAAGCCCGTTCATAGGCTGTTTGAAGAACAGGCCGCCGCTCACCCTGAACGCACAGCTGTTGTTTTTGAAGATGTACAACTATCTTATGGAGAACTGAATGCCCGTGCTAACGAACTGGCGACATATATACGTCACCGTTATCAGCTGAAAGCGGATGACCTGGTAGGTATCTGCCTGGACCGCTCTGAACACATGCTGATAGCCATCCTCGCGGTACTCAAGGCGGGAGCTGCCTATGTGCCTATGGACCCTGCTTATCCTGAAGAAAGAATTGCTTATATCCTTTCGGATACAGGCACGAAAGTGGTTTTGACCAATGAAAAACATGTATCGCGACTCGCAATCCTGTCTGAAGTAGTAACTGCTGAGGCGATCGATAACCAGCATTTTGTGGGTGAGCAGCCGGTGTTGCCTGTTGTGGAAACTGCTCCGGAGCAGCTGGCTTATGTGATTTATACCAGCGGTACTACCGGTCAGCCCAAAGGAGCGATGATAGCGCATCGTAACGTATCCCGTTTGTTCCATGCCACGGAGGCCTGGTATCATTTTGATGCCAGTGATGTATGGACTTTGTTCCACTCTGTTGTGTTCGACTTCAGTGTGTGGGAGATATGGGGAGCTTTGTGTTATGGTGGTAAACTGGTAATCCCGTCAACGGAACAAACCCACGATCCTTCCCTGTTCTACGATCTGTGTGCACGGGAAGGCGTGACGGTGCTGAACCAGACACCGGGTGCTTTCTATCAGTTCATCGCAGCGGCACAACAGAAAGTCAACCGCTTGACACAACTGCGATATGTAATCTTCGGTGGTGACGCGCTAAACCTGGCACAGCTGAAACCCTGGTACAACCTGTATGCCGATGATGCGCCGCAGCTGATCAATATGTATGGTATCACGGAAACAACCGTGCATGTGACCTGGAAGGCATTGCGTGCAGCTGAACTGGACAAAGGCTCTCTGATTGGCCGTGTAATTCCCGATCTGCAGGCTTATGTGTTGAATGAATACCTGGAACCACTTCCACTGGGAGCGGTAGGAGAGCTGTATGTAGGTGGCGCCGGTGTATGCCGCGGTTATTTGAATCTGCCATCTTTGACGGCTACACGTTTTATTGCAGATCCGTTTACCGGCGGAGCTACACGGTTATACAAAACCGGAGACCTGGTAAGACAACTCCCTGATGGCGACCTGGAATACGTTGGCCGTGCCGACTTCCAGGTGAAGATCAGAGGCTATCGTATAGAGTTGGGCGAGATAGAACACCGTCTGGCTACCTATCAAGGCATCAAACAGGCCGTGGTGCTGGTGAAAGAGCAGGCTGGTGGCAACAAATACCTGGCGGGTTATTATGTGTCCGATGAGATTTTGAGTCAGGAATCCATCCTGGAATACCTGGGGGGCTATCTGCCGGATTATATGCTGCCAGCGGTATTGGTGCATCTGGCGCAATTACCGTTGACTATCAACGGTAAGCTGGACCGTCGTGCCTTGCCGGAACCTGTATTTGCCGATAGCGACCATTACCGCGCTCCGCAGAATGATACTGAAGCAATCATGTGTACGATCTATGGCCAGGTGCTGGGCATAGCCGAAGATAAGATAAGTGTGGATGATGACTTCTTCCGGCTGGGTGGAGATTCCATTGTGAGTATCCAGCTGGTAAGCCGTTTGCGTCAACAGGCGGGCATTCATGTCACCGTAAAAGATATCTTCCGTCATCGTACCATTGCCTCACTATATACAAACGTGGTTGCCGCAGGTACTACATCTGCGGTGCAACTGGAAACAGAACAAGGCATCCTGTCAGGAGAAGTACCATTGCTGCCGATACAGCGCTGGTTCTTTACCAATGTCTCCAACGGATTGCTGCCGAAGTTCCATCACTGGAACCAGTCTTTGATGATCAGTGTGCCCGTGCTGGATATAGTACTGCTGGAACGTACGCTGATAGCGCTGTCGAACTATCATGATGGTCTGCGTTTACGTTATCACCCTGATAGTACACAATATTACAGCGAAGAAGTAACCAGCGTGGACATCCGCCGTCTGGATATCCGAACCCTGGAGACGCCGGAAGCTTTGCATGCCATGCTTACTTCCTGGCAGTCAGATTTTGATATCTATGGGGACCGGTTATTGCAGGTGGGCTACCTGGAAGGTTATGCAGACGGGCGTGCACGCCTCTTCCTGGCAGCGCATCACCTGCTGGTAGACACGGTGAGCTGGCGTATGCTGGTGGCGGATATGGAACGTATTTACAATCGTCTGTTGACAGTAACTGTAACGGATACACGTTCGCTGATAGAATGGTTAGGCCCTAAAGGCAGCAGCTACCGTCAGTGGACCACGCTGATCGCCGGCTATGAATTATCTGCAGCAGAACAGGAATACTGGTCAGATCTGTTGCCGGGAATAAAAGCAGGCAATGCACTGCTGGAAAGCCTGTCCACATCAACTGTCAGTTATGCATCCCTGTTGTTGGATACAGTCTATACAGGACGATTGTTGCGTGAAAGCCATCATGTTTATAACACACAGATCAATGATATTTTAGTAAGCGCCCTGGGTGTTGCCTTGTCGCGTGTCACGGGAGAAAATAGTCACTGCGTATTGCTGGAAAGCCACGGCCGTGAAGCGCTTTCGGCTTCCATCGATATTACGCATACCAGCGGCTGGTTTACCACCATGTATCCTGTACGGATCATCAGCGAGGGTGATGATTACGGTGTACAACTGGCATCTGCTAAAGAAACCTTGCGCGCGGTACCGGCTAACGGTATCGGCTATGGGATATTCACAGGTTACCGTCCTGAAGGTTTGCCTCGTATCAGCTTCAACTACCTCGGCCAGTTCGATGGGCAGGAAAGTGCCGCTGGCAGCGGGTGGCAGCTGACAGGTGAAGACAGTGGCCGGTCAATAGATGCCTCCAATGGCGACCACCACGTGATCAACATCAACGGGCTGGTGATAGGCGGCCGTCTTCAGTTTAATATCTTCGGCAGCCTGGCTGCTGATCTGCTCACCACACTGGCAACACAGTATCAGCAGGTATTAGAAGAGATGATTGACTGGCTGGGTGCTGCATCCCGTACCTGGCTGACCGCCAGCGATATAGACAATATTATCTCCAATGCCTGGTTATCGGAGCTGCAGGCGCAACAGGAAATAGCCGGCGTTTACCTGGCGGGAAGCCTCCAGGAAGGGTTTATCTATCATGCCTTACATCAGGGTGATGTGGATGATGCCTACCGTGTGCAGCTGTTATGGGATTACCATAACGCTATTAATCCAGCCCTGCTGGAACAGGCATGGCAATATACACAGCAACGTTACAGTGCCCTGCGTCTGCGTTTTGCCTGGGAACATGAGCTGATACAGATCATAGACCGTTATGGCCATACTGACTGGCACTATCTGGATATCAGCAATCAGGACAAAGACTCACAGGAGGTGTATCTGAATGAATTGATGGCAAAGGACCGTACCTTATCCTTTGACTTGTCGGCTGGCAACCTGTTCCGGGTATATCTGGTGAAACGCGGAGAACGTGAGTGGAGCAGCCTTTTCAGCAACCACCACGCCATACTCGATGGCTGGAGCATGCCATTGCTGTTCAACTATGTACATGAAGTGTATCTGCAGCTGTTGCAGGGAATGCCAGTGGTTGTAAGAGAAGACCATAGTTATGCGGAGGCACAGCGTTACCTGCAGCAACACCGTCAGGATAATGAAGCCTACTGGACTGCAGCAATAGCCCGGCTGGAGGAACAGGAAGACCTGAGCAGTTTGTTGCGTACAAACCAGCGTCATATCCGGTTGTCGGCTTACCGTCATGTCCTGCAGCCGGCGGAAAAGGGCGTTGTCATCAGCGGCACACGCTATGAAGCGTTGAAACGTTTATGCGCTGCCAATGGTATTACGCTCAGTGCGGTGCTGCAATACTGCTGGCACCGGCAGTTGAGCCTCTATGGTAACACGCATACAACCGTAGTAGGTATGACCGTCTCCGGTCGTAATCTGCCCATCAACGATATAGAACAATCCGCAGGGTTATATATCAACACACTTCCGGTGATCATGGAACATGACTCAGGCAGTGTATTATCAGCCATTAAACGTTTACAGGCCCATATTGTAGAGGTGAACAGCCGCAGCGATGTGAAGCTTGGAAGGCTGCACCCCGGCGGTGAACGCCTGTTCAACAGCCTGTTTGTGTTTGAGAATTACCCGTTACCAGTCGGAGATGAAGGCCAGTTGTCTATCCGGTTCAGAAGCAGTATGGAGAAAGTTGATTATCCGCTGGGCGTGGTGGCAGCAGAACAAGGCCAGGAGATCGGCTTTAACATCAAATATGCAGCAGAATTGTTTGATGATGAGATTATTGCACAATTGCTCTCCGGTGTGGAACTGATCCTGGATCAACTAATCACACATCCAAATATCACAGCATCCTCGCTGGTACATCTGCGCGAAGCGCAATACCAGCAAATGATCCTCGACTGGAACAATAACGTTCGTAATTATCCGGCTGACAAAACCATCCATCAGCTGTTTGAAGCCCAGGTGGCTCAGATACCGGATCAACCGGCGATTGTATGTGGTGACCGCAGGCTGACCTACAACGAATTAAATGAACAGGCTAATCAGCTGGCGGCCTACCTGAAGAAAAGTTTTGATGTTCAGCCGGATGATCTGATCGTACTGTGTATGGACCGTTCAGCAGATATGCTGATAGCAGTGCTGGCTATCCTCAAGGCAGGTGGTGCTTATGTGCCGGCTGATGTGTCCCATCCCGATGACAGACTTCATTACATCATCAGTGATACCCGTACCAAAGTGGTGCTGAGTAACGAACAGCATACAGAACGTATCAAATCACTGACAGCGGGACTTTCCTTAAAAGTAATCAATACAGAAGATATTTATTTCCAGACAGGTTTGTCTGTAAGGTACAGTGGCGAGAATGCAGGTATTGCGGTAGAACCATCGCAGCTGGCCTATGTTATTTATACCAGTGGAACTACAGGCCGTTCCAAAGGAGTAATGGTAGAGCACCGGAATGTGGTCAACTATCTGTACAACGTGCAGGATATCTTGCCGGAAGATCTTACCCGTGTTGATTTTTCAGGGAATTTATCTTTCGACCTATCGGTAACGACTACACTTTATCCATTGTGCTTTGGTAAATGCCTGTATATTTTTGAAGGCAGTATAACAGAGGTGGCAGCCTATGAGCAGCACCTGATCACCCACGATATTGAACTGGTGAAGAGTACACCGGCATACCTGTCGCTGCTGAATAATCCGGATGTACGTGTGAAAACGGCCATCGTAGGAGGAGAAAAGTTGTTGCGTCATCAGATCAGCCGGATACTTTCCTGCTTCACAACTATCATCGACGAATACGGTCCAACAGAAACTACAGTAGGAGCTACCTATTACCGTATAGACGATACCGTTACTACATTCTCTATAGGCAAAGCCTATCATCATTACAGCATCTATGTGCTGGATGATCAGCTGCACCCGGTACCAGCCGGGGCTATTGGAGAACTTTATATCGGCGGATCCGGCGTATCGCGCGGATATCTGAACCAGCCGGCACTGACCAGTGAACGGTTTATAGAGCATCCATTTGGCAATGGCCGTCTGTATAAAACCGGCGATGCAGTAAGGTATCTGCCTGATGGTAACCTGGAGTACATTGGTCGTACAGACTTCCAGGTGAAGATCCGTGGTTACCGTATAGAGCCCGGAGAAATAGAGCATCAGCTGGCAGCTTATCCCGGCATTACAGATGCCGTAGTACTGGCGAGAGAGCAGGCCGAAGGTATCCATTATCTGACAGGTTATTATGTATCTGCTGAAACATTGGATGAAGAGGTATTACGAGACTACCTGGGCAGTTATCTGCCGGAGTATATGATCCCGTCTGTGCTGATGCGGCTGGATGCCTTACCCTTGACAGCTAACGGAAAGCTGGACCGTCGTGCCTTGCCAGACCCAGCCCTTACAGGAGAAGGTGGTTATGAGGCACCAGCCAATGCGATGGAGAAACAATTGTGTGCCATATTTGCTGAAGTACTGGAACTGGCCACAGACAGGATAAGTGTGACAGATGACTTCTTCCGTTTGGGAGGTAACAGCATTCTGGCCATCCGACTGGTAAACCGGCTGAATACCTTGCCCGGCGCCAAAACGAGCATGGCAGCGGTATTTAACTACCGCACCATCCGCCAACTATCGGCTGCGCTACTGGAGGATACCGGTGATCATGTAACCATTACGGTTCCTGTTATCAATACTCCGGAAGAACAGCTGTTATCTTTTGCCCAGGAGCGCTTATGGTTTATAGAGAATTATGAAGGTGGCAGCAATGCCTACAACATACCAGTGGTGCTGAAGTTACAGGAGCAGGTGAAAACGGAAAATCTGTTACAGGCGCTGAGGGCTGTCGTGCATCGTCATGAAGTGTTAAGGAGCCTCATTAAAACGAATGCTGCCGGAGATGGCTACCAGATGGTACCTGATGAAAGTATACATCCTGTAGCTATAGGGATACATACTTTAAGTGATCAGAAGTCACTGCATGAAACAATAAGAACCAATGCTGGCCATATATTCAGACTGGATGAAGAATATCCTGTAAAAATAGATGTGTATACATTGACTACAGGAGAACGTTACCTGAATATTGTATTGCATCATATTGCATTTGATGGGTGGTCTACAGAAATACTGTTGAGAGAAGTAGTCAACTACTACCATCATTATGAATATCTCGCAGCCGGTAACGTTGTACAGGCAGATAAATATTTGCCTGCGCCATTGCCTTTGCAGTACAAGGATTTTGCTTTATGGCAGCGTCATTATCTGAAAGATGCGGTGTTGGAGAAGCAGTTGTCTTATTGGAAAGATAAACTGTCTGGCTATGAAATATTACATCTGCCAACAGACAGGCCACGTCCTGCATATACAGATTATACCGGCGCCGATATTTCTTTTGTAATTGATAGCGCCACCAGTGATGGTTTACGGGCTATCTCGCGGGAGCTGGAAGTGAGCATGTACAGCGTGTTGCTGAGTGGTTACTTCCTGTTGCTGAGTGTTTACAGCAATCAGCGGGATATTGTATTGGGTAGTCCCATTGCCAATCGTCATTATGGAGAGATAGCAGACCTGATCGGTTTCTTTGTCAATACCCTTGCACTTCGTGAAGAAATAGATCCTGAACAGCGGGTGACGGACTTCATCCGCCAGGTGGGTACTTCTGTGATATTAGCGCAGCTGCATCAGGATCTTCCATTTGAGAAATTGGTGGATGAGTTGCATGTAGAACCCGATGCATCACGCCATCCGGTGTTTCAGACGACCTTCAGTATTCAGCAGGCTGACAAAGGAGGTGCCGATGTTGCTGGTATGTTTGCTCCTTATGACAATGATAGTTTTTACAGTGTTGCCAAATATGATCTGAACACTATACTCGATGATAGTGGGGAAGAAATCAATGGTCTGTTTAACTATGCAGTCAGTCTTTTTGATGCGGCTACGATTGAAGGATATATCACCACCTATAAGGAAATTTTACGTCAACTGGCGACTGCAGGAAAAGACCTGCAGATAAAATCATTGCGTTATCAGTCGGCAACGGAACGCACGACATTGCTGACGCAATGGAATAACCCATTACAAACGTTCCCGGTAGACAAACCTGTTCACCGGTTGTTTGAAGAGCAGGCTGCTGCTCATCCTGAGCGTACTGCTGTTGTTTATGAAGATGTACAACTGTCTTATGGAGAACTGAATACCCGTGCTGATGAACTGTCGACATATATACGTCACCGTTATCAGCTGAAAGCGGATGATCTGGTAGGTATCTGCCTGGACCGCTCTGAGCACATGCTGATAGCTATTCTCGCAGTACTCAAGGCCGGAGCTGCCTATGTGCCCATGGACCCTGCTTATCCTGAAGAAAGAATCGCTTATATCCTGTCAGATACAGGAACGAAAGTGGTTTTAACCAATGAGAAGCATGTATCGAAACTCTCCGAACTGTCAGCGCAAGTAACTGCTGAAGCGATCGATAAAGGGCGTTTAGTGTCTGAACAGCCGGTATTACCGCCTGTAGTAACCGCTCCTGAGCATCTGGCATACGTGATTTATACCAGCGGAACTACGGGTAAGCCCAAAGGTGCGATGATAGCGCATCGTAACGTATCCCGCTTGTTCCATGCCACGGAGTCCTGGTATCATTTTGATGCCAAAGATGTATGGACTTTGTTCCATTCCGTAGTATTCGACTTCAGCGTATGGGAAATCTGGGGAGCTTTGTGTTATGGTGGTAAGTTATTGATTCCATCAACAGAACAAACCCATGATCCTTCGCTGTTCTACGATCTGTGTGAGCGGGAAGGAGTGACCGTGCTAAACCAGACACCGGGTGCTTTCTATCAGTTCATCGCAGCGGCACAACAGAAAGCCAATCATCTGACTAAACTGCGATATGTGATCTTCGGCGGTGATGCACTGAACCTGGCACAGCTGAAACCCTGGTACAATCTGTATGCGGATGATGCCCCCAGGCTGATTAATATGTATGGTATCACAGAAACAACCGTCCATGTGACCTGGAAGGAGCTGAGTGTATCAGAACTGGACAAAGGCTCACTGATAGGCCGGGTGATCCCTGATTTGCAGGCTTATGTACTGAATGACTACCTGGAGCCGCTTCCACAGGGAGCGATAGGAGAGTTGTATGTAGGTGGCGCCGGCGTATGCCGTGGTTATTTAAACCTGCCATCGCTGACGGCTACACGTTTTATTGCTGATCCGTTTACCGGCGGTGATGCACGGCTATACAAAACCGGCGACCTGGTAAGGCAATTGCCGGATGGAGAGCTGGAATATATCGGTCGTGCCGACTTCCAGGTGAAGATCAGAGGTTATCGTATAGAGTTGGGCGAGATAGAACATCGTCTGGCTAACTACCCCGGCATCAAACAAGCCGTGGTGCTGGTGAAAGAGCAGGTTGGTGGTAATAAATACCTGGTGGGTTATTATGTGTCTGATGGGGCTTTGAATCAGGAGTCCATCCTGGAATACCTGGGGGGCTATCTGCCGGAATATATGTTGCCGGCCGTATTGGTGCATCTGCAACTGTTGCCGTTGACTATCAACGGAAAGCTGGACCGTCGTGCTTTGCCAGAGCCTGTATTTACCGACAGTAATCATTATTGCGCGCCGGAGAATGATACAGAAGCAGCTATGTGTGCCATCTATAGCCAGGTGCTGGGTATAGATGAAGATAAGATAAGTATAGACGATGACTTTTTCCGGTTGGGCGGAAACAGTATTCTTGCCATTCGGCTGATTAACCGCCTGAATGCGGCACTGGGGACCAGTATGGATGTAGCAGCCGTATTCACGGCAAGGACTATACGTAAACTGGCTGCTGTCAGCGGAGTCTCCGATACTGTGAAGATGGTAGCACGTGTTGTCAACGCTCCGGAAGAACAGTTGTTATCTTTTGCCCAGGAACGCTTATGGTTTATAGAGAACTATGAAGGTGGTAGTAGTGCCTTCAATGTGCCACTGGTGCTGCAGTTGCGGGAGGAGGTGAAAACGGATCCCCTGTTGCAGGCGCTGCGTGCCGTTATACATCGTCATGAGGTGCTAAGAAGCAGGATCAGAACCACCGAAGCTGGACTGAGCTACCAGGAGGTACAGGACGACACCACACATCCGATTGAAATAAACAACAGAGCGTTGTCTTCAGAAGTGTTACTGAATGAGGAGTTGAACATCCAGTTCCATCACATTTTCAAACTGGACCAGGAACTGCCGGTCATCATCACCCTCTATACACTCCCGCATCAGCGGTACCTGAGCATCGTGCTGCACCATATTGCATTTGACGGATGGTCTACCTCAATACTGTTGCGCGACTTACTGAATTACTATCACCTTTACAAATATCTGGCCGCTGGTGATATTGTACAGGCAGCAAAATATCTGGTTCCGGAATTGCCTATACAGTATAAAGATTTTGCCTTGTGGCAGCGGCATTACCTGAAAGGTATGGTGCTGAACAGGCAGCTGTCTTACTGGAAGAAGAAATTGTCAGGCTATGAAACTCTGAATCTGCCAACAGACAAGCCACGTCCTGCACAGATGAGTTATGAAGGAGCCAGTGTTTCCTTTGTAATAGACAAAACCCTCAGTGATGGTTTACGGGGTGTCTCCCGTGAGTTGGAGGTGAGCATGTATAGTGTGCTGCTAAGTGGTTACTATCTGTTACTCAGTGCTTACTGCAACCAGCAGGATATTATCGTGGGCACGCCTGTTGCCAACCGTCATTATGGGGAGATCGCAGACCTGATTGGTTTCTTTGTGAATACCCTTGCGCTGCGGGAAAAAATAAATCCGGAACAACGGATAACAGACTTTATCCGCCAGGTGGGCAATGCAGTGTTGGATGCCCAGCTGCATCAGGACCTCCCCTTCGAGAAGCTGGTGGATGAACTGCATATAGAACCGGATGTATCGCGTCATCCTGTATTCCAGACTACATTCAGTCTGGAGGTGTCTGGCAGCCAGGAAGGGGCTGATCAGCTGTTTCTGCCTTATCAGCCATCTGGTCAGTACAACGTCGCCAAATACGATTTGACCATCATGCTGGATGACAGCGGGAAAGAGATTTACGGCGCCTTTAACTATGCAACGGCATTGTTTGAAGCAGATACTATAAAGGGCTTTATTACTACTTATATAACTATTCTGTCGCAGCTGGTGTCGGGGAGAGGTGGTCCGGTAAAATCGCTGCGTTACCTGGATGAATCAGGTCTTGCCACCATGCTGCGTCACAGCAGGGGAGTAGAACAACCCTTTGCTGATGATAAAACCATCCATCAGCTGTTTGAAGAGCAGGCGGCAGCCACGCCGGATGCTACTGCACTGGTATATGAAGATGTACGGTTGTCTTATGCAGCATTGAATGCTAAAGCTAATCAGCTGGCAGCGTATCTGCGTGAACGTTATACCATTCAGCCGGATGATTTGATCGCACTTGTACTCGATCGTACGGCAGACATGCTGACGGCCATTCTCGCCGTGCTGAAGGCCGGGGCGGCCTATGTGCCGGTGTCACCGGAGTATCCGGACGAACGTATCCATTACATCCTGGCAGACACCCGTACCAAAGTGGTGCTGACGAACGAAGTTTATATAGAAAGATTACAGACTGCTGCTGGTATTGAGGCGATTGATGCTACTGTTTTATGGGAAGAAAAGCTGAAGGGGTATAAAACTGAAAACCTGGCTCCACTGGCTACTTCAACAGATCTGGCTTATGTGATATATACCAGTGGAACCACAGGTGCTGCCAAAGGAGTGATGATACAGCATCGCAGCGTCATCAACCTGATTGCGGCGCTGGTGCCGGCGCATACACTGGACCGGCATGAACGGGTAGGCTGCTATTCCAACTATGTGTTTGATGCATTTGTATATGAGGCATTTCCTGTATTGGCCAACGGCAATACCTTATACCTGTATCCGGATAGTATCAGAACTGCCCCGGATGCGCTGCGTAACTATATCAGTAAGGAACGTATATCCGTTACATTTATCCCGCCGGTGTTGCTGCGTGAGTTCCTGTCTGCGCCTACCGGTCTGTCATTGATATTTACCGGTGGTGAACAATTGCCGGACCTGAGTGATATACCATTCAACGGTACTTTGCTGAATGAATATGGCCCTACAGAAGCCACGGTATGTGCTACGATGCATCCTTATCGTCCGGGAGACAGTACTGCCAATATCGGCCGCCCGCTGGTCAATACCAGCGTATATGTGCTGGACCAGATTGGCAGACCTGTGCCGGTAGGTGCCGTAGGAGAATTATACATTGGTGGCGCCGGTGTGGCACGTGGTTATCTGAACCAGCCATCACTGACGGCTACACGTTTTGTTGCAGATTCGTTTGCCGGCGGTAGTGCAAGGCTGTATAAAACCGGCGACCTGGTAAGACAGTTGCCCAATGGGGATCTGGAATATATCGGCCGTGCCGACTTCCAGGTGAAGATCAGAGGTTATCGTATCGAACTGGGCGAGATAGAACACCGCATAGCCACCTATCCGGGAGTTAAACAGGCCGTAGTGCTGGTGAAAGAACAGTCCGGTAGCAATAAGTACCTGGCTGGTTATTATGTATCCAATGAGCCTTTGAATCATGAGCATATATTGGAATACCTGAGTTCCTATCTGCCGGATTATATGCTGCCAACAGCCCTGGTGCATTTGTCACGATTACCATTAACCATCAACGGAAAGCTGGACCGTCGTGCTTTACCGGAACCGGTATTGAGCGACAGTGACCATTACCGTGCTCCTGAAAATGACACGGAAGCAACGATGTGTGCTATCTACGGTCAGGTGCTGGGTATATCCGCTGATAAGATCGGGGTAGATGATGACTTCTTCCGGCTGGGTGGAGACTCCATTGTGAGTATCCAGCTGGTGAGCCGTTTGCGTCAACAGGCGGGTATTCATGTTACTGTAAAAGATATCTTCCGTTATCGCACTATTGCCTCTTTGTATACAAATGTGATTGCTGCAGGTGCTGCGTCTTCCGTACAACTGGAAACAGAACAGGGCATCCTGTCCGGGGAGGTGCCATTGCTGCCGATACAACGCTGGTTCTTTACCAATATCTCCAGCGGCCAGCTGCCGAAGTACCACCACTGGAATCAGTCTTTCCTGATCAGTGTGCCTGTGCTGGATCTGGCACTGCTGGAACATACGCTGACAGCGTTGTTTAACTATCATGACGGTTTGCGTTTGCGCTATCTTCCGGATGGTACACAGTACTACAGTGAAGAAGCAACCAGCGTAGATATTCGTCGACTGGACATCCGTACGGTGAATACACCGGAAGCCTTACATACTTTACTGACCTCCTGGCAATCAGACTTTGACATTTATGGAGACCGGTTATTACAAGCCGGCTACCTGGAAGGTTATGCAGATGGTCGTGCACGCCTCTTCCTGGCTATCCATCACCTGCTAATAGACACGGTGAGCTGGCGTATGCTGGTGGCGGATATGGAGCGTATTTACAATCATTTGTCTGCGGTAACTACAACGGATACACGTTCATTGATAGAGTGGCTGGGCCCCAAAGGCAGCAGCTATCGTCAGTGGGCTACGCTGATCTCCGGTTACGAGCTGCCTATAGCAGAACAGCAATACTGGTCTGCTCTGTTGCCGGGAATAAATGCAGGCAATGCCCTGCTGGAAAGCCTGTCTACATCAGCTGTCAGTTATGCCTCCCTGTTATTGGATACCGCCTATACTGGTCGCTTGCTGCGTGAAAGCCATCATGTTTATAATACACAGATTAACGATATTCTATTAAGTGCCTTGGGTATTGCCTTGTCTCGTATCACCGGAGCAACAAGTCATTACATATTGCTGGAAAGCCATGGTCGTGAAGCCCTTTCGGCCTCTATCGATATTACGCATACCAGCGGTTGGTTTACCACCATGTATCCTGTGGAGATCATCAGCGATGGCGATGACTATGGTGTACAACTGGTAGCAGCCAAAGAGAGTTTACGTGCGGTGCCAGCTAACGGTATCGGCTATGGGATATTGACAGGCTATCGTCCTGAAGGTTTACCTCGTATCAGCTTCAACTACCTCGGTCAGTTCGATGGCCAGGAAAGTGCCGGCAGCAATGGATGGCAGCTGGCAGGAGAGGACAGCGGCCGTCCCATAGATGCTTCCAATGGAGACCATCACCTGATCAATATCAACGGACTGGTGATAGGCGGCCGTCTTCAGTTCAATATTTCCGGAAACATAGCAGCTGACCTGCTCACAACGCTGGCAGCACAGTATCGGCAGGTATTGGAAGAGATGATTGAATGGCTGGGTGCTACATCGCGTACCTGGCTGACAGCCAGCGATACAGATAATATTATCTCCAATGCCTGGTTATCGACGTTGCAGTCGCAACAGGAAGTGTCTGGTGTTTACCTGGCGGGCAGCCTGCAGGAAGGCTTTATCTACCATGCGTTGCATCAGGGAGATGTGGATGATGCCTATCGCGTGCAGTTATCCTGGGATTACTACAGCGCAATAAATCCAGCTCTGCTGCAACAGGCCTGGCAGTATGCGCAACAGCGCTACAGTGTGCTGCGTCTGCGTTTTGCCTGGGAACATGCACTGGTGCAGATCATAGACCGTCATGGACATACCGATTGGCACTATCTGGATATCAGCAATCAGGATAAAACTTCGCAGGAGGCCTATCTGAATGAACTGATGGCCAAGGACCGTACTTTGTCCTTTGACTTATCGGCCGGTAACCTGTTCAGGGTATATCTGGTAAAACGCGGAGATAACGAATGGAGCAGCCTTTTCAGCAACCACCACGCGATACTGGATGGCTGGAGCATGCCTTTGCTGCTCAGCTATGTACATGAAGTGTATCTGCAGCTGTTGAAGGGAGTCCCTGTAGTGGTGAAGGAAGACCGGAGTTATGCGGAAGCGCAGCGTTACCTGCAGCAACACCGCGGGGATAATGAAGCCTACTGGACCGCTGCGGTGGCCCGGTTGGAAGAGCCCGAAGACCTGAGCAGTCTGCTGCGCACAGACAAGCGTCATATCCGGTTATCGGATTATCGTCATGTGTTGCAGCCGGCAGAACAGTCCCTGGAGATCAGCGGTACACGCTACGAAGCGTTGAAACGTTTGTGTGCCGCCAATGGCATAACCCTCAATGCGGTGCTGCAATACTGCTGGCACCGGCAGTTGAGTCTTTATGGCAATAGTCGTACAACCGTAGTGGGTATGACCGTCTCCGGCCGTAACCTGCCCATCAACGATATAGAACAATCCGTAGGCTTATATATCAACACCCTTCCGGTGATCATGGAACATGAACCTGGCAGTGTATTGGCGGCCATTAAACATTTACAGGCTCATATCGGAGAGGTGAACAGCCGCAGCGATGTGAACCTGGGCAGGCTACACCCCGGCGGTGAACGCCTGTTCAGCAGCTTGTTTGTATTTGAGAACTATCCGTTACCAGCCGGAGAAGAGGGCCAATTGTCTATACAATTCAGGAGTAGTATGGAGAAGCTGGACTATCCGCTGGCGGTAGTGGCATCAGAACGTGGTCAGGTAATGAGCCTGCAACTCAAATATGCAGCGGAATTATTTGATGACGCTATCATAGCGCAATTGCTCTCTGGTGTGGAACTGATCCTGGAACAACTAACCGCACATCCGGATATCACAGTATCATCGCTGGTACATCTGCGCGAAGCGCAATATCAGCAAATCGTCTTCGACTGGAACAATACCGTTCGTGATTACCCTGCTAACAAAACCATCCATCAGCTGTTTGAAGAGCAGGTACGGAGTAACCCTCACGCACCGGCAGTGGTATATGAAGAAACACGGCTTACCTATGCTGAACTAAACGAAAAAGCTAACCGGTTGGCAGCGTATCTGCGTGAACGTTATATCATTCAGCCGGATGACCTGATTACACTCGTACTCGATCGTACTGCAGACATACTGACGGCCATTCTTGCCATACTGAAAGCAGGAGCCGCTTATGTGCCGGTGTCACCGGAGTATCCGGATGAACGTATCCATTACATCCTGGAGGATACCCGTACCAAAGTAGTGCTGACGAATGAAGTTTATAAAGACAGATTACAGACTGCTGCCAGTATTGAAACAATAGACACCGCTGTTTTATGGGAAAAAACGCTGGATAGCTTTAAGGCAGAAAACCTTAGTCCGCTGGCTACTCCAACAGATCTGGCTTATGTGATTTACACCAGCGGAACCACTGGTGCTGCCAAAGGTGTGATGATACAACATCGCAGCGTCATCAACCTGATCAATGCATTGGTGCCGGTGCATACACTGGACCGGCATGAACGGGTGGGGTGTTATTCCAACTATGTATTTGATGCGTTTGTATATGAGGCATTCCCGGTATTAGCCAATGGCAATACTTTATACCTGTATCCAGACAGTATCAGAACCGCCCCTGATGCGTTACGCAGCTATATCGACAAAGAGCGTATATCCGTTACATTTATCCCGCCGGTGTTGCTGCGTGAGTTTCTTTCTGCGCCTACCGGCCTGTCATTGATATTTACGGGCGGTGAACAATTGCCGGACCTGAGCGATATATCTTTCAACGGTACCTTGCTGAATGAATATGGTCCTACGGAAGCCACCGTGTGCGCTACGATACATCCTTACCATCCGGGAGACAGCACTGCCAACATCGGCCGTCCATTGGCCAATACTACGGTGTATGTATTGGATGGAACCGGAAAGCCTGTGCCGGTGGGTGCTATCGGAGAACTGTATATCGGTGGCGCCGGTGTGGCAAGAGGTTATTTAAACCAACCATCGCTGACGGCTACACGTTTTGTGGCAGATCCGTTTGCCGGTGGTGATGCGCGGTTATACCAAACCGGGGACCTGGTAAGGCTGTTGCCCAATGGAGAGCTGGAATATATTAGCCGTGCCGACTTCCAGGTGAAGATCAGAGGTTATAGGATAGAACTGGGTGAGATAGAACACCGTATGGCCGGTTATCCAGGCATAAAACAAGCCGTGGTGCTGGTGAAAGAGCAATCCGGTGGCAACAAATACCTGGCTGGTTATTATGTGTCCGATGAGGGTTTAAATCATGAATCCATCCTGGAATACCTGGGGTCCTATCTGCCGGAATACATGTTGCCGGCAGCCCTGGTACATCTTGAGCAGTTACCATTGACCATCAATGGCAAGCTGGACCGCCGTGCTTTACCAGAGCCTGTATTTACAGATAATGATCATTACCGCGCTCCGGAGAATGATACCGAAGCAGCTATGTGCGTCATCTATGGACAGGTATTGGGTATATCCGGTGATAAGATCGGGGTAGATGATGACTTCTTCCGGTTGGGTGGAGACTCCATCGTGAGTATTCAGCTGGTGAGCCGTTTGCGTCAACAGGCGGGTATTCATGTCACCGTGAAAGACATATTCCGTTATCGCACCATTGCGGCTCTGTATACGAATGTAATTGCTTCAGGAGCTACGTCTGCGGTACAACTGGAAACAGAACAGGGCATCCTGTCCGGAGAAGTGCCGCTGCTGCCGATACAGCGCTGGTTCTTTGCCAATGTCTCCAGTGGCCTGCTGCCGAAGTACCATCACTGGAACCAGTCTTTCCTGATCAGTGTGCCCGTGCTGGACATAACATTGCTGGAACGCACGCTGACAGTGTTGCTTAACTATCATGACGGTTTGCGTTTACGCTATCGTCCGGATGGTACACAATATTACAGTGAAGAAACAACCAGCGTAGATATCCATCGTCTGGACATCCGCACCCTGGATACAGCTGAGGCACTGCATACTGTACTGACCTCCTGGCAGGCAGACTTTGATATCTATGGAGGCCGGTTATTACAGGCCGGCTACCTGGAAGGTTATGCAGACGGGCGTGCACGCCTTTTCCTGGCAGCACATCACCTGCTGATAGACACGGTGAGCTGGCGTATGCTGGTGGCGGATATGGAACGTATTTACAATCATTTATCTGCAGTAACTACAACGGATACACGTTCATTGATAGAATGGTTAGGTCCCAAAGGCAGCAGCTACCGTCAATGGACCACGCTGATCTCCGGCTACCAACTATCTGTACCAGAACAGGAATACTGGTCTGACCTGTTACCAGGAATAAAAGCGGGTAATGCTGTTTTATCAGCGTTGGCAGTTAAGGATAAAAGTAATGCGCAGCTGATGCTGGATACAGCGTATACCAGCCGCTTATTGCGTGAAAGTCATCATGTTTATAATACCCAAATCAATGATATTCTGTTAAGCGCGTTGGGTGTTGCACTCTCGCGTGTTACCGGAGAAACAAGTCACTATATATTGCTGGAAAGCCACGGCCGTGAGGCACTTTCTGCCTCTATTGATATAACGCATGCCAGTGGCTGGTTTACCACCATGTATCCTGTGGAGATCATCAGTGAAGGCAATGATTATGGTGCACAATTGGTAGCAGCTAAAGAAACACTGCGTGCAGTGCCAGCTAACGGTATCGGCTATGGGATATTGACAGGTTATAGCCCTGAAGGTTTACCTCGTATCAGCTTCAACTACCTCGGCCAGTTCGATGGCCAGGAAAGTGCTGCTGGCAGCGGATGGCAGCTGACAGGAGAAGACAGTGGCCAGCAGTTGGATGTTTCCAACGGAGATCATCACCTGATTAACATCAACGGACTGGTGATAGGCGGCCGTCTTCAGTTTAATATCTCCGGCAGTCTGGCAGCTGATCTGCTGATTACGCTGGCGGCACAATATCAGCAGGTGCTGGAAGAGATGATTGACTGGCTGGGTGCTACATCGCGTACCTGGCTGACGGCCAGTGATGCAGACAATATCATCTCCAATGCCTGGTTATCAGTGTTGCAAGCGCAGCAGGAAGTATCCGGTGTTTACCTGGCAGGTAGCCTGCAGGAAGGTTTTATCTATCATGCCTTGCATCAGGGAGAGGTGGACGATGCCTATCGTGTGCAGTTAGCCTGGGATTATCACAATGCCATCAATCCGGCCCTGCTGCAACAGGCCTGGCAGTATGCGCAGCAGCGCTACAGCGTGCTGCGTCTGCGTTTTGCCTGGGAGCATGAGCTGGTGCAGATCATAGATCGCCATGGATATACTGACTGGCGCTATCTGGATATCAGCAATCAGGATAAAGCTTCACAGGAGGTTTATCTGAATGAACTAATACTACAGGACCGTACATTGCCATTCGATCTGTCTGCCGGCAATCTGTTCCGGGTATATCTGGTGAAGCGTGGAGAGCATGAATGGAGCAGCCTTTTCAGTAACCACCATGCCATACTGGATGGCTGGAGTATGCCGTTGCTGCTCAATTATGTACATGAAGTGTATCTGCAGCTGTTGCAAGGTACGCCTGTAGCAGTTCGTGAAGACCAGAGCTATGCGGAAGCGCAGCGTTACCTGCAGCAACATCGTGGAGATAATGAATCCTATTGGACTGCAGCGGTCAGGCAGCTGGAGGAGCCCGAAGACCTGAGCAGCCTGCTGCGCGCAGACCAGCGGCATATCCGGTTGTCGGACTATCGTCATATTCTGCAGCCGGCGGAAAAGGCCCTGCTGATCAGTGGTACACGCTATGAGGTGCTAAAACAGCTGTGCGTTGCCAATGGCGTTACACTTAATGCGGTGTTGCAATATTGCTGGCACCGTCAGCTGAGCCTTTATGGAAACACCCGTACAACTGTAGTGGGCATGACCGTTTCCGGCCGCAACCTGCCCATCAACGATATAGAACAATCGGTAGGCCTGTATATCAATACTCTTCCGGTGATCATGGAACATGGCGCTGGTAGCGTATTAGCAGCCATTAAACATTTACAGGCACATATCGGAGAGGTGAACAGCCGCAGCGATATAAACCTGGGAAGGCTAAACCCAGGCGGCGATCGCCTGTTCAGCAGCCTGTTTGTGTTTGAAAATTATCCGGTGCCAGCTGGAGCCAACGGAGAAGAGGGCTTGTTGTCTTTACAATTCAGGAGTAGCGTGGAGAAGCTGGACTACCCACTGGCAGTGGTAGTGGCTGAGCAAGGCCCCGAGATTAAGTTTAACATCAAATATGCAGCAGAATTATTTGATGATGCTATCATTGCACAATTGCTCTCCGGTGTGGAACTGATCCTGGAGCAACTGACAACACATCATGATATCACAGTATCATCGCTGGTACATCTGCGCGAAGCGCAATACCAGCAAATGATCTTCGACTGGAACAATACTGTTTGTGATTATCCTGCTGATAAAACTATTCACCAGCTGTTTGAAGAACAGGTGAACGTTAGCCCGGACGCTACAGCGCTGGTGTATGAAGATGTACATTTGTCTTATACAGCATTAAATGCTAAAGCTAACCAGCTTGCAGCGTATCTGCGTGAGCGTTATAACATTCAGCCGGGTGATCTGATCGCACTCGTCCTGGATCGTACAGCAGATATGCTGACTGCCATCCTTGCTGTACTGAAGGCCGGAGCGGCCTATGTGCCGGTATCGCCGGATTATCCGGATGAACGTATCCATTATATCCTGGCTGATACCCGAACCAAAGTAGTGCTGACAAACGGCATTCATGTAGAAAGATTGCAAACAACGGATCTTTCTGCCGCTGTTGAAGTGGTGGATTCCGCTGTTTTATGGGATGAAAAACTGAAAGGCTATAAAGCACAGAATCTCACTCCGTTGGCTGCTTCAACAGACCTGGCCTATGTGATCTACACCAGTGGTACCACCGGACAGCCTAAAGGAGTGATGATAGAGCACCACAGTGTGCTGAATACCGTCAGCAGTATCCGCGAGGCATATGATTTTACGAAAGCCTGCCGCATCGCTGCATACACGGCCTTCGTGTTCGACGTATCTGTGTCAGAATTCTTCATATCCCTGCTGTATGGTAATGAATTACATCTGTTGAGTAATGAGTTGAGAACAGATGCAGATGCTATCAGTGCTTACTTGCTGAACCAGGAAATCAACTATCTGTACCTGCCACCAGCCATGCTGGCCCTGTTGCCGCGTATTGCCTATCCGGCCCTGGAGGCAGTGATTTATGCGGGTGAGCCCTGTGCCCCGGAAACAGGGAAATACTGGTCTGCACAAAAACGCCTGTATAACTATTACGGGCCTACGGAAACTACGATCTACGCTACCGGAAAACGGATTGAAGATGGTGATACACATCTGATCGGCCGCCCAGTGGCCAATACACAAGCCTATATACTGGACCAGGAACTCAGACCTGTACCAGCGGGTGTGGCTGGCGAATTGTATATTGGTGGTGCCGGTGTAGCACGTGGATACCTGAATCAACCAGAGCTCACACGGCAGCGGTTTATAGACAACCCTTTCAGACATCTGGCAGAAAATAGTAAACTGTATAAAACCGGAGATCTGGTAAGGTACCAGCCCGACGGCAATATTGAATACATCGGCCGTGTCGACTTCCAGGTGAAGATCAGGGGTTATCGGATAGAATTGGGCGAGATAGAACACTATATGACCAGCTATCCGGGTATAGAACAAGCGGTGGTGTTGGTGAAGGAGCTAGGCGATGGTAACAAGTCCCTGGCTGGTTACTATGTATCCGATGTGCCTTTGAATCATGAGCACATTCTGGAATACCTGAGCTCCCATCTGCCGGAATACATGCTGCCGGCAGCTTTGGTGCATCTGCAGCAGTTACCGTTGACCATCAACGGCAAGCTGGACCGCCGCGCTTTACCAGAGCTGGTATTTACCGATAGTAATGATTTCCGTGCTCCGGAAAATGATACGGAAGCGGCCATGTGCGCCATCTATGGAGAGATATTGGGAATAGCGCCGGAAAAAATCGGAACAGACGATGACTTTTTCCGACTGGGTGGTAACAGTATCATGGCTATCCGTCTGATAAACCGGTTGAAAACGGTGATGGATATACGGATAAATATATCGACCGTATTTACCTGCCGTACTGTCCGTAAGCTGACGGCTCATTTATACAGTGGAGCTACTGAAAATGTAAGTATAACCGTACCAGTTATTACTTCTCCGGAAGAACAATTATTATCCTTCGCCCAGGAGCGCCTGTGGTTCATCGAAAATTATGAAGGTGGCAGCAGCGCCTATAATATCCCGATTGTACTGCAGTTACAGCCTGAGGTGGATAAAGGATGCCTGGTGCATGCTTTACGTACTATTGTGCAACGTCATGAGATATTCAGAAGTGTGATCAGGACAGGTAAAGACGGACATGGTTATCAGGTGGTGATGGATGATAATATCTATCCATTGCAGATTACAGAGAAATTATTGCAGACCAGGCAGGAGCTGGACAATGCACTGACTTCAGACGCGACTCAGGTGTTCAGACTGGAAGAAGAATACCCTGTGCGGGCAGCGATATATGATATGCAGGGAGAAGGTTATCTGAGCCTGGTGTTACATCATATTGCGTTCGATGGATGGTCAACAGATATTCTGATACGCGAACTGCTGCAACATTATCATCGTTATGTGGCACTACAGCAAAATGATATCGTGAAAGCGGCCACCCTCGCAATGTCTCCGTTACCTTTACAGTATAAGGATTTTGCGCTGTGGCAACGCCGGTACCTGACTGGTGCTGCACTGGATAAACAATTATCTTATTGGAAGAATAAATTGTCAGGTTATGAAACGCTGCAGCTGCCAACGGATTACCACCGCCCTGCAAAAGTAAGTTATGCAGGGGCTGACCTGTCGTTCAGTCTGGATAAAACTACCAGCGATAATCTGCGGGCTGTCTCCTACGAGCTGGAAGTGAGTATGTATAGCCTGCTGCTGAGTGGCTATTATCTGTTACTGAGTGCTTATAGTAACCAGCGGGATATTGTGCTGGGCAGTCCTACTACCAACCGCCACTACAGCGAAATTGCGGATGTTATCGGGTTCTTCGTTAATACACTTGCCCTACGGGAAGAAATAGACCCTGAACAACGGATAACGGATTTTATCCGCCAGGTGGGAGCTTCCGTTGTTACTGCGCAGTTGTATCAAGACCTTCCTTTTGAAAAGCTGGTGGAAGAACTCAAAATAACACCGGATGCTTCCCGTCATCCAGTGGTACAGGTAATATTTGATGGGCATAACTTCGGTACACATAGTACATCTGAAGACAGCAGTTTATTTAGTCCCTATGCCAGACATACTGACTTTAAGGTGGCTAAGTTTGACTTATCTGTGATGGTCAGCGATAGCGGGGAAGAGATTCAGGGGGCATTTAACTACGCTACCAGCCTGTTTGGGGAAAACACTATCGCAGGGTATATTGATACCTACAAGGAAATTTTAAGTCAGCTGTCTACCCTTGTGAAAGGCAGTGATCAAAAAATAAAATCATTGCGTTACGTAGATGGTGCAGCCTATGATAAAATCAAACATCAGGATAACGATACAGCGAAGCTGTATCCCACAACAGCTACCATTCACGGACTGTTTGAAGCGCAGGTGACACAGATGCCGGACCAGTTGGCGATTGTATGCGGAGATCGCAGGCTGACCTATCGCGAATTAAATGAGCAGTCCAATCAGCTGGCCGCCTACCTGAAAAAGAATTTTGATGTGCAGCCTGATGATCTGATTGTGCTATGCATGGACCGTTCTGCAGACATGCTGATATCGATGCTGGCTATCCTCAAAGCAGGCGGTGCCTATGTTCCGGCTGATGTTTCTCATCCCGATGACAGGCTGCGTTATATCATTAGTGATACCCGTACCAAAGTGGTACTGAGTAACGAACAGCATACGGAGCGTATCAAATCACTGACAGCAGAACTTCCGCTCAAGGTGATTAATACAGAAGATATTTATTTTCAGACAAGTCTGTCTGTAAGGTACAGTAGTGAGAATGTAGCCATTGCGGTAGAACCCTCACAGTTGGCCTATGTTATTTATACCAGCGGTACAACAGGCCGTTCCAAAGGGGTGATGGTAGAGCATCGGAATGTCGTCAACTATCTGTTTAATGTACAGGACATCTTGCCGGAAGATCTCGCCCGCGTTGATTTTTCAGGTAATTTATCTTTTGACCTATCGGTGACGACTACACTTTATCCATTGTGCTTTGGTAAAAGTCTGTATATTTTTGAAGGCAGCATAACAGAGGTCGCAGCTTATGAACAACATCTGATCACTCATGGAATTGAACTGGTGAAGAGTACGCCGGCATATCTGTCGTTGCTGAATAACCCCGAAGTACGTGTGAAAACGGCCATTGTAGGAGGGGAGAAGTTGTTGCGTCATCAGATCAGCAGAATACTTTCCTGCTTCACAACGATCATTGATGAATACGGTCCAACAGAAACTACGGTAGGAGCCACTTATTATCGTATAGACGATACTGTTACTGAATTTTCTATCGGTAAGGCTTATCATCATTACCGCGTATATGTGCTGAACGATCAGCTGCAACCGGTACCAACCGGAGCTATTGGAGAGCTCTATATCGGTGGAACAGGCGTATCGCGTGGCTACCTGAACCAACCGGAACTGACTCATGAACGTTTTATTGAGAATCCTTTTGGTAGTGGTTATCTGTACAAAACCGGCGACGCAGTAAGATACCTGCCAGACGGCAATCTGGAATATATTGGTCGTACAGACTTCCAGGTGAAGATCCGTGGTTACCGTATAGAACCTGCTGAGATAGAACACCAGCTGGCGGCCTATCCTGGCATCACGGACGCAGTAGTGCTGGCGAGAGAGCAGGCAGGCGGTATCCATTACCTCACAGGTTATTACGTATCTGCTGCAACACTGGATGAACAGGCATTACGTGACTACCTGGGCAGCTATCTGCCTGAATATATGATCCCATCTGTGCTGATACGGCTGGATGCCTTGCCACTAACGGCTAACGGAAAGCTGGACCGTCGTGCCTTGCCGGATCCTGCCTTTACAGGGGAGGGCAGTTATGAGGCGCCCGCCAATGAGATGGAGAAACAACTGTGTGTCATATTTGGTGAAGTACTGGAACTGGCCGTGGACCGGATAAGTGTGACGGATGACTTCTTCCGTTTGGGTGGTAATAGTATTATGGCGATACGGCTGGTAAACCGGCTGAATACCTTACCGGGCGTTAAAACCGGTGTGTCAGCAGTGTTCAACTGCCGCACTATCCGTAAATTGGCGGCTACGCTGCAAGAGGACACAGGTGATCATGTAACCATTACGGCACCTGCTATCAGTAGTCCGGAAGAGCAGCTATTATCTTTTGCTCAGGAGCGTTTATGGTTTATAGAGAACTATGAAGGCGGTAGTAATGCTTACAATGTGCCACTGGTACTGAAGTTGCAGGAGCACGTGAATACGGAAAATATGTTACTGGCGCTGCGTGCCGTTATACACCGTCATGAGGTCCTGAGAAGCAGAATCAGAACAACAGAAGAAGGATTGAGTTATCAGCAGGTTCAGGACGATACGGTGTCTCCGCTGACAATAAGCAGGAGGGAGTTGCCTTCTGAAGCTGCGTTGCATACGGAACTCGCGGCACGAGCCAATCGTGTATTCAGACTGGTGGAAGAACTGCCGGTCAGTATAACGTTCTATACGCTTCCTTCGGAAGTTCATTATCTGAGTATTGTGCTGCACCATATTGCATTTGACGGGTGGTCTACAGAGATTCTGCTGCGCGACTTATCGAATTATTATCATCATTATGAATATCTCACTGCCGGTGATATAGCACAGGCAGAAAAATCGCTGCCTGCGCCGCTGCCTTTGCAGTATAAGGATTTTGCGTTGTGGCAGCGTCATTACCTGAAAGGTGCTGTGCTGGACAGGCAATTGTCTTACTGGAGAGATAAGTTGTCAGGTTATGAAACGCTGCATCTGCCAACAGATAAACCTCGTCCGGGAAATATCAGCTATGAAGGCGCGAATATATCTTTTGTAGTGGATAAGCCCACCAGCGAAGGTTTACGGGTTATCTCCCGTGAACTGGAAGTGAGCATGTATAGTGTGCTGCTAAGTGGTTACTATTTATTGCTGAGTGCTTATAGTAACCAGCAGGATATTGTGGTGGGCAGTCTTGTTGCCAACCGCCATTATGGAGAGATAGCTGACCTGATCGGTTTCTTTGTGAATACACTGGTGCTGCGGGAAGAAATCGATCCGGAACAACGGATAACAGACTTTATCCGTCAGGTGGGTGCAGCCGTGATTGAAGCCCAGTTACACCAGGACCTTCCCTTTGAGAAACTGGTGGATGAACTGGATGTAGAGCCGGACGTATCGCGTCATCCGATATTCCAGACGACTTTTAATATGCAGGCGTTTGGTGGCCGGGAGGGCGCTGATCAGCTGTTCCAGCCGTATCAGCAGCCAGGTCAGTACAACATCGCCAAATATGATCTGACCGTAATGCTCAATGATAGCGGAGAAGAGATCTACGGCACCTTTAACTATGCAACGGCATTGTTTGAAGCAGAAACGATAACGGGCTTTATTACTACTTATACAACTATTCTGTCGCAGCTGGTGTCAGGAAAAGGGAGTCAGCTGAAAACGCTGCATTACCTGGATGAATCGGGTCTTGCCACCATGCTGCGGCACAGCAGGGGAGCAGTGCAACCTTTTGTTGCCGATAAGACCATCCACCAGCTGTTTGAAGAACAGGTGGCGGCCACACCAAATGCTGTTGCATTGGTATATGAAGAAACAAAACTTACCTATACCGAACTAAATGCTAAAGCCAACCAGTTGGCAGCGTATCTGCGTGAACGTTATACTATTCAGGCGGATGACCTGATCGCACTTGTACTGGATCGTACAGCAGATATGTTGACCGCCATCCTCGCCGTGTTGAAGGCTGGAGCCGCCTATGTGCCCGTATCACCGGAGTATCCGGATGAACGTATCCACTACATACTGACAGACACCCATACCAAAGTGGTGCTGACGAACGAAGTTTATGTAGATAGATTACAGACTGCTGCTGGCATTGAAGCGATAGATGCTGCTGTTTTATGGGAAGATAAATTGAAGACATATGAAGCTGAAAATCTTCCTCCACTGGCGACTTCAACAGATCTGGCTTATGTGATTTATACCAGTGGTACCACAGGTGCTGCCAAAGGTGTGATGGTGCAGCATCGCAGCGTCATCAACCTGATCAGCGCACTGGTGCCGGTACACACACTGGACCGCCATGAACGGGTAGGCTGCTATTCCAACTATGTATTTGATGCATTTGTATATGAGGCATTTCCCATATTGACAAACGGTAATACCTTGTACCTGTATCCGGATAGTATCAGAACCGCCCCGGATGCATTGCGCAGCTATATTGACAATGAGCGTATATCCGTTACATTTATCCCGCCGGTATTGCTGCGTGAGTTCCTGTCTGCGACTACTGGCCTGTCATTGATATTCACCGGTGGTGAACAATTGCCGGACCTGAGTGATATACCATTCAACGGTACTTTGCTGAATGAATATGGTCCTACGGAAGCTACCGTATGCGCAACCATACACCCTTACCATCCGGGAGACAGTACCGCCAACATCGGCCGTCCGCTGGCTAATACCACGATGTATGTGCTGGACCCAATGGGTAGATCTGTACCGGTGGGTGCTATCGGAGAACTGTACATTGGTGGTGCCGGTGTGGCAAGAGGTTATTTGAATCAACCATCGTTGACGGCTACACGTTTTATCGCAGACCCATTTGCCGGTGGCGATGCACGGCTGTATAAAACCGGCGACCTGGTAAGGCAGCTGCCTAATGGGGATCTGGAATACATCGGCCGTGCCGACTTCCAGGTAAAGATCAGAGGTTATCGTATCGAACTGGGCGAGATAGAACACCGCATGACCGGTTATCCGGGCATAAAACAAGCCGTGGTGCTGGTGAAAGAACAGTCTGGTGGCAACAAATACCTGGCTGGTTATTATGTATCCGATGTGCCTTTGAATCATGAGCACATATTGGAATACCTGAGCTCCTATCTGCCGGATTATATGCTGCCGGCGGTGCTGATACATCTGGTGCAATTACCATTGACCATCAACGGTAAGCTGGATCGCCGCGCTTTACCAGAGCCTGTGTTTACAAATAATGATCATTACCGCGCTCCGGAGAATGATACCGAAGCCGCTATGTGCGCTATCTACGGTCAGGTGCTGGGTATATCCGCTGATAAGATCGGGGTGGATGATGACTTCTTCCGGCTGGGTGGAGACTCTATCGTGAGTATCCAGCTGGTGAGCCGTTTGCGTCAACAGGCGGCTATTCATGTCACCGTGAAGGACATATTCCGTTATCGCACCATTGCCTCTCTGTATACGAACGTGATTGCTGCTGGTGCTGCCTCTGTGGTACAACTGGAAACAGAACAGGGTATTCTTTCCGGAGAAGTGCCGCTGCTGCCGATACAACGTTGGTTCTTTACCAATATCTCCAGCGGTCTGCTGCCGAAGTACCATCACTGGAACCAGTCTTTCCTGATCAGTGTGCCCATGCTGGACATAACATTGCTGGAACGTACGCTGACAGTATTGCTCAACTATCATGACGGGCTACGTTTACGCTATCGCCCGGATGGTACACAGTATTACAGTGAAGAAACTACAAGCGTAGACATCCGTCGCCTGGATATCACTACCCTGGAGACACCTGAAGCATTATATGCTTTACTGACCTCCTGGCAGTCAGATTTTGATATTTACGGAGACCGGTTGTTACAGGCAGCTTATCTGGAAGGTTATGCCGATGGCCGTGCACGCCTCTTCCTGGCAGCACATCACCTGCTAATAGACACGGTGAGCTGGCGTATGCTGGTGGCGGATATGGAACGCATTTACAATCATTTGTCAGCGGTAACTACAACGGATACACGTTCGTTGATAGAGTGGTTGGGTCCCAAAGGCAGCAGCTATCGCCAGTGGACAACGCTGATCTCTGGCTATGAGTTGTCAGTAGCAGAACAGGAATATTGGTCGGATCTGTTGCCCGGAATAAAAGCAGGGAATGCTGTTTTATCAGCGTTAGCGGTTAAAGATACCAGCCATGCGTTGCTTGCGCTGGATGTAACATATACCAGCCGTTTATTACGTGAAAGTCATCATGTTTATAATACACAGATTAATGATATACTGTTAAGTGCCCTGGGTGTTGCGCTGTCGCGCCTGACGGGAGAAAAGAAACACTATGTATTGCTGGAAAGTCATGGCCGTGAAGCACTTTCGGCCTCCATTGATATTACGCATACCAGTGGCTGGTTTACCACTATGTACCCTGTGCAGATCATCAGTGAAGGCAATGATTACGGTGCACAACTGGTAGCAGCCAAAGAAACTTTGCGGGCAATACCGGCTAACGGTATCGGCTATGGGATATTGACGGGTTACCGTCCTGAAGGGTTACCTCGTATCAGCTTCAACTACCTCGGCCAGTTCGACGGGCAGGAAAGTGCAGCCGGCAGTGGATGGCAGCTGACAAGTGAAGGCAGCGGTCTTTCAATAGATGCCTCCAATGGCGATCACCATCTGATCAACATTAATGGCCTGGTGATAGATGGTCGTCTTCAGTTCAGTATCTCCGGCAGTATAGCCGCTGATCTGCTGACCACCCTGGCGGCACAGTATCAGCAGGTATTGGAAGAGATGATCGAATGGCTGGGTCATGCATCCCGCACCTGGCTGACAGCCAGCGATACAGACAATATCATCTCCAACGCCTGGTTGTCGGTGCTGCAATCGCAGCAGGAAGTATCCGGTGTTTACCTGGCGGGCAGCCTGCAGGAAGGGTTTATCTATCATGCCCTGCATCAGGGAGAGGTGGATGATGCCTACCGCGTACAGCTGTTCTGGGATTATCATAACATCATCAATCCGGCTCTGCTGCAACAAGCCTGGCAATATGCGCAGCAGCGCTACAGCGTGCTGCGCCTGCGTTTTGCCTGGGAACATGAGCTGGTGCAGATCATAGACCGTCATGGTCATACTGACTGGCACTATCTGGATATCAGTGATCAGGATAGAGCTTCGCAGGAGGCTTATCTGAATGAACTAATGCTACAGGACCGTGCATTGCCATTCGATCTGTCTGCCGGTAACCTGTTCCGGGTATATCTGGTGAAACGCGGAGAGCAGGATTGGAGTAGTCTTTTCAGTCATCACCACGCCATATTGGATGGTTGGAGTATGCCGTTGCTGCTCAACTATGTACATGAGGTGTATCTGCAGTTGTTACATGGTGTGCCTGTAGTAGTGAGGGAAGACCATAGTTATGCAGAAGCGCAGCGTTACCTGCAGCAACACCGTGGAGATAATGAAACCTACTGGACTGCTGCTGTGGCCAGGCTGGAAGAACAGGAAGACCTGAGCAGCCTGCTGCGTGCCGACCAGCGTCATATCCGGTTATCGGACTATCGTCATATTCTGCAGCCGGCGGAAAAGGCCCTGCAGATCAGCGGTACACGCTATGAGATGCTGAAGCGTCTATGCGCTGCCAACGGTGTTACGCTTAATGCCGTGCTGCAATACTGCTGGCACCGGCAGCTGAGTCTCTATGGCAATACCCATAGAACCGTAGTAGGTATGACCGTCTCCGGCCGTAACTTGCCTGTTAACGATATAGAACAATCAGTCGGTTTATATATCAACACACTTCCGGTGATCATGGAGCATAGCGCTGTTAGTGTGTTGTCAGCTATTAAACATTTACAGGCTCATATCGGAGAAGTGAACAGCCGCAGCGATATAAACCTGGGAAGACTGCATCCTGGCGGCGAACGAATGTTCAACACGCTCTTTGTATTTGAAAACTATCCGGTGCCGGCAGGAGCCGACGGAGAAGAGGGCTTGTTGTCTATACAATTCAGGAGTAGTATGGAGAAACTGGACTATCCACTGGCAGTGGTTGCGGCAGAACGGGGCCAGGTAATCAACCTGCAGCTCAGATATGCATCAGAACTGTTTGATGATGCTACCATTACACAGTTACTCTCCGGTATGGAGCTGGTCCTGGAACAGCTGACAACAGAACCGGAGATCGCCGGAACATCGCTGGTACATCTGCGCGAAGCGCAATACCAGCAAATGATCTTCGACTGGAATAATACTGTTCGTGAGTATCCTGCTGATAAAACTATCCATCAGCTGTTTGAAGAACAGGTGAAAGCAAGTCCTGGCGCTTTAGCGCTGGTATATGGAGATGTACGCCTGTCTTATGCGGAGCTGAATGCAAAAGCCAATCAGCTGGCAACGTATATGCGTGCCCATTATGAGTTGAGGCCAGACGATCTGGTAGCACTGTATCTCGATCGCTCGGAACAGATGGTGATAGCAATACTGGCAGTACTGAAAGCGGGTGCAGCATATGTGCCGATAGATGTTATTTATCCGGATGATAGAATCAGTTACATTTTGTCGGATACAGCAACCCGACTGGTACTGACCAATGAAGTATATCAGGAGAAGCTGACCCGCCTTACCACGGCAGCTATCGCGGCAATAGATCAGCATGAATGGAAAGGAGCGATGAATGACCTTCCTGCATACAATCTGCCACATATCAATATAGCTGCCGATCTGGTTTATGTGATGTATACCAGTGGTACTACGGGCATGCCTAAAGGAGTAATGGTCACCCACAGCAATGTGGCCCGCCTGGTGAAAAATACAGACTATATTCGTATTGATGCCACAGACAGGATCATGGGAATATCCAACTACGCCTTTGATGGTTCTACGTTTGATATCTTCGGTGCACTACTCAATGGTGCATTGCTCATCCTGTCTGATAAAAATCTCTTGCATGATATCGGCAGATTCGACAACATGCTGCAGGAAGAGCAGGTAACGATCTTCTTTATCACCACGGCTTTATTTAACCTCCTGGTGGAAGAAGCACTTCCGGGATTAAGAAATCTGAAGTATATCTTATTTGGTGGAGAACATGTTTCGTTTAAACATGTAACCGCATTCCTGGACAACTACATTTCCGTAACCTTGCTGCATGTATATGGTCCTACAGAGACCACTACTTTTGCCACTTCTTTCCGCTGCAATAACCAGGTAGAGGCAGCAGATGGTATTGTGCCTATTGGCCACCCCTTGTCCAATACTACTACCTATGTACTGGATAGTAACCTTCGTCCGGTGCCGGTTGGGGCTATCGGAGAACTGTACATCGGCGGCGACGGCGTGGCGAGAGGATATCTTAACCAGCCGGCGCTTACGCAGGAACGCTTTATTGACAGTCCTTTCAGCAGGTTGGAAACAAACAGCCGCCTTTATAAAACCGGTGATCTGGTGAGATACCTGCCCGATGGTAACATAGAATACATCGGCCGTACCGACTTCCAGGTGAAGTTACGTGGTTACAGAATAGAGCTGGATGAAATAGCCACGGCACTCAGTAGTTATGGGGAAATAAAACAAAGTATCGTAGTAGTAAAAGAAAACGCCGATGCAGATAAAACAACCAGGTACCTGGCAGCATATTATGCGGCGGCCACCGCTGTGGAAGATGCCGTGTTAAGGGAACATCTGTCTGTTTCGCTGCCAGACTATATGATACCGACGGTATTTATCCATATGGACAAACTACCGTTGACGGCTAATGGAAAAGTAAACCACAAAGCATTACCCGAGCCCGTGCTTAGTAATGCAACGGATCAGGAATCTTTACCAAGGTCCGTGCAAGAAGCCATACTCCGTGAGATTTATGCGGAAGTGCTTAAAGTACCAGCAGCCAGCATCGGCATCCGGGATGATTTCTTCCGGCTCGGAGGAGACAGTATCCTTGGTATCCAGTTGCAAAACAAGATCAGGCAACAGTTGGGCGTGAAGGTGAATATGAAGGATATCTTTACTCACCGCAGTATCGAACAACTGCATGATAAAGTAATTGCGAAGGCTGCTGAAGCGGTAAAAATAGTAACTGAACAGGGGATTTTAAGCGGAGAAGCCGCACTGTTGCCGATACAGGAATGGTTCTTCAGCCAATCATTAAACGATCCGCATCACTGGAATCAATCATTTACCATCCGTACCGGAGAACTGGATACCACTTTATTGCAAACGGCATTGAAAGAGCTGGCTGCATTCCATGATGCCCTGCGCCTGCGGTATCAGGTAGATGAAACAGGACGATACAGGCAATATTATCATCCGGAAGCGGAAGCGCCTGAAATGAAAATACTGGATGTTCGTACGATTCCGTATGAAGAAGGAGGTGCAGCATTTGCTGATGAGCTGCTGCAGATACTGACGGGATATCAGCATCATTTTAATCTGAGTGAAGGCCCGTTATATAGTGTGGCTTATCTCCATGGCTTTGCGGACGGCAGCGCACAGATATACTTTGCACTTCACCATCTCATTGTAGATACAACAAGCTGGCGCATTCTCCGGGATGATCTGCAAACCATTTATACAGCATTGGCTGCCGGCAGTGCTGTCGTATTGGGTGATAAAGGTACCAGCTACAGACAATGGGCTGCCTCTTTGCAGGACTATCATCCGGGACATACAGATGAAATCAGCTACTGGCGGAAAACGACAGAGAGTTATCACAGTTCGGCTGATATCCTTTCTCAGTTGGCAGAAGGAGAAACAACGCATCATCATATGGCCATTGGAGTGGACAGCGTAACCACACAGCTATTGCTGACAGAAGCCCCCAAAGCCTATCATGCCACTGCCAATGATTTGTTGCTCGCAGCATGGGGATTAACGCTGTCGGCCATCACTGGCAATGTAGATCATTTCCTGGTATTGGAAGGTCATGGCAGAGAAGAGATAACTGGTTTTGATTTATCCCGTACTGTTGGATGGTTTACAACCATGTATCCTGTTTGTCTGCATACTGTTCCTGGAGATATCGGAAGTACCATCCTCAGCGTGAAGGAGTATTTGAGAGCAGTACCTGGCAAAGGTCTTGGATATGGTGCATTGAACGGATATATCAAGGCAGATTTGCCGCGTGTCTCTTTCAATTATCAGGACCAGTCTGATAATCAACAGATGGAGGAAAATATACGGCCGGAATGGGCACTCACAGAAGAACAGGCAGGAAAGTCTGCCCTTGATAACATAGACCATTACCTGATAGCCGCAAATGGTACGGTCATCAACGGTGAGCTTAGATTTGATATTAAGGGCAAACTGGGTCAGGAAACGGTAGACAGGCTGGCGATTGTATTCCATGAAATGCTGGCGGCTGTAGCTCAACATTGTCAGAACAGAGAAACGACCTATTCACCAGGTGATTTTACGGAAGATTTTGACCCATTCATAAAACTCAATCCGGATAAAGCAGACAGACCTATACTGTTTTTGCTGCCGCCGGCAGTAGGCGGGGCAGAAAGTTATCTGGGAAATATTATATCACAATTGAAAGATGTACCCATAGTTGCCTTCAATAATTACTACATGCATCTCAAACCCAAACTGACTCAGGAAGAGTTTACAGAGATCAGTTATGAGTTTCTTGCCCGCTACTATGCAGACCTGATCAGGAAATTACAGCCATCAGGCAAATATCATCTGTTCGGATGGAGTATGGGAGGTATCCTGGCTTTTGAGATTGCAAGGCAGTTGACGGCAAGTGGTTTAGAGGTGGAAAAAGTGGCAATGGTAGATTCCCTCTTCAAGATCGGGTATGTTTCTGATTTGTACCATTCAACAGTTTTGGGAAAGATTAATATGAGTTATGATCCGCAGTTGAAAGAACGGATCGCAAAACATGTCCTGCTTTTCAAAGCTACCAAAACGGGTGACCGGATACTGGAGACGGCCACGGAAAGCCAGATTCAGCTGGTCAACCACTACGTTGCATCGGCAGATAACTACCTGTCTGAAGTATTGCCAGGTGGGTCTGCGGAGATTGTAGAGTTTGATGGGGACCATGATACATGGGTCTTCGACCAAAATGTCGTGAAAAAAATAGCCGGACATTTATAGTAAAAAAGCCGGCAGCGAATCCGCTGCCGGCTTAATTTTATTAATATCATTCACAAAGTCACTGCAGCATATACGCGATATAATTTAATTGGGAGAACCGCGGGTTATTATTTATATTACTCCGATCAGTCAATCGGTACATTTCCCCGTTTCATCGATACATATGAAAAATAACCCGGCAGCCTCCCTTAATTTGTATATGCTATCCTTGGGAGCCCCTCAAATCAGCATCCACATTGTTTGCTGCCTGCTTTTTATGATATTCCCGTTGTTGTTTATGCACAACGGTAAAGGATATACTGAACTGATAGCGCCTGCCATGCACTACAGCTATTGGTTGTTTTGCAGTTGTTATATCATCCTGTTTTATTTCAACCGTTATTATCTCATGCCCCGGTTTTTTATACCGGGCAAATATGGTATTTATGTAGCAATGGCCCTGTTACTCTGCAGTGGTATATTTTTTCTGCAACCGTTTGACAGGCTGTTGCAGCAGAAATGGGCTGTTCCTCCCATAGGGGCAAAATGGGTGTATAAATCACCCGTTATTGATATTACCAGTCTCTTTATCTTTTTTATGATCATGGCGTTGGGCGCTGCTATCACTACCACACGCCGCTGGCAGCTTACAGAACAGCGTGCCATCAGGGCCGAGCGGGAAAAAATACGGGCTGAACTATCTTTCCTGAAAGCGCAGGTACATCCGCATTTTCTGTTTAACACCCTCAACAACATTTATACGCTGGCGCTGACAAAAAATAATTATACTGCGGACAGTATTCTGCGCTTGTCAAATATTATGCGGTACATTACGGACGATGTTTGTGCAGACTATGTACCCCTGCTTCAGGAAGAGGAATGTATCCGTGATTATATCGCCTTACAGCAGCTCCGCCTGCGCCCGGGACTGGTGAGCTACAAGGTAACTGGCGTGCTGGAACGAAAGATGATCAGCCCGCTGGTGCTAATGACGTTTGTGGAGAATATGTTTAAGTACGGTGTCAGCAAACATATGCCGGCCCCGATGATCATTCATCTCGAAGTAAACGAACATCATATTAATTTCTTCTGCCGGAATCGCATTTACCGGGAACGGAAACCGGAGCATAGCAGCGGCGTAGGCATTGCTAATACCAGGCATCGGCTGGAATTGCTGTATCCACAAAAACATGTACTGAATATCACTACAGATAATAACCTATATACCGTCAGGCTGACATTGCAGATAGATTAACCCATGGAGACTACTTCTGTTAAACCTTTTACTTCATCCACCTATATGAAGATTAAAGCCATCGCTATAGATGATGAACCGCTTGCGCTGGAGCTTATTAAGAACTATACCGCGCAGTTCCCGGCTTTACAGCTGTTGCAGACTTTCGATGATGCGCTGTCCGGCGCCGAATTCCTCCGTTGCCGTCCGGTAGACCTGCTGTTCATTGATATCAATATGCCGGATATCACCGGCCTGGACCTTGTCCGGTCGCTGCCGGAAAAGCCTATGGTCATTTTCACGACAGCGCATAAACGTTTTGCCCATGAGGGATTTGAGCTGGAAGCACTGGATTACCTGCTGAAACCGATCAGCATCGAGCGTTTTGCAAGGACCATACAAAAAACCATAGGACAGTACCGCTACAAACATGCAGCTGTAGCAGTCCGTGAGCCCGAATCTTTTTTCGTTTATGCAGAATACAAACAGGTAAGAATCTGGCTGGACGACATTGAATACATAGAAAGCCTGGAGGATTATATCCGTATTCATCTGCTGAATGCAAGACCTGTGCTCACACTTATGCCACTGAAGAAAGTGCTGGAGAAGCTTCCCCATGAACGATTTCGGCGGATTCACCGCAGTTATATTGTAGCTATTCGCAGTATCTGTTCCATTGCATACCGCAGAGTGCTGCTCTATTCCGGTGCAACCTTGCCTGTCAGTGACACTTATGCGGATGGTCTCAGAGAGTGGAGTGGTAAATAATACATCGGCACATCTCTCTCTTTTACCGATACTTACTTGATAAAAGAATGGTTATAGCTGAACTTTAAGCTAAACAATTCTTTATCTTATGGAAAGAAAAAATTTTCTCAGATCACTGGCGGTAACAGCCATTTCTGCCCCTGTGCTCCTCGAAGCCTGTAAAAAGGATAGCGCAGAGCAGGCAGCAACAGCCGCATCAACCCGTAATGCAAAAACGGAAGCGGCCTGTGTGCCTACAGATTATGATATGGATGGCCCTTATCCGCTCTATAACAGCCGTGGATCGGCTATTAACAGGGTAAACATCACTGACAACAAACCTGGTCTTCCACTGAACATCGACATCAAAGTGCAAAGCGTTAACAATGGATGTGCTCCTGTGACCAATGCACGGGTGGATATCTGGCAGTGCGACAAAGACGGCTATTATTCAGGTTATGTGAATAATGGTTACCTGGGTGTACAGAACAATACCGGCCGCCTCTTCGGAAGAGGATTGCAATATACCAACAACACCGGTCTGGTACATTTTCTGTCTATCTACCCTGGCTGGTATCCTGGCCGCTGCACACACCTGCATGCCCAGGTCTTCATCGGCACTTACCTGTATCTGACCACCCAGATTGCATTCCCGGATGCGATCAACGCAGCTGTGTATAATACGCCCTTGTATATTGCACACGGACAAAACCCCACTACCAACTACCTCGACACTATTATCAACGACTCACTGGCAACCGAACTGGCAACTGTAACTCCTAATTCCAATGGAGGTTATAACCTCTTTCATGTCATCAATATCTGATGATTCTTTTCAACCAATTTCTTACCAGTCGATCTAATTTATTTTTATGAAGATACAACCCGCGCAGGTCACCCTGTCTTTCAGACAGGTCATAGATGCCGCTTCTACAGGGGATTTTGAAAAAAAGATTTTTGAAGATTCCTATGTAGAATTCCTTATGCAGTCACAAGCCTATAATCCTGAAAAAAAATTCCGGACCTTCAGCGAACTGAAAACCCATAATCCGAAATCTAATTCATTGCACTACAAAGTGGGCTTTGCCGTCGGATTATATCTGCAGGAACTGGGAAACAGGATACCTGGCGTGAAAGATTGCCTCGGCAGTATGCATCTGCCGTTTGAGTTGTATCACCTCGAGCTGATTGAATCTGACATCGAGGACCGCCAGCAGCATCGTGTTGCAATTATTTACATCACACCGCCGCTCACCTTGCTGGAAATAATAGGAGACCGGCTGTTGCTGGTGTCCCCGGAGCAGACCAACAGCCTGGGCACATACGATACCTTCATGCTTTCATTCCAATCACAGCTGTCTATCAGCAGCTATAAACCATCGGCACTGCCGCAGGATGAGCACCACACTGTACAGGCGCTCTAAAACAACAAAAAGGCTGTCTGAAGGTTAACAGGCAGCCTTTTTAATCGGTTCGGCAGTATATTAGTAGAAGGAGGGTTTATCTCCTTCGGTGCCTGGTTTATCAATGCCTACACTCGCCTTTATATTCTTCCGCGGATGTTGGATCAAATCAGCAATATATGCGGCAACACTTTTTCTGGAGACTTCCGTGCCTTTAAAATCTTCTCCCTTCTGTGTAAGTTCATAATCCACTTCTTCGTTATCGGTTAGCCAGGCGGGCCTTACCACGGTGTAATCCAGGTCAGAGGTTTCTATGATATCAGCTGCTTCTCGGTAGGGAGCCAGGCTGTTGCCTATCATGGAGTCATTCCACTTCCCGAAAGCCCCCGGCACTTCATTGTAAATGCCCAGAGAGGTAACAAATATCAAACGCCTGACGCCATTTTTCTCCATCGCCTCCACAATCTGTCTGGCCATTTTATCTAAGCTTCCCGCCAGGTTGGCGTACACGATATCCTGGTCTTTCATGGCCTCATTCAACTGCTTATGGTGTAATACATCTCCTTCCACGATATTGATGTTAGGGCCTTTGATCCCTTTTAAATGACTTTTGTTTCTCAGGAATAGTGTCAGGTGGATATTTCCATGATGCTGAAGAAACTGAATAACATGATGGGCAATTGCACCGCCTGCACCCAATATCAGCACTTTTGTCTGTTTCATGTTGACTGCATTTTAAATGTTTTCTTTGAAGAAGAAAGCTAACTGCGCTACCGCTTCGCCCGCATAACGGGGTACCTCGTATGATTTTAGATAACAGAAAAGTGCAATATTGGTTCAGGGGCTACTACTGTGCTCTGACTGCTTGTTATCTGCTTAGTTTTAAGGATATGTTATTTGTAACCCAAAATCATCACTATGTTAAAACGATTCTTGTCTGTAGCAGCAGTACTGGCCATATTATCAGGTAGCAGCCTTTCTGCTGCAGCGCCTGTTCAGACTGCTTCCATAAAACAAACCCAGTCAAACAACAGGGGCACCCTTTCGATATCTGTATTCTGGACCCGCTGGCTTCCGCTTCCGCTTACATTTATACCCTCACCATCACTGATCGTCAATACCACCACCGGCCAAACAGTAAGAGCAAATGCCGATGGTCATGCCAGCATTGATGTACAGGTGGGAGACGTACTGAAGATAGATGAATTTCGTCAGCTGGAGCATGTGGTTACTGCCTTAGATGTGCAAGCTGGTTTTATGCTGATCAGTTTGGGAGAACTTCCCAGTTAAACTGAAGACACGGCGGGTTATGATCGGTCTGCCGTGTTTTTAGAAGTGATGATATTGTTTCGATGGAATAAAACAGATGTTGCTTTTTTTTATTTATCATCTTCGTAGTACCTTTCCCGTGCGATTTAATTTTTTCTTTGCAGCATCAATCCATTATTTATGACCGTCCATGAAATCATTGGTCTGATGGGACTTAAAAGCACAGTCCCGCAGATCATACAGTTGTTTGAAACCTGTGAACTTGGAAAACCGCCCAAATCCGTCAATGCCAATCAGGGTAACAAAAGCTTTCAGGACAAGAAAAATCAATTGAGCTTTGGTTTTAAGTTTGATATTACCAACGAACGGTTTTATCCTCCCGTTAGTCCCAAACAAGACGATTACAACTTCGAGTGTTATCTTACTTCCGTAGTACTTTTTTCGGGCGGCTCCGGCAGAAAAAAGACCGCCGATACCAAAGCCGATGCCTTCTGGGAAGGCTTTATCAGCCCGAAAAGCAGTTATGAAGAATGTCTTGCTTTCTTTGATATGAAGGGAGAGGAGGATACCATTATACGCAAACCGCTGAATGAAGTGGCGGAAGTGGTGGTATGGTTTTCCGGTGACAGGAGCCGTATTACCGATATGGAGCTGCGTATTATGGAAACACGCGAGATTTTTTCCATGTATAATTTTGATACGCAGTATACCATGAACAAGGTCAAACAGGCCTACAGTCTGTTGGTGAAATGGTTGTTTGATAACAGATACCTGATACTGCCGGAACAGGCTTATCAGGAAACATTGGGGCTGGACCATGCTGCCCTGCTGGAGTTTACCGGCAAATACCTGAAAAATCATATCTGGACGACCCAGCTGGTTGAGGACCCGTTACTGGTTTCCTTTCTGTACAAAATCGGCAGCAACCAGTCTATCACCATACCGGGTGGCGAAAGCGTCAATGTCTACATAAAACATCTCTATATAAAAGCTTCCGGAAAGTGGGACCAGCATCAGGACATCTACAACAACAGCACTATGGCGGCGGTGGATGAATTTGAAAGCAGCATTCACCTGGATGAAGCACAAAGCCTGCAATTCCTTCAAACGCTGACCAGTATGTTTGAACTTTTTAAACAGGTACCTAAGGAGGATTTTTTTCTGTAATGAGATAACTTATGTTCCGATTGCTGAACCGCCTTTTGTTGATGTCAGTCCTGTCAATACCTGCTTCGGCGCAGGTTATTACAGGGCTTGATCATGTGCCGGTGGCTGTTAAAAACCTTGACAGCGCCGCGTCCCGTTACCGTGCCCTCGGTTTCGCGCTCAAACCCGGACGGCTACACGATAACGGCATCCGTAACCTTCATGTGAAGTTTAAAGATGGTACTGAGCTGGAGCTGATTACGGCAGCAGAGCCGCGGGATGCGCTTACAAGGGAGTATCGGCAACACCTGGCAGCCGGCGAAGGACCGGCTTTTCTTGCACTATACACACCGGAAATTCCGGCGTTGATCAACCTCTTGAAACGTCTTCAGCAACCATTTGAAGTGGAGGATGGGTTCCCGGCCGTTCCGGCAGGGAATCCATTGCACTACCTCTTTTTCGGCCGCAGGAACCAGTCGCCCACCGATCAACCGGCACATTTCGCACATGAGAATAGCGCTGAAAGTCTTATTGGCGTGTGGATAGCAACGAACGATAGTTTACCGCTGCGCAATCTGTTGCAGGAAGGCGGAGCCCTGATCCGGAAAGAACAAGTAGGTGTGCCGCAGCGGCAATCCGCTACAGTAGCTTACCTGAAAGAAGGTACAGTCGTGCTTTTACCGGTTGCGCAACAGGTAGTCAGTGGTCATCCTGTCATTGGTGTAACATTAAGGGTGAAGAGTATTGAAAAGGTAAAACGAGTTTTGAAAAATAATAATATGAATATCCCGGCAACGATAGCCGGTAACGGTAGTTTAAGTCTGTTATTATCCCCTTCGCAGACCTGCGGACTATGGCTGGAATTCAGGCAGATAAAAAAATAACGGGTAAGGATATCATTCCGGCAAACTGGCACCAAATTGGCATTGAGAGGGATACAAACCATATTTTTATGAAAAAGATTGCCCTCGTGGCCTTCCTCCTGACCGCTGCCATGTGTTATACACCGGCTGCGAATGCCCAGGTACGTTTTAATGTTAATGTCAATATAGGAAACCAGCCGCAATGGGGGCCCGTAGGTTACGACTATGCTGAATATTATTATCTCCCGGATATCGATGCCTACTACTATATCCCGCAACGCCAGTTTATTTATTTTGACCGTGATGAAGACGAATGGGTATTTGCCAGAGCGTTGCCCGGATATTATCATTATGATCTGTACCGGGGGTATAAGGTAGTAGTCAACGATCCCCGGCCTTATATGAATGCAGACTACTACCGTTCAAAATACAGAAGGTATAGAGGCTGTTATGGCAGGCAGGCCGTCATCCGCGACTGCCACGATGAACGCTACAGAAAGCATGATGATGATGACGATGACAACGATCAGGGAAGAGGCTGGCGCGGTCGTGGTCATAGACATGGTGAAGATGATTAAATAACGTTAACGGTTGTAGGTCGCAGGATTTACAACCGTTTTTTTATTGCTGTTTACATGCTAACGCATAAAAAAAACGCTTTTGGAGGCTTTTTATCAAGTGAAGATGATTATCAGAATCCGGAAACGATGGCATTACTGGATAAAAAATCCTCCATCATTGGAATCAGCCATTGTAGTTTGAACATAATGCTTGTATGTGTAGTCCCTGGTAATACGGCCAGTCTCATATTGGAAAGAGGCGCCATCAGTAACAGCAACAAAATTATAACGGCCTTCAGAAAAGGAGGAGGGGAGAACACGACAATCTAAGGGCGAATTTGTACAAATAAATTGATGGGCGGAAAGACATGCTGCCTGGAACCTGTTATCTTTATCCCTGTGATCTTTAATTACACTGAAAATAAGCCATGGACAAGCGAACCAGTTGGATAGATAATTTACGTACATTCATTACCGTATTAGTGGTAGCCCATCATTCCTCCCTGGCCTATACTACCTTTGCCTATTTTGATAAGGATGCTTATATCCGCTCCACCCATCCTATGGTGGATGCTGCAAGAAGCCGTGGACTGGATATCTTCGAGGATTTTAATGATGTGTTTTTTATGTCACTGATGTTTTTAATCAGTGGCATTTTTGTGTACCGGAGCCTGCTGAACAAAGGGGCCGCTGTTTTTGTACGTGACCGTTTTTACAGATTGTTTATTCCTTTCGTGGTAGGGGTGACCGTGTTGATGCTCTGTGCGCATTATCCCTCTTATTATCTCGCCCATGGCACGCATAATCTCAAGGCGTATGTAACAGACTTTTTTACCGTAGAGGCGTGGCCGGTAGGACCACCCTGGTTTATCTGGGTGTTGTTTGTGTTTAATCTTGTTGTGGTCATTATCTTCCCGCTGTTAAAGGATCGTATCATACAATGGAGTACAGGATTGGCAATGCTGGGACAACATCCGGTAAAACTGCTGTTGTTTTGGTATCTCTTCACGTGGGTGTTGTATGTGCCCATGGCGCTGAAAGTAGATCCGGGGTACTGGACAGGCATCGGTCCGTTTGATTTTCAGGTGGGCAGGGTACTGTTGTATTTCGGCTATTTTTTCCTGGGTATACTCATAGGGGCGCCGGGTGTGAGTCACGGATTATTTGCCGAAGGGGCAGCTTTTGTGAAGAGATGGTGGTGCTGGCTGCTGGCCGCTTTAGGAGTATATACTGCACTCAAGTTGAGCGAGGCGCCACTGACCGGCATGCTGAAGCGGGAGGAATTAAGCCTGCAACAGGCCACGCTGATATACAGATCTATTTGGACATTATCCTGCACTTTCAGCTGTATCGCATTGCTGACTACATTTAAGCGTCTGCTGAACTACAGCGGCAGATGGTGGCAGTCACTGTCGGCCAATGCCTATGGTATCTACCTGGTGCATTACATTTTTGTGATCTGGTGTCAGTATCTTCTACTGAATGTATCGTTGCCGGCATGGCCCAAATTCCTGATCACCACGCTGGTGTCGGTAATATGCAGCTGGTGGGTAACCTATATCGTCAGGAAAAATAATCTCATCGGGAAGTATCTGTAAAACCCTTCTTCCTGCTCGGGTGTTATCATTGTTGAACATCAAGGTCAACTATGCAGCACACTGTTTTAACATCCGGCCAATGGCCGGTCATCAAGTTTGAAGACTGGAAAGATACGCTGGCTACTGTACATCTGTGGACACAGATAGTGGGCAAGATCCGCCTCCGGACGATGCCCTGGCTGAACCATTCCTGGCATGTCACACTTTATGTAAATCCGTATGGGCTTGGTACAGGAAGTATGCCTTACCAGGATGGTATCTTTCAGATAGATTTTGATTTTGTTCATCACCAGCTGGTGATTGTCACCAGCAACGGCGACCGGGAAGCTCTGGGGCTAAGACCCAGAACAGTGGCTGATTTTTATGCCACTTTGTTTGAAAAATTGCAGTCGCTGAATATAGATGTCCCGATTTATCCCGTGCCCAGCGAAATTCCCGGCGCTATTCCGTTTAACGAAGACGAACTGCATCAGTCTTACGATCAGCATCAGATGGAGAATTTCTGGCTGGCGCTGGTTAGGATGCATAATGTACTGACCCGTTTCCGCGCACGCTTCACCGGTAAATGCAGTCCTGTTCATTTTTTCTGGGGTGCTTTTGATCTGGCCGTAACGCGGTTTTCAGGGAGGGATGCACCTGAGCATACAGGAGCTGCACCCAATATGCCTACTATTGTTATGCAGGAAGCGTACTCCAAAGAAGTAAGCTCCTGTGGCTTCTGGCCAGGTAATGAGCAATATCCGCAGGCTTGTTTTTATTCCTATGCCTATCCGGCTGCTCCTGATTTTGGTACACAACCTGTACAGCCGGCAGGAGCCTTCTACAGCCAAGAGATGGGAGAGTTTATGTTACCTTACGATATAGTGCAGCAGGCTGATAACCCTGACGAGGCATTGATGGCCTTTTTACAGTCTACCTACGAAGCTGCCGCCAATACAAGCCGCTGGGACCGTAAGGCCCTGGAATGTGATCTGTCAAGGTATGAAGAGGCTTATGGTTGTTATAAGGAGGTGTAGTGGTTTGTGGGAAGGTTGGTATTTGGAAGGATTCACATTGCAATAAAATTATCTAGTTTGTGGGAGTTAAGGTTATCCCTTATCCTTCCATGTTTTCCTGTGAGGGGTTTTCCTCATCTACTGTTTTTCTTTTGTAAAGGCAGACCATTGGTAAACGCCCAACAATACCGTCCCTATGTTGGCTTATAGTGTTCAGAATGTGAAGTCTGCCGTATGCAGAAAAAATCTTTTTACGAGGATAGTACTTTTTTGATTGTACCACGTTTTATGGACGAGATCGGTAGATTCTCAGAGAGATAAAAAGTGTTCCGGTTAAGGCTGCTGCTGACCTATAGACAGTCTTACAGGAACTCAAATTGTAAAAATATTAGCCATTAGAACAAATGTAGCAATACGATATTTTTTCCGGTTCATTTTTTTGTACCCCCAAAGACATTGGAAAATTCCAGTGTGATTTGCTTTTGTCCATTGTTTGTGCCTTTTATTGTTAGTTAGTCGTCGATAGGTTGTAGTTGTAACAGAGTGGATGTGATTCAGCATTGTTTGATTATTTAGTGTTAACTGTGGTCGTCGATGTTCGGGGTAAATCTTATTACCTCGCATCGACGACTTTTAAAGATGGGGATTGGTGAATGGAGATCTTGGATATTTGATGATTAAAGAGATATGTTTCTTGGTTATGAGGGCTTTAATCGTACAAGGATGAATTGAAATTTCACCATCCGGGTGCCAAGGTCTTTTGCGTAATGCGCTTTAATCGTACAAGATGAATTGAAATATCCAGTCGATTACAAACTGTCTGCCATTGAACCGGCTTTAATCGTACAAAGATGAATTTTAAATATTAGTATAAGGATTACCGTATCTATTTGCTTTAATCGCCTACTAAGGAATCGAAACCTCCTCTGTATACACCCCTGCTATCACCTCATCCAGCCCTTTCCCATCTTCCAGTGTACCCCAGGTGAGGTGCCCTTCTGTAGCCAGTCTTGCCTTGCAGAACAGTTCTCCAAGTGCAGGTGCGGTATGTATTAGTTCTATCGCTTGTATGGCGAGGGCCATTTTTTCGGTGATGATACGAGCTTTGAGTTCATAGTCGGCGGGTTGGTGGAGGAGTTGCTGTATTTTTTGGAGGTGTTGATTAAGAATGGGATGTTGACCTTTGGCGCGTTGAAAGTATTGCATGAGGGCGTCCATGCTTTGAGGTTCTTTATGCATGGCGCGGAGTACGTCGAGGGCCTGGATATTGCCGGAGCCTTCCCATATGGCGTTGACAGGTATGTCGCGGTAGAGGCGGGGGAGGATGGATTCTTCTACGTAGCCGTTGCCGCCGAGGCATTCGAGTATTTCGCCCATGGCGAGGACGGCCCTTTTGGTATTCCAGAATTTACCTATGGCGGTGGTGATGCGGGAGAAGTGCAGGGCTGTTTCGTCGGTAGTAGCTTCATCGAAGCTTTGGGCGAGGCGCATGGCGAGGGTGGTGGCTGCGGCTGATTCGAGGCATAAGTCTGCCAGTACATTTTTCATGAGGGGCTGGTCTGCCAGTTTGCGGCCGAAGGCGCTTCTATGGCGGCAGTGGTGGATGGCTTCTGCCAGGGCGCGTTGCATGGTGGCGGCTGAACCTACGGCGCAGTCGAGGCGGGTATGACGTACCATTTCCATGATATTGGCGATACCGCGACCTTCTTCACCAATAATTCTTCCCCAGGCTTCGTGAAACTCCACTTCACCGGAGGCGTTGGACCTGTTGCCCAGCTTATCTTTGAGACGTTGAAAGCGGAGCTGGTTTTTATTGCCTTCAGGGGTGAAGCGGGGAACGAGAAAGCAGCTGAGACCTTTAGGAGCCTGTGCCAGTACAAGGAAGGCATCGCTCATGGGGGCGCTGCAGAACCATTTGCGGCCGGTGATGCGGTAGATGCCGGGGCTTACGGCATGGGCATGGGTGATGTTGGCGCGTACATCGCTGCCGCCCTGGGGTTCGGTCATAGCCATGCCGAAGGTGACACCTCTTTTGTCGTAGTAAGGAATATGCCTTTCGTCATAGGTGTTGGAAAGAACGAGGGGCAGCCATTCTTCGGCGATATCGGGAGATATTTTCAAAGAGGGCACTACTGCAAAGGTCATGGTCAAGGGGCAACTGCTCCCTTCGTCTATCTGTTGTTTGAGATAGGAGAGTACGCTATGGGCCAGATAACCGCCCTGCGGCGCAGTCCAGGCGATAGAATGTACCTGATGCTGGATAGCAGTGGCCATCATCTGATGATAGGCAGGGTGATAGGTGACGGTATCAAGGCGGTTACCGAAACGGTCGTGGGTATGCAATACCGGCGTGTATTTATTGGCCAGATTACCGGCTTCCTGGAAGTCGTGGCTGCCCATGAGGCGCCCCAGCTGTATGGCCCTCTCAATGGCTGCATCACCTCCATAGGCTTGCAGCGCTTGGTGCAGATGTGGATGGGTAGTGAAGGTATTGTAGTTTTCCAGCACAGGCACCTGGTTGGTGACATGCTGAAAGTCGAAACCGGAACCAGACATAACAGCAAATTTGATGTACTTAAATTTAAGATATTTACCTTTAGAAAACATTAACGCTATAGGATATACGAATGATAGACACAAAGGAAAATTTATGGTAAATACACTATCCGGCTAACCGATATTAGCTAGCGCTTTAAAAAAATCAGGGCCGATCATATGATCAGCCCTGATGAAAGTTTATTGCAGCAGTGATGCCAGCTTTTTCTCCAGTGCTTCGGCACGGAGATTTTTGGCGACTATTTTCCCATCGGGGCCGATGAGGAAATTGGCCGGAATACCTTGTACTCCGTACATTTTAGCGGCTTCATTTTTCCAGCCTTTCAGGTCTGATACCTGTGTCCACAGCAGTCCATCATCATGGATAGCCTGCATCCAGAAAGATTTGCCATTTTCATTATCGAGGGATACGCCCAGGATGGTGAAGTTTTTGTCTTTAAACTGCTGGAAGGCGGCTACCACATTAGGGTTTTCCTTGCGGCAGGGACCGCACCAGCTGGCCCAGAAATCTACCAGTACATACTTACCTCTGAAATCCTTCAGGGATACGGGATTGCCGAGGGTATCATTCTGAGTGAATACTGGCGCCATAACGCCAATAGCTGTTTTGCGCTGTGTCTCCAGGTGGTCGGCAAACTGTTTGCCGGCTTTGCTGCCGCGGATATCAGCTGATAACAGGTTGAACACTGGCGTCACTTTTTCCGGATCCGGATCGTAGCCTGCCCATTCGGTGATGGCATCGAGGCTTACGCTGGTCTTGGGATGGGCTTTTACAAAAGTGGCCAGCACTTTCTGCTGCGCCTGGTCGATGGCTTTATTCTCTGCCTGGTACTGCTTTTTAAAGGCTTCCTGCTCTCTTTCTGCAGGCGTCATGGCATAGTATTTCTCGCTCAGCTCATCTGATTTTTTGTTGACATCCTGAGATGCTTTTTTGTATTGCTGATGAACAGTGTTGGCTGCGCCACCCTTGATAGTAGCGTTCAGGATGGAGTCGGCACTGTTGATAAGGATAGTACCTTTTTCCAGGTAAAACACCAGACGGTTGGCGGTATAGGAGCTGGCAAGGGTATTACCGGTAAACAGGAAAGCCCTGGAGGCGATATCTGTTTTACCGGTAAAAGTGAAACTGCCATTGGTGATAACAGCGGAATCAATGATTCTTCCCTTGCTGTTGCTGCTGTACAGATAGGCTTTCTGGTAGATGTTGTCTTTACCTACAGTTCCATTGATGGTGTAAGGGCTTTCCTGGGCCACCGCCATCAGTGGCAGCATACAGGCTGCTGCGAGCGTTGCTTTTTTCATATTGTCAGTTGGTTTTCTATTCTAAAATGTCTTTGTTCCCATGCTTTGATTAGTTGCCCAGTCTTTGACGGTAATAGTTACCGCACTTCTGGATGTCCCAGCCGTAGCTGTTGAAGAACTTCACGATCACTTCATACTTCCTGGCGCGGGCAGGGCTGTTGTCCAGATATTGTGTTTTGATGTTATCGTACGATTCGGTGACGAGTAATTTCATCCATTCGCCGAAGTCTACATCGAAGTTGGTACTACCGCCGATGGTGATAAAGCCGCCGTTGCGGGCTACTTCATCACGGGACTTGTTAAGTGCATCCTGATCCCTGTCTTTTTCGTATTGTTTGAAGATCTTGTCCAGGGCTTCGCCATTATCATAGGCTTTGCCCGCCAATACAAATTCGGAGATGGGAGTTGCCATTCTGCCGGCTACCATGGGTCCCAGCGCACTCCATATAGCACGGGTCAGCGTAGAGTCCATATAGTAATGGTTAGCAGGATCGGTTACCGGTAAAGCGCCTATCAGATGATTGGGCCAGCATACAATCAGCCTGCTGCGGCCGAAGTTGATAAGGTCTGCGGCCCAGAAACTGCCTCTGTAAGTCTTCACAAAAAATATTTCCATCGGGAAAAAGGTCTTTGCAAATTTCTCCGACACATTGGATAATAAAGCCTGCGAATACATAATGGCGCTGCTTCGCTGGTCATCATCAATTTTACCCGCACCCCAGCGGTTGATAGGATCGGTACCCAGGACACCGTTGGTGACTTCCTTCCAGTCATTGAAGTCCATGCGTATCCAAACATCATAACGGTTAAACATCTCTTTTACCTCAGCAGGCGCATCTGCAGGCGGCGTATAGTTTTTTGCGATACCCAGATCGGCTGTGAACCCGGGCTGGGGTTCTTTGGAGCAGCCTCCTCCGAAGAGGGCTGCCAGTACTAACAGAGAAGCATATATTGGTTTCATCATGTTTGATTTTAATTAATATCAGGGATTAGGCTGCATTTCAGGGCTGTTGTTCAATTCAGACAGTGGTATCTGTAGCAGATAACGGTTGTCGTTCTGTTTCAGCTGATAGAGCTGCCCGTTTTTGTACACATGTGTCAGCGCTGGTTTACCCAGTCTTCTCAGGTCCATCCAGCGGAGACCTGCATCAAAAGCCAGTTCTACGCGACGTTCTTCCAGGATACGTTGCAGCAGACTTTCATCTGTAAAGTCACCTGCCTGCAACGGCACAAACTCACCTCTTTTGATACGGCGTGTCAACAGCGTGTTAAGGTCGGTGATGGCCTTATCTTTCTGTTTCAGCCGTGCATAAGCTTCTGCACGGATAACATATGCTTCGCTGACTTTAAGTCCGATATAGTAGCTGGGATTTTCCTGCTTGGCGTACATGTTGTACAAGGTGGGCCCGGACTGCTTGCCTTCCGATGTCGTAGGATCATAGAAGGTGGCGAATATGTACCGGCGGTAGTCGCTGCCTCCGTTGGGACGCATACAGAGGGCCAGCAGTTCCGGAGCAGGTTTAAACATATTCATGGTATGGTAGTAGATGTTGGTATTGGCGCTGCCTCCGGTAAAAAACAGCACTTCATTTTTGTAGTCACCGTCTATAACACCTATGTTGCCCGTGAAAGCGTTAACGTTACCCTTTTCATCGATGCGTGCCTGCATGCTGTTCATGTCCGAGAGGGGTTTGGTCACGATCACATCAGTGGCTGCAGCAATGGCCTTTTCATATTCGCCCGTGAAGAATAGTACCCGGGCGCGCAAGGCCTGTACTGCACTGAGATCAAACCTGAATTTGTTGATGCTCTTTTTACCTGCCAGCAGTGTGGATGCCTGGTCTATATCGGCCAGTATCTGTTTGTATACTTTCTCCAATGGCTCCCGCACATTGTTTTGTGTATTTTGATGTACATCTTTTGCACTCAGGGGCATGGGCACGCCCGGAGCTTTAAGCGTAGCCTGACTGTAAGGTTCTGCATAATAGTTGGCCAGATAGAAGTACGCAAAAGCCCGCAGGGCATATGCTTCTCCTTTTACAGTTTCGTAGAGTGCTGTTTCATCACTGGCCGGCTTGCGCTCGCTGAAGTTGTCCAGCACGGTGTTGGCATAAAAGATAGACGAGTACAGTTGGCCCCAGTAAGGATCGTTCTCCTGGCCGTCCGGTACTTTGGAAGGTGCCCAGGTAAACCATAGCTCCAGCTCTTTCGTCGGATTGGTAGTAGTGGCCAGGTTGGCATATACGTTGTCTGTCATCAATTCTGTTTTGATGAAGAAGTCGGCGCGGGGATAACCGCCCAGCAGTACAGACTCATAATCGGCAATGCTCACCGGCACCATCCGGTTCACCGGTTTAATGTCCAGCATTTTATTGCAACTGGCAAGGATAAACGAAAACAGCAGTAATGGTGTGAGATATCTATATTTCATCATACATCTGTTTAAAACTGTAAGGAAAAGGAGAATGAATAGGAGCGTGGCAGAGGCAGGTAAGTATTACCAAATGATACATTGGCTGATCTGGTGTCGCTGTACCGCATCACAGAGCCGGTCGCTTCCGGATCCTGCCCTTTGAGTGCGCTGTTTTTCCATACATGCAGGTTGTTGCCCTGCAGCATGAACCGCATATTCTGAATGCCGCTTTTACGCAGACGGGGGCTGTACAGATCGTAGCTGAGGGAGAGGTTCTGCAGACGCACAAAATCTCCTTTTACTGTTCTGAGGTCGCTGTTGTCATACATTTCTCCGTTGTAAGGCCGTGAATCGGAGAGGCCGCCGATGTTCATCTCTGATTCCAGGCGGGGAATGTTGGTTTTAAGTTCATCACCCGGCTGCTGCCATCTGTTGGCCCATTCGGCAGACAGGTTCTGAGAAGCTTCAGGATAATTGAAGAGTATACCGGTAGAGAGGTTGCGTAAACGGATTACGTTGCCGAAACTGCCGATGAACAGTGCTGATAAAGTGAATTTTTTATAAGAGAAAGTGTTGGTGAAGCCGCCCTGTACTAATGGCATAGTCGTACCGGAATATACCAGCCCGTCGAGGCTACGCATACCATTGGATACGGTTTCTCCGGGTTTGTTGGTATAGAAGGTGGCATGTCCGTCCTGATTGAGGCCTGCAAAACGATAAGACCACAATCCGTTGATCGGCTTGCCGATCATTGCTGCGTCGCCGTAATTGCTTCTCTGGGCATTGGTCAGGCTATACACGGTAGGCAGAGAGTATACGTCCAGCACTTCGTTTTTATTGTAACCTGCATTGAGGTTGGTAGACCAGCGGAAGTTTTTGGTGTCGATGTTGATGGTGTTGAAAGTTACTTCCACACCACTGTTTCTCATAGAAGCCCAGTTCACCTGAATGGTGTTGAAGCCGGATACCTGTGATACACGTTTGTTGCCGAGCAGATCTACACCTTTTTTGTTATAGTATTCCAAAGTCACCATGAAACGGCGTTTCCAGAGACCCAGCTCCAGCGCCACGTTGGTGGTATAGTTTTTCTCCCATTTCAGGTTGGGGTTCTTAGGTGCATTGATCACCAGGAAGTTGTCCTTGTTGGCCTGATCGGGCTTACCGATAGTGGCCACAATATCTGAATAGGCCTGTGCAGCTACGTTACCCTGGCTGCCATAGGAAGCGCGTACAGTGAGATAACTCAACCAGTCCTTGTTGGCGAAGAAAGGTTCTTCTTTCAGCTGGTAGTTGGCACCTACGGCCCACAGTGGCTGGAACAGCTGGTTGGTTTTGAGACCAAAGCGGTTGGAGCCATCTGTACGGGCGTTGAAACTTACGGTATATCTGTTTTTGAAGGTATAGCCTGTAGTACCGTAATAAGACACAGATGCCTGCTGGTTGAGGTTTTCAGTCCAGTAGGGAACACCCAGTTTCTGCATCAGTGCAAACTGTGGCATCTGCTGTCTTCCGCGGTCATGCACATAACCATAGATTTCCGTTGCTTCTTCTTCATATTTGGAAGTCCTGATTTCCTGTCCGGCCATCACATCAAAACGGTGATTGGCATTGAGTACCGGCATATAGGACACCTGGTTACGAAGTGTGATGGAGTTGTTGTTATTGTTTCTGCCTTTGCGGTAACCGCCTTCATTCCACAGCTGAACACCTACATAATCGATGATGGTGTAAACATCCTGCTGTCTTCTTTTAACGAAGTAGCTGTTTTCGGTGGCGATATCTTCATCGGTAGTGTTCTGGTTGGCAAAGGAAATGAGGCTGCTGAAGATCAGCGGATTCAGGGGCTTCCACTCCAGATCTACCGTACCTCTGATGCCGAAGTTTTTGGAATTACGCCAGCCATAGTCACGGTTTTCCATGAAGTTGTATTTGATGCCATTGTAATACAGGTAGTTGTAGTTACCGTTTTCATCATAGGCATTCTGGGCACGGGTGGTGTAAATGGCCCATTCGTAAGGGTTTTCACGGGAGTCGGCGGCAAAAAAGCTACTGTTGTCACGGCGGTTAAAATCCAGGATACCACCTACACGCAGTGTAGGATGCAGTTTGGTATATACTTTCAATGAGGCGGTATAGGTTTTCATGCCTGTCTGCTTTGCAGTGGCTTGTTCATCCATATAGCTGCCGGAGAGATAGAAAGTGGTTTTTTCATTACCGCCGGAGATATTAAGGTTCTGACGATGTGTGAAGCCGTTGCGGAAGAGGTATTGAAACCAGTCGGTGTTTACCTGTTCCAGCTGGTTGACTTTTTTCTCGAAGTCGGCCCAGCTGAGTTTACGGTCATGTACATCTATGAGATAACGTTCAAAGTCGGTGGCAGTACCGTATTCACCGATGCGGGGGGAGCTGGCGGTGAGTACGCCCCGGCGCATCATTTCCAGGTCTACACCGATTCTCTCCTGAGAATTCATCATATAGGCGTCTTCGATACGGGGACGCATATTGAGCGTCGCAAAACTGGAATAGTTAATCCTTGTTTTACCAGCCTGGCCTTTTTTGGAGGTCAGCACGATAACGCCGTTCGCTGCTTTGGTACCGTAGATAGCGGTGGCCGCCGCATCTTTCAGCACGTTGATAGACTCGATATCTTCTACGTTGATACCGCCGATACCAGAGGCTATCAGGTTACGGTTGGTCATAATATCGTCTACGGAGGCGTTGATAGGATCATCGAGGATGATACCGTCTACTACCCATAAAGGCTGTGTGTTTCCACTGATGGTGGATGTACCGCGGATACGGATCTGTGGTACCGCTCCCGGTGCACCGGAAGTGCTCATTACTACCATACCGGGTACCTGTCCCTGCAGCAGTTTGTCGATGCTGGGCTGGTTGATGGTTTTGAGATTTTCCGTTTTAAGAGAAGTGATGGAAGAGGTGAGCGAGCGCCGTTCTACCTTCTGGTAGCCGGTTACCACTACTTCGCTCATGGTTTTGTCTTCCTGTTTCAACACTACATGTATATTGCTTCTACCCTTGATAGGCTCTTCATGGTTCATATAACCGATGAAGGAAAATACAAGCACAGTGGTATTGTCTGGAGCCTGCAGCGACCAGTAGCCCTGTTCGTTGGTGATGGCGCCTGCAGCAGAACCTTTTGCTTTTACGGTTACCCCGATGAGCGGTTGCCCTTTACTATCGGTTACGGTTCCGCTGAGAGCAATAAGGGCAGGAGCCGTTACTGTGGTCACTGGCTTAGGTTTGATCAGAATGGTATTATTGTCTTCAATGCTGTAGGTGATAGGCTGGTTACTGGTGATATGGTCCAGCGCATCTTTCAGCGGCACGTCAGTCAGTTGTGCAGAAACGGTATGTGTGTTTTTAAGGGTTTCATTACTGTAAAGAAACATGAACCCTGTTTGTTGGCGAATACTACTGAATATTTGCTGTACCGGAACGTTGCGCTCCGTGAGTGTCACCTTCTGGGAATAGACCCTGGCACTTACTTGCAGGCATAGGGCGAGCAAGAGTACTCCTGTAAGTTTCATCATGAGTAAAACTTTTTTTAGATATCGCATGTCAGACAGGCTGGTGGTGGGATCTGACAGAGATTTGGTTGTTGGTACTGGTATACATAGGGGCAATAATCCCCCTTGGGAGAATAAACTTTCTCTCATATCTTCGTGTCGTTTGGATTTACGATGATGGTTTGTAATAAACTATTATCATTACCTGGTTCCGGAATGCAAGCCTGGTCCAGGTTTGGTTGATCCTTCATGTACCGGGAACGCGCCAACGTTTCCGGTTTTTTAATGGTGGATGTCGTCGTCTAGCTGTTTTTGTTTCGTATTAATTTAATATCATGGTGTGGCCCTCCTTGCCGTTTATTGTAGGATGATGATCATATCTTTTGTTTGATGTCCCTGTTCGGCCCTGATCAGGCGGAACCGGGCGCTGCCGGTTTGTTCCAGCATAGCGATTACTATGGACAGTGGCTGGTTTCTGGCGATCTGCCCGGTGTAGTGTATATCCGGTGTGACTTCATATTTTACGGTAACATCATACCAGCGTTCCAGGCAACGCATGACAGTTTCCAGGCTGGCATTGTCAAACAGGAAAAGCCCGTTTTTCCATGCAATGGCGTCTGCGGCGTTGGTGCTACCTACCGCAATGCGGGCATTGCCGCTGTGGGCGGTGATAGCCTGTTGGCCGGGCGCCAGCACCACCCCTTCAGGAGTGCCCGGAGCCGTGGCTTTTACGCGGCCTGTCACCAGTGTGGTGACGGTATAGTCCTCATTCGTATAGGCGTTCATGTTAAAACTGGTACCCAGCACCTGTATTTCCTGTCCGGCTGTTTTCACCCGGAAGGGCAGGGAAGGGTTAGCAGCTACTTCAAAATAGGCTTCACCCTGCAGCTCTACGGTCCTGTCGGTGCCGGTAAAGGCAGTTGGGTAACGCAGAGAGGAAGCGGTATTCAGCCATACGGTGGTGCCGTCCGGCAGTATCACCCTGAACTGTCCGCCACAGGGGGTAGTCAGTGTATTATAACCGGTGCTGGCAGCGGGGTGCAGTACAGTGTATTGCAGTTGTCCGCCGGACTGCCGGATGGCTGTCTGCTGTTGACCGATAACCTGGTGGCCGCTGCTGTCCAGCTGTATGGTGGTGCCATCGGCGAGGGTCAGCACGGCTTTGTCGGTGCCAGGTGCTTTGTCGGCCAGCGGTACCGTGGTTGTTTTCGGTGTTTTCAGCAGGTAGAGACTGCAGCCCAGTAATACAATAACGGCTGCAGCTGCCCACCAGTTGCGGAGATAACGCACAATGGATGAAGGCGCATGTTTCCCGGTAATATGTTGTAACGTTGCCTGGATAGCGCTTTCCGGCATGGAAGCGCTTCCGCTTGCGTTATACAGTAATCGGTCAATATTTTCTTTTAAGGCTGTTTCATTGTCCGGTACTTGCACCATGGCATCAAATTCCCTGAGCTCTTCGGGCGTGGCATGGCCGGCAGTATACCTGCTGAATAAATATTCCAGTCGATTTTGGTCCATATAAGCTGTTGACGGATAAAATGGTTGGTGGTATTGCCCGTCATTATAATAAAGATCCTGGTGACGGAAGTTTTGGGGGGTGTCTTAAAAAAAAAATTAATTGAGGGAATGAATACTCCAGAGGAAGATGACTTCAGCGCCTATCAGCAGGGCGTCTTGTGTTTCCAGAAATTGACGGATATTTTTTACGGCAAGGGTCAGGTGTTCCTTTACCGTGTCTGGCCGGATCTGCATACGGCTGGCTATTTCCTCGCGTTTGAGGCCTTCTTCACGGCTAAGGCGCCAGGCCATCTGCTGACGGGCAGGAAGCTGGCTCACCGCTTTGTTTACCAGTTCATGGTAGTTGCGATAAATGATCTGCTCGTCTGTTTCATTGGACACTGGCAGCGGCCACTCCAGCGTTTCCAGGACCACCTTCAGACGGGTGCTGCGCCGCAACGCCTTGTAGGCATCATTGCGGGCAATGATAAACAGCCAGGATGGAATGTCCGTGATAGCAGGCAGCTGTTCCTGCTGCTTCCATACTTTCAGAAAAACATCCTGCACCAGCTCTTCCGCAACGGATTCCGTTTGCGTCAGCATCAGTCCTACTTCGTAAATTTTCTGGTAATGATGGCGAAAAAAGACAGCAAATGCAGATTCATCACCTTTGGCTATACGGGCAACGATCTCCCTTTCATTATATTGACTGCCCTTCATCAGATAAAGTGTATCCCCCTGCTCACAATATGGTTTGGCTGGTTTGTCGGCGCTAAAGTATCAAAATCTTTTTAAAAACGCAAGCCCCCCGCGACTGCACTGCAATTGATAAAGATTATTTAGCTTTATCAGGAAACATAGCCTATGGATCACACCTTCGTTCAGGAAATCAATGGCAGAAGCCTGGAAACAGCTGATCTGCCGCTGATGATGGCATTATCATACGGACATTTTACGTCCATGCAGATACGAAACCGGCAGGTAAAAGGTCTCCGCCTGCATCTCGACAGGCTGCAGAAGAGCAGTGACAAGCTGTTCGGTTGTCATCTCCCCGATGACAAAATCATCGCTTATCTCAAAAATATCATCGGAGAAAATGAATCCTGCACTATCCGTATCAATATTTTTACGCCCGACTACCAACGGCCTGGCATATACGAAAACGACCTGTACGTGCTCATCACCAAAAAACCGCCGGTAGAGCCGGCAGTAGCCCCGCTACAGGTGATGACCGCCCGTTTCCAGCGCCTGATGCCGGACGTGAAATACAGCGGTATCTTGTCTGGTATACTGGCCTACCAGCGCGAAGCCCGCGCGGCAGGCTATGATGACGTATTATATGTCAATCAGCATCAGCACATTTCGGAGGGGTCTGTCTGGAACATCGGATTCTATGACGGCCATTCCGTGATACTGCCCGCTGCGCCTGCCTTACCTGGTATCATGATTCAGCTCCTCACCGAAGGACTCTGGAATACAGGCGTGCCTGTTATTCATCGGAATATCTTACTGTCGCAACTCAACGAATACAAGGCTGCTTTTTATACCAATTCCATCCATCACAGGGGAATCATCACCCGGATCAATCAGCATCAGTTTGACAAAGACCCGTCTGCGCTCACTTCTCTGCTGGACCGCACCTATGATGTTATTCCCTGGGATCAGCTATAAACGATATGTTATGAAAGAGAATAAATACGATGATCCTGGCTTTTTTGCTAACTATAGCCGTATGCTGCGCTCCGTTGAAGGATTGAGTGCAGCAGGGGAATGGGAGGCTTTCAGCAAACTGTTGCCGCCCTTACAAAACAAACGGGTGCTTGACCTGGGCTGTGGTTTCGGCTGGCACTGCCGCTACGTAATGGAGCAGCAGGCTGCGAGCGTCACCGGTGTTGACCTCTCGGAGAAAATGCTGGAGAAGGCTCATGAGTTGAATAGCGGGCCCGGTATTACTTACCGGCAGCAGGCTATTGAAGATATCGCATTCGAGGACGGTATATTTGATGTGGTGATCAGTTCACTCGCGCTGCATTATGTGGAACATTATGACGTTGTTTGCCGCAAAGTGTTTAACTGTCTGGCTGAAGGCGGTAGTTTTGTATTCTCCATAGAGCATCCTGTATTTACTGCAAGAGCGGCACAGGACTGGTACTATGATGAGGCTGGCAATCGCCTGCACTGGCCGGTAGATCATTACCAGGGGGAAGGCCGTCGGGTGACAAGGTTCCTTGGTAACGATGTTATTAAATATCACCGTACAGTGGCTACATTGCTAAATGGCTTGCTGGCTGCAGGTTTTCGTATTACTCAGGTGGAGGAGCCACCGCCTTCTCCATCAGTCCTTGAAAAATATCCGGAAATGAAAGATGAGTTACGCAGGCCTATCTTCCTGCTGGTGGCGGCTGTAAAACCATAGCGGTCGCTAAATCGTACGGGCCTTGGCGTTAGTGGCTAAAAGTATAACCACCGGGTACTCCGGCTTTAGACAACACGATCTGCCAGAGCTGGCTGTGTCGGGCACGGAAAGAGGCGGCGCAGGACAAGAGATAATATTTCCACATACGGAAAAAAGTCTGGTCGTACCTGCTTTTTAGTTTATCCCAGTTGGCACTGACGTTTTCATACCAGGCCATCAGCGTTTTATCATAATTGACACTGAAGTTTTCCCAGTGCTCCATTACAAAGAGGCCTTCAATGGCTTGTCCTATCTGACGGATAGTGGGAATTGCTGCCCCGGGGAAAATGTATTTATTCAGCCATTGATCTGTAAAGGCGGATGTTTCATTGCCGCCGATGGTATGCAGCAGAAATAATCCGTCATCTTTCAGGCAGCGGTCGGCAACCCTCATATATTCAGGATAATTGTGAGCCCCTACATGTTCAAACATACCCAGCGAAACAACGGCATCAAATTTTTCATTCACCATGCGATAGTCCTGCAGACGAATAGTGACGGGCAGTCCGGCGCAACGTTCCTGTGCCAGCGCTGCCTGCTCTTTGGAAATAGTGACACCGGTAACAGCCACACCATATTTTTCGGCAGCATAACGGGCAAAACTTCCCCATCCGCAACCGATATCCAGTACATGCATACCGGGCTGCAGCCGTAGTTTACGGCAGGAGAGGTCCAGCTTGTTTTCCTGGGCTTCGTCCAGATTATGGGCGTTGTCCCAGAAAGCGCAGGTATACGTAAGCCTCTTGTCCAGCATATGGAGGAAAAGGTCGTTGCCGGTATCATAATGCCGCTGGCCATTGCGGATGGCTCTGGCCGGCTGCTGAAAATTAAATAACCGGGCAAGCAGAATCTCCGTCTTTAATCGCAGACTCCTGCGAATGCTTTTGTCCAGGTTGGCCCGCAACAACTTATAGAAGAAGTCATCCAAGTGCACACAGTCCCAGTAACCTTCCATATAGGATTCACCGAGTCCCAGGGAGCCGCCCTGTAATACGCGGGTATAAAAATGATCGTTGAAAACGCTGATGTCCCAGGGCTTATTCCCATTTACTGTAATACCCGCTGAGGATAAAAGCCGGCTGACAATACGTTTGGGTTTATAGTTGTTCATGGCTGTATAACAGGTTAACAGACCAGGGAATGTATTTGTTTAGGCAGTATGCTCCTGGAGCAAATTTAACCCATCCCTGGCTATTCTACCGGGAAAATAGACCCACTATTTCCGTCATCAGAACAGAAAAGTTTTTAAATTTTGAACAGTGTTCAATATATTTGCACTATTAAAAATTATTAATAGGAATCTAAAATGAAGAACAAAGCTATTCAGGAACAGCGTATCAGAGGGTATTTTATCGATGCCACCAAAGAGATCCTGAAGAGTGAAGGATTAAAAAGTGTCAGTGTCCGCAATATCGCGGAAAGGGCAGGCTATTCCTTTGCTACGTTGTACAACTATTTTAAGGATGTGAAAGACCTGGTATTCCTTTGTGTACAGGATTTTCAGGAAGAATGCAGTGCCTATGTGGCAGAACGCAGCAGTAAGGCGCCCAGAGGGGAGAAGAGGCTGAAAGCCATCCTGCTGGCTTATCTCGAATACTTTATACAGTACTCCGGCATATTTGAACTCTTTTTTGTGGAGAAGCTGTCAGACCTCAACAGGCAACCAGACACAGCTCCGCTGATCACCGGTTTTCTGGACAGCCTCTGCGAGGAAGAATGGAAATATCTCATCGCCTTGAAAAGCCTCACCCCGGCTGCGGCCAGCCATAAAAAGGCAGCCCTGCTATACGGAACAACCGGCATGCTGCTCCTGTATATCAACCGGCAGATGCCTGTCGGTTATTCCGCCTTCCTCAAGGCGGCCAATGCTTTTATCGATAATCAGTTAAAAGACCTGCACGCATGAAATCAAAAAAAGAACTGAAGGAAGCTTACCGACAGATGGCCTTCCGAATGGGCGTCTATCAAATACGTAATACTGTCAGCAATAAAATATGGATACACTATAGCTCAGATCTCGACAGAGCCTGGAATTCTCCCCGCATGCAGTTGCTGGCTAATACCCATCCCAATGTGGAGCTGCAGTCCGACTGGAATACGCTGGGAGAAAAGTGTTTTGTCTATGAGATCGTAGAAGAGCTGGATGATACCACTGACCCTACTGTAGATTTTAAAAAGGAAGTGCAGGCACTGTATAAAATGTGTCTGGAAGAACTGCAGCCATATGGTGAAAAAGGATATCATCAGCAGAAATAAACATTACTTTTTTATATATTTGCGCCGCAATAGGCTGTAGTCTAATGGAATGACATCTGCCTGTCAAGTGGAAAGTGTGAGTTCGAATCTCACCAGCCTTATTGCATTTTATATAATAAATATTTTCCTATATATTTGCGCCGCAATAGACTGTAGCTCAGCTGGAAGAGCGCCTGCCTTGCACGCTTGAGACGTGAGTTCGATTCTCACTGGTCTTATTGCATTTATGGGGGATAATTTAATTGGAAAAATACCTGCTAGCTAGGCAGGAGATGTAGGTTCGAATCCTTTGCTCCTCCACTATTTTTTTACTGCACTTCTCTTTAATCAATCCCACTTACGGCCACGTATACACGTAATAAAAAAAGGGCTGCCCTAAAGCAACCCTCTGAAATTAACGGGTGAATTTTTTATCTTAGCGCCTGTAATAGGCCGTAGCTTAGGGGAAGAGCACCTACTGCAAATGGGGGGCGTGAGTTCGAGTCTCACCGGCCGTATTACAATTCTCCTTCCTTTTAACGATATACACTTTTAATAGCTTTACTGTCAGGATGAGTATAGTCGGCTTGTGCCGGAAAATCCTTCATGGGAGTAAGATGTACCGGTACATTGGCTTTGCCATTCAGTGCCCTGGTAGAAGCAGCATAGCCCAGGTCTATCCATTTGAGATAGGGGTGGGTGTTAAGCAGATCATGCAACAGCTGCATGCCACCGGCTTCAATACCACAGCTGGACAGGCCAAGCTGTTCGAGCGTTGTATTCTGCCGCAGCCCGCGTACCAGATAGGAAACGCCTTTGTCGCCGATGTTGTTGACGCTGAGGAATAAGGATCTCAGGTGTTTGTTGACTTTCAGCATTTCGCTCAGTGGTTCCATCATATCGGCAGTCAGGTAGTTGCCGCTCAGATACAACCGCTCTACCGTAGTATTGGTTTTCAGGTATTCGAACAGGGTGAGGAAACCATCACCGGCGCAGGTGTTTACCAGATCAAGGGTGCGCAGGTGATTGTTTTGCTGCAGCAGCTGGATAATATTTTCCATGCTGTTGCTGCCGATAGGGTTTCTTTTGAACCAGATGCTTTTGACAGACTGGTTGGTGGCCAGCGCTTCGCAGATGGCCTGAGCACCTGCCTGTTCGATATAATTACAGCCAAGGTATACGGTTTCGATGGTATTGTTGACAGCCACGAGATCTGCAACGGCCTGAGCGCCTGGGTTACCGAAGGCATTGGTGCCCATCAATATATGTTTGATCTCTGTGTTGTATTGCAGGGCGTTGGTCACCAGCTGCATACCTGCTACGCCCAGTTGTTGTTTACACATGTCCAGCCTTCCGTCAGCAGTGATGGTGCCTACCGGGAAAACCAGGTCACTGGCGGGCAGGGGCTGATTGTTACTGAGATACTGCAACACCGGGTCCAGATCGGTCGGGTCAAACGGAAAACTGGTCTTTACATAATCTACGGGACATACAACGGTATTATTCTGCATATGCAAATATTTTTCTTGTATTGATTTTAAATTCAGTTACCAGGCATAAGGTTGATAGTCTTTCAGGAAATGCCCGAACAGCGGGATGTCTTCACTGGCAAGGCCGGATACGATAGGATCGTAGATACGGGCCATGCCGTCGGTTTCATCGAGTGGTGGAACAAATCCTTCTTCTACGTATAGCCGTTCCTTTTTGGGATGCGGATTTTCCTGTGTGATCCATCCGGTATCCACGCTGTTCATGAAGATACCGTCCAGCGCATAGTCCTGCGCGGCGGTGCGGGTCATCATGTTGAGCGCTGCTTTAGCCATATTGGTATGTGGATGGAACGGCGTTTTGGAAGCGCGGTTAAACTGCCCTTCCATAGCGGATACGTTGATGATAAATTTCCGGGAGAAGGGAGATTGTTTAAGTAATGTTTTCAGTTTGCTGTTGAGCATAAAAGGAGCGGTGACATTCACCAGCTGCGTTTCCAGCATCTCTACGGGTGGCACTTCTTCCAGCCGCATGGTCCAGCTGTTGCTGCTGCGGAGGTCTACCTGCTGTTTGTCTTTATCGTACTGGCCAGCCGGAAAAGACTGGTGGATCTCGGCGGGCAGCAGTTGTTGTTCCCAGGTATCGCCCAGGTAACGGAAAGGTGCTCCTGCCACAATACAAGAGCGCACGGCTTCGGGCAGTGCGGTAACCGGACCTTCCTCCACGGCAAACAGATGCTGATAAAAAGCAGCCGGCCGTTTGATGGTCTGGGCTGCATTATGTATGAGGATGTCCAGGTGTGTTTCTTCAGCATAGAGCTGCTGAATGAACTGGTTTACCTGTCCCAGGTTGCGCAGGTCCAGCGCCACGATCTTCAGCCGGTGGCTCCACTCGGCAAAATCCTGTTCTTCACTGAAACGAAGGGCGCAATCTTTGGCAAAGCGGGTGGTCACCCACACGCGGGCCCCGTCCCGCAACATCCGCAGGGCTGTAAGATAGCCGATTTTGATCCTGCCACCGGTGATAACGGCCACGCGCCCACGCAGATCGGCAGTTTGCATACGTTTGTTGAAATTCAGCTCCGCACAGTCCGGGCAAAGCATATGGTAAAAAAAATGTACCTGCTTGTAATGGCAGCTGCATGTATAGCATCGTTGTGTGGAAGCCAGCGTCAGCGTTTCCTGTGTGTCGGTATAGACACCGGTATCGGGCAACTGATACTTACCGAACATCGTTGTCCGGGAAAGTACCAGCTTTTTATCATACTGCTTCAGGATGTCCTGATTGCGGGAAATCGCCTGCAACCGTTGAAGGGTCAGCTTCTCCGGCGCTACTTTATTGATGGCCTCCACTGCCGCCACAGCTTTGTTGTCCTTTTTGGCACGTTTATATAATTTGGTCACCAGACCTTTTAATACCATGTTGTCCGGCGATTGGTCCGGGTCTCTCGATAATACCTGTAATACCCTGATACAAGTGTCCCATTCTTCTCTCGTAAATTCGTTCTCCATCTCCTCACTGCGGTTTAAATAAAATAAATAGAAAAACTAAAGATATATCTTATTATTTTAAGTTTATATATTTGCGATAGTAGTACAATAACACAACGATGATGATTTCACCTGTATTAATACGCCTGTCCCGGACTTTAATGTTCCTGCTCACGGCCTCCCTGCTGATGACAGGGTGTAGAAAGGAATACTCCCAGGAAACGACCACGCCTTACAACCCTACGCCGTCGCCTTCCGATGGTATGGCTGTATATGCACTGGTACAGCAGGGCAGCAGCTGCTCCGACGCTACGGTGAGCGGTTCCTACAAAACAGGCACCCCAACCGGTGACGATGCAAAAATACAGATAACCGTTAACGTTACCACACCCGGAATCTGGGCGATGAGCACAGGTACTGTCAATGGCCTGCGTTTTACCGGCTCTGGTAATTTTACCAATACCGGCAGACAACGTATTACCCTGCAGGCTTCAGGTATACCTGTACAGGCAGGTGTTTTTACATTCCCTATACAGGCTTATACTTCTACCTGTAGTGTAGCCCTCACCGTTACAGGGGATTCGCCTGTACCCACATCGGAATACTACTATAAAATGACGGTCAACGGGAAAGACTATACGCAGGAAGCAACGGACAATAACAACTACATGGCCACCGCCGAAGTAATTGGCGACGTGGATGTGCTGCTGGGCGCAGGTATTACCTGGAACGCCAACATTCCGCTGCCCGCGGGTAAAACAGAACTCGTTATCTCCAAAGGGATCTACAAAAACTACCGTACTACTTCCCAACAGGATTTCAAAAATTTCTTCAAACCCGGTGACTATACCTACGCTACGATTAACGGTCAGGTATATACGGATGGTATTATCATCAACTGGACAGATGAAAACGGCAAGACCTGGGACAGCTTCAACGGCACCACTGGCCAGCCGGGAGGTACCTTTACCATCATCAGCACAGAAGAAGTGCCTAATATGATTGACTATTATGTTAAAGTGAAAATGCGCTTCAGCTGCAAACTCTATAACCATGCTACCGGAGACGTGATCAACGTTACCAATGGAGAGATGGTCAGCTCTTTTATAAAAAAATAATCTTATAGAGAATCTCTATCACGTTGCCTTGGTAGATTATCCTACATTTACGGACGGATCATGAACGATCCGTCCGTAAATTTTTTTTATCATGGGAATGACGGCTTCGCCAACAGGCTACACAAGGAAACAGGAAATCGTGAATGGACTGATACATGCGATTGGTATTGTATTCGGCATCAGTGGCCTTCCGGTATTGACTAGCATTGCTGCCACACATGGCAACACACCTGGCATCGTAGGTGCAGGTATTTACAGCTTCTGCTTTATTTTGCTTTTTACCTGCTCGACCATCTATCACATATCGCAGGAGTCGGCCGTCAAAAAAACATTCCTCATCTTCGATCATATCAGTATTTATTTTCTCATAGCCGGTACCTATACGCCTTTCCTGCTCGTATATATGAACAACGCGTTCGGGATATCCCTGTTATCGGTATTATGGGGGCTCACAGCTGTAGGCATCATTTTTAAAGTGTTTTTCACCGGCCGCTTCGACATCATTTCCACGCTGATCTATCTGGTCATGGGCTGGATACTCGTAGTCGGTGGCAAACGTTTTTTCACTGAGCTGCCTATGCCTGTCATCGTATTGTTATGTGTAGGAGGAGGACTGTATACCGTCGGCGTTATTTTTTACCTTTGGGATAAACACAAGTATACCCATGCAGTATGGCATCTGCTGGTACTTTCAGCCGCTATTTGCCATTACGTTGCTATATTGTTATCCATGTAAATGAATTTGTTTTGACAACAGAAGAATACAAGGAGTTAATCCATAAGTTTGACCTGGCCGGCGTAGAAGACTATGTTCTCTCCAACACCCGGCCGCTGATTACACTGACCCTGGCGCAACAGGAAAATTATCAGCATACCGGTAACACAAGAGTGGCAGGAGACCCCGATCTTCCCGCCCATATTGCCTGGCCTCTCACCGCCAACGGAACACCGATGACGTTTATCGCGCAGCTCGACCTCTCTGTCATTAGTCAGCAGGATGTTCAGCAATTGCTGCCCGATACCGGTGTACTGTATTTTTTTATGGGAGATGTTGACAAGGCTTATCATATCGAACATAAAGTGATTTATGCAGAGGATAAAACAGGTTTAAAAAGAACACCAGCTCCTGCTGTTACTGTGCTGGAAAAAGAGGAACGGTTTACCAGCTATCAGCTGCAGACCGCACCTTCTCTCATGCCGCCCAATTATGCCTACGCAGATTATGATGAACTCTCTGAAGACGAGTCAGATGCACTGGATGATCTCTGTATGCATCTCACCGAAGGCATCGGGATGATAGGCGGTTATCCTGACGGACAACATGATGATCATTATATAGAAGCAGCCATGTACCTGGTAGCAAAACAGAAATATGATTACCTGCCCTCCAATGCCCGTAAAACATTGCTGCAGCATTTTAATGGAAACCAGCAGCAGGTGGATGACACACTCAGCGATATGACTATGTTGCTGCAGATAGATTCCGACCGGCAGGTGGGCTTCACCTGGTGGGATGCCGGTTGTATTCACTTCTTCATACAGAAAAAAGACTTGCTCAGCAAACAATTCGATAATACCTATCTATCGCTCTATAGTTCCTAATATATGAGCAACAGTTAAAACAATATAAAAGCAAAATAATATATATCCTATCTGTGCTGCATCTTCCGGATTGCGGCTCCAGTAGCGTATCTTTGCGTTCATAAAAAAAATATAATACTCCCACATCAGGAGAATCAGTACCATCATGTCCATCACAGTTTATTTCAGGGAATTGCTCGATCTGATGAAGATGGAGCGGGAGGAAGACAGGCAGTCATATCAAAAAATGACAGAATCAAGCACTGTGGCCGAACGCAGGGCTAATGGTCTTACCTGGTACCCTATAGCGATCAGAGGCTCGGAAATGAGCCGCGGCGACTATCTCACCGTGGAAGTGGAACGCACTACCCATCAGGATATCGCGCACCAGCTTCGCTTTGGAGTATCAGCCATGCTTTTCTCCAACCACGATCATCAGAAAGACAGGGTGGAAGGGACCGTTACCTACCAGGGTGGCAACCGGTTGAAGCTCATGCTCCGTACAGATGAACTGCCGGAATGGGCCGATAATGGTAAGCTGGGAATAGACCTGTTGTTCGATGATAACAGTTATGATGAAATGCAACAGGCCCTGAAACAGGCCTCAGCCCTGGGGGAGAAAGCCTCCGAAGGGCACCTGGTGCAGATCCTTACCGGTCAGAAAAAACCTTCTTTCGATACAACCCGCCAGCCGCTGGTGATTCCACGGCTCAATACTGTACAACAGGAAGCGGTCAACAAAATTCTGTCGGCCAATGAACTGGCCATTGTACACGGTCCTCCGGGCACCGGTAAAACCACTACGCTGGTACAGGCCATCAAAGCCCTCGTGAAACAGGACCAGCAAAAGATCCTGGTAGTGGCCCCCAGCAACGCTGCGGTAGACCTCCTCAGCGAAAAACTGGCTGATGAAGGCCTGAACGTATTGCGTGTCGGCAATCCCGCCCGCGTCTCCGAAAGGCTCATGTCGCTTACCCTCGATAGTAAAATGGCAGAACATGCCAGCATGAAGGAAGTTAAACGACTGAAAAAACAAGCCGGCGAATACAAAAACATGGCGCATAAATACAAGCGCAACTTTGGCAAGGCCGAAAGAGAACAACGCAAAGCCCTCTTTGATGAAGCACATAAGATCATGAAAGAGGTCGATAAAACCGAACAATATATCACCGACGACCTGATCGCTAAAGCACAGGTGGTAACAGCTACCCTTGTAGGTGCCAACCACTATACTGTGCGCAATGTCCGCTATCACACCGTTGTAATAGATGAAGCCGGTCAGGCACTGGAACCGGCCTGCTGGATACCCTTGATCAAAGCAGATAAGGTTGTCTTTGCCGGAGATCATTGCCAGTTGCCACCCACCATCAAGTCAAATGAAGCTGCCCGCAAAGGACTCAGCAACACATTGCTGGAGAAGTGTGTGGCACTTCATCCCGAAACAGTAGTGTTGCTGGAAGAACAGTATCGCATGAACGAAATGATCATGGGGTATTCTTCTGCCGTATTTTATCAGGACAAACTCAAAGCACATCATACTGTGGCAGACCACCGGCTTTTTCCGCAGGATGTGCCGCTTTCGTTTGTGGATACTGCCGGTTGCGGTTTCGATGAAAAACAGGAAGGTACCAGCACTACCAATCCGGAAGAAGCTTCGTTCCTGTTTAAACACCTGTCACAGCTCGTAGCTGCATGGCAGGCCCAGTCTTCATCGGCTGCATTCCCGGAAATTGCCATCATTTCTCCTTATAAACAACAGGTATACCTCCTGCAGGAACAGCTGCAACATGCACCCGAATTGCTCCCGCATGCAGCTAACATATCCGTGAATACAATAGACAGTTTTCAGGGACAGGAGCGCGATATCGTTTATATCAGCATGACCCGTAGCAACGCAGACAACAACATCGGTTTTCTGGCGGATATCCGGCGTATGAACGTTGCCATGACCAGGGCAAAGAAAAAACTGGTGGTAGTAGGAGATAGCGGTACCCTTTCGCAACTGCCTTTTTATGCAGATTTTATCGCTTACGCAGAAGCCAGGAATGCCTACCAGAGCGCCTGGGAATTTATGGACCTTTAAAATGAAACAAATATGATTTCTGCCAGCCTCCAACGTTGGGAGTATCTCTGTAATACCATCCCTCCATTACTGACCGCTATCAGCGAAGAAGATTTTTCTTTTAAACCGCTGCCGTCCAAATGGAGTAAAAAAGAAATCCTGGGCCACCTGATAGACAGCGCAGCCAATAATCATCAGCGTTTTGTAAGGATACAGTTTGAAGACACACCCACTATTACCTATAACCAGAATGAATGGAATAAACACAGCTACCATCAACAGGCACATAGCTGGCAACTGATCGATAGCTGGATAGCCTTCAATCAGCTCCTTCTGGGTATTGCACGGCATATACCAGAACAGCTGTTGCAGCGCACCTGTAATACTGGCAAACCCGAGCCCGTTACATTAGCCTATCTGATCAATGATTACGTTGTTCACCTCGAACATCACTTACATCAACTGGTGTCTTATCACTAGATAAATAATAGTAAAATATAACGGACATGCCTGTACGTTGTTAGGGATATTGGTTTATATTTAGATAGACCAATGCCCTATACTATGAAAGGCCTGATACTGTTGCTTGTGTTACCTGGTAGCCTGTTGGCGCAGGTACAGCGGTCTGTTGATCCTGTCGTCTCGAAAGACTACCTGAACCTGATCGGAAAAGACAGAAGCCTCCGACATGCCGACTCTTCCCGTTCAGCATCGGAGGTACTGCTGCACTCTCCCGGCGCCAACAAGATCTATGACTCCAGATACATCTCTGACTTCAGACACATTTCTGAACTCAGGATACGAAACGGATATGTAACACCGTACTTAAGTCCTCGTAATATATTACAGCTTACGGGGACACTTGGTAGTACCGTGGAGTTGAAAACGGTGAACCGTCTGCCTGCCGTACAGCAGTATTATGCCCAGGGCCGCTCCAACAACGGAGCGTTGCAATGGCGGGGCGCTGAAACAGGCGAAATGTTTAGTTATGGCCCTGCACTACGTTCACTGGAATTCGATGGCGCTGCTTATCCATATGACCCTAATGGAAAACTGGTGTCAGCTGGCAGTGGTAACGGCACTCCGGCTAAAAACTACCACCATAGCATATTTCGCCCCGGCCTGCTGGTAAGCACCTCCCTGGACCTGAATGGAGTGGTGAAAAAAATGGATGTCAAAAAGATGGCGCTGGAGCTCAAACTGGAACACACCAACGAAAACACCGTCATCCGGAATAACGACAACCAGTCAAAAAATCTCAGCACCCGCTGGATGTATTACATGAAAAGGTTTACCCTTGATGTAGGATACAAGTACAGAGATCAGCATCTATCCAATACCAACAGAAACGGTTTCTTTAACAGAACCTTCCAGCAATACCTGCTCACACCTGCCTCTTTCGATAACGCCTATACGAAATTGAGTTATCGCGCCTGGGCAGATAACCCTCTTTCCCTGTTAAAAAATAATGATAACAATTTCTTTGGCTGGCAGCACAATGCCGGAATGAAGTTGAACTATCAAGGGAAAAAACTGGAGGCGGCAATCGAACAAAGCGGAGAGTATGCATGGCAGAATGCAACCGAAGCCTATAAGCCCGGTACTAGCGGTTTCCCGGATGGAATACTGACACGTAGAACGGCAAGAGATCTGAACTATGGTGTCAATACACACCTCACCTATAAAAAACAATTGAAGGTCTGGTCTGATGACCATATAGATTTTACACTAAGGCATATTCTGTCTGTTGCCAGCTCTATGATTCAATATTCCTCGCCGGAAACAAAGTACAATTATCAGCGTACTGTTAATGAGTTGCTCTTACAGGTGCCTGTATATTTTGCCATCAGCAATGATATAGATGCTAAAGTGGAACTGGCTAACCGCGCTTATCTGTCCAATACCGCAAGCCGCCAGGATTACTGGTTGCCTGCTATCAACGCCAATGTATGGGTTAAACCGCTGTACTCATCATGGAGAATGCGCTTTTTTTCGATGCTGAATTATTATGATCACGAACTCCCTGTCAATAAATCTCTGGCGTATCTTAACCTGCTTCGTTATAATACTTTTGAAGCAGGCCATTATTTTCCGGTGACGGAGGTGGCTGGTTACGATCGGGTGAATCCAGTCAGGACCCGCGAGTGGAGTATGGGAACAGAGCTGACCCGTCAGCGTTTCGTTTTTCAGGTAAATGCTTTCAATAAGTTTGTAAAGGGAGATGTGTTCCCGTTGTATGACAATGCCAACTGGGTGCTGCGTAACCTGGCAGACCATCGTACTTCCGGGTACGAGCTGCTGTTTGGTATCTCGGAACGCAACTGGGGCAAACGATTACAATACAATGGTAATATTTCGTATAGTGCATACCGTAATAAGGTCATTAATGTGGCTGATGGAATGGATTATACGCCAATCGCAGGATTTAAAGATGTTAACAAGGCAGTCATTGAAGGACAGCCGCTGGGAGCAATCGTAGGAAGCACCTACCGCAGAAATGCAGCCGGACAGCTGGTGATAGGCCCCGATGGTTTCCCTATGGCAGATAAAGCCGGTATTATTGGTAATCCCATTCCCGACTTTATTCTGAAACACAGCAGCCGTATCACCTATCGCAACTGGATATTTCAGGCAGCCCTGGAATGGAAAAAAGGAGGCGACACCTGGAACGGTACGCAGGCCATGCTCGATTATTACGGCAGGTCCGCCTCTTCTGGCACAGAAAGGAATGTCACGGGTTATGTCTTTGAAGGGGTAACTGAAGACGGTCATCCAAACACCAAACCGGTAACCTTCTATGATCCTGCAAAGCCACTGGAAGACAACCGCTGGGTAAGATACGGTCCCGGCGGCATCGCAGAAGCCTACATCCGTAAGGCCGATTATCTGCGGCTGCAATCAGTACAACTGTCCTATACCTGGAGATTCCGGAAATACCTGCAGGAACTGAGACTGACAGGATATGTCAACAACCTGCTATTATGGACACCTTACAATGGCGTAGATCCGTCACAGTTACTGTTTGATCAGCCCAACAGTGCCGGGCTCGACTTCTTTAACCTCCCTTCTGTGAAAACCTTCGGCTGTAACGCTTTAATTAAGTTCTGACCTATGAAGTACCTGATGAAATTAACAGTATGTCTGCTCCTGGTGCTAATAGGGGCAATGATGCAGGTGTATGCACAGAAACTGAACTATGCATCCACCAAGGAAAAAGTTTATCTTCATACCAGTCATGTTTTCTTTACTCCGGGAGAGGATCTTTTCTATAAAATATATGTAGTTGATGCCCGCGACCAGCGGCCCGCTGCCTTAAGCAGTGAAGTATTTGTGGAGATCATTTCACCCGCCGGCACTGTGCTGGAAAAGCAGGTGTACCGGGTGGAAAATGGTTATGCTGAAGGTGCATTTCACTTCAGTGAACAGGCTCCTGGTGGTATCTATAAGCTCCATGCTTATACCTCCTGGATGCAGAATGAAAAAGATGAAACACATTTTACGAAAGAAATTACCCTGTTGAAGGTTATCCCACCGCGCGTGCTGATGAAACTGGATTTCCCGGCCAAAGGTTATGGTCCCGGTGATAAAGTGATAGCTGACTACAGTATGCGTAACCTGCAACAGGAGCCCGTAGAAAATTTCCAATGTCAATACAGGGTCGCAATAGATGGTCGTGTAGTGCTATCAGATACTTTCGTCACCGATACGGCCGGCAAGGCCAGGATTGTGTTCCGTCTGCCGGATACGCTTGCTACCAACGATGGTCTGCTGAATATTCTTGTGGATTACAGAGGAAACAAAGAAGCCATTTCCAGAAGCATACCCATCACACTCAGCAAAATAGATCTGCAGTTTATGCCGGAAGGTGGTACACTGGTCAATGGTATTCATACCAATATCGCTTTCAGGGCCGTCAACGAGTATGGAAAAGGCACAGACATTAAAGGTGTACTGATGGATGACAATGGGAAACAGGTAGCCACTTTTGAAAGCCTTCGCTTTGGTATGGGAGCCTTTGCTTTCACGCCAAAGGCAGGACAAAGGTATACCGCCAGTATACAGGCGCCGGCAGGTATCAAAGGCTCCTATGTTTTTCCGCAGGCTACAGATAATGGTGTAGTGATGAACATCTACCGCGAAGGGACGGAGCTGCTGGTTAAACTGAAAACTGATCAGCCACAAACCTTCGTGCTGGAAGGGAAAACCAAAAATGTCAGCTGGTATAAAAAAGAGGTGTCTTTAAAAAGCAAGGAACAGGTCATCAAAATAAATCCTGCAGATTTCCCTGCTGGCATCGCCGTTTTTACGTTGTCACAACCCAATGGCATACCACTAGCGGAACGTCTCGTTTTTCTGCATGCAAAGCAACAATTACAGGTAAGTATCACCACTGATAAAAATCTCTATGAGCCCAGGGAAGAAGTAACACTCACCGTCAGCACCAAAGATCAGAATGACAAACCAGTGCCTTCAAATTTATCCCTGGCAGTAATAGATGATAAAAAATGGTCTCTGGCAGATGACCGGCAGGACCATATTCTCTCCTGGCTGCTGCTTAGTTCCGAACTGCAGGGAAAAATAGAAGAACCACCGTTTTATTTTAAAGAGGATGAACCGGCTGCTCCCGCAGCGTTAGACCTGGTGATGCTCACCCATGGATACCGGTATTTTGATTTTCGCGCTGAAGTGCTGAGAGAGAACAGGCTTCGTTATGCTCCAAACCGGAAACACCGGCTGGTGGGGCGTGTAGTGGATAAATATGGTAAGTCCGTTGAGTCTACAGTTTTGTTGTTTCCCTATCAGGCCCATGAATTGGTAAGGGCTGTGAAAACGGATCCCACCGGTAAGTTTGTTTTATGGAATACGGCGGCTGACAGCTATGTGCTGGTAGCACTACCTTTTCAGAGATATAAAAGAAAGGAAGAACTGCAATTCAATATCCTGGAAAACACATTCACGGATGCAGGGGATAGTAGTCTGCTGGAAAGTCCGGTAGTAGGGAAGGACGAAATACTGGAGCTGACAAAAGAAGGGATAAAAGTTCCATTGCCGGAAGCTATGAGAAAAAATGCTGCAGTGGATTTTATCAGCTTCGGTCTGAGAAATAAAAATCTCAGCGAGGTAATAATAACAGGATATGGTACCTCAAAAAGGGCCGGCACTGCCGGGTGCATCATGGCATTACCACGGCAATACTATGAGGCGCCACAAAGTGCTGCTAATGCTTTACAGGGCAGGGTGGCTGGTTTATCAATCGTCAATGGTACCCCGGGAAACAATTCCTTCGTAACTATCCGTGGAACAGCCTCCCTGACAGGTAATAATGAGCCACTGTATGTTTATAACGGTGTGCCGGTGTCTGCGGCTTTCCTTACCGAAAACCTGGCAGATATAGAATCTATCACCGTCCTGAAAGATGCAGCCGCTGTTGCGCTATATGGGAGCAAAGCGGCCAACGGTGTTATTGTCGTTAGTGGCCGTAGTAATCCAAACTTCAAAATCCGACTGCCGTTGTCACCGGACTATAAATTGCCGATACAAAAAATTCAGATACCAGGTGTTTCGTATACCGATGCCCGTAGGTTCTATGCGCCGGTATATACTACCACTAAAACGGCTGAACGAAATGATTTCAGGGAAACCATTTACTGGAACCCGGTGGTACAGACAGATAAAAGGGGTACTGCTACGGTAACATTTTACAACTCAGATGCCTCTACTGCCTTCAGAGCCATCGCTGAAGGAATAGGCTATAATGGAAAGGTAGGCCGTGCTGAGGCGACCTATGCGTCCAGTGCACGTCTTGCAATAGATGTCAAAATTCCTCCTTATCTCACCGTAGGAGATAAAACATGGTTGCCGCTGGTACTCAGCAACAACCGGACAAGCACACTGGATGCGGATATCCGGCTGAAACTACCACAGGGACTGACTGCCGGCACTTTTGAATCGCATCTGACACTAGCAGGCAACAGCTCCCGCAGAGTGCTCATTCCGGTGGATGCATCGGCTAAACTCTCTGACAGCATCCGTATCAGTATCGACTCCCGTTATGGAAAGGAAGAAATGATATGGCCGATAACCGTGGCGGAAAAAGGTTTTCCGGTACATATTTCCTTGTCCGGCAACAAGACTGATTCTTTCCAGTTCTGGTTTAACAAACCTGTACCTGGCTCTCTGCAAACAAAACTCAATCTGTATTCCAGCACCGAAAACCTGACCATGGACGTACTGGAAGGCATGTTACGGGAACCTCACGGCTGCTTCGAACAAACATCTTCCACTACCTATCCCAATATCTATATCCTGAAATACCTTAAATACACTGCACAGATAAACCAGCAGGTAGAAGAAAAAGTAAAGAAATATCTTACCACCGGTTATAATCTGTTGAAAAGCTATGAAACAACAATGGGTGGTTTCGAATGGTTTGGCCGCACACCTCCGCAGGAAGTACTGACGGCCTACGGCCTGATGGAATTTATGGATATGAAGGAATTTATTAAGGTAGATGAAGACATGATAGCACGTACCAAAAAGTTCCTGCTCGACCGGCGCGATGGTAAAGGCGGCTTCAACCTGGAGCCTTCCAAAAGTTTTCAGTTCCGTGCGGTACCTTACAGCGTAGCCAACGCTTATATCGTATATGCGATGGTGAAAGCCGGCATGGGCACTGAGGTGATACCGGAGTATGAAGCTGCACTCACTGCAGCCCTGAAGAGCAACAGCTTATGGGAACTGGCAGTCATGGCCATTACAGCATCCAATATGAAACGGGAAAAAGATTATGATAAACTGATGGTCATACTGGCACCGGGATATAGAAACAAAACACTCGCTAAGGGCAGTATGGTAGGGGCACAAGGCACTTCATTGAATGTAGAAACCAAGGCTTTGTGCGGATTGGCCTTTCAGAGAAAAAGTGAATATCTTCAGGAGGTATTGGACATAATCGGACAAATCACTAAAAGCCGCTCTCACTATGGATTTGGTTCTACTCAGTCCACACTGCTGAGCCTCGAACTGCTCACTGAGTTTGCCATACGCCGCAACTGGAAACAAAACAGTGATAAGATCAGTTTTATGCTCAACAAGGAGTCTCTCACTCCCGGTCAGCAGGTGATGCCCGGCCTGAAAGAGGGAGAAAATAAGCTGGTAGTCACCTCCCACATACAGAACAATAACCATATCCCTTACAACCTGGATATAAGTTATTATACCCTGTTGCCGGAAAACAATCCGGCTGCTGTTCTGAAGTTGCAGACTTCCTTGAGTTCTTCCCGGACAAAAGTGGGAGAGACTGTAAGAATGAACATCCGGGTACAAAATGAATCCGCCGGCGGACAGCCGATGTCCGTTGCCAAAATAGGTATACCGGCAGGACTCTCTGCACAGCCATGGCAGTTGAAAGAACTGATAGAAACCGCGCAGGTAGCCCACTATGAAGTGTTTGATAACTATCTCGTCTTTTACTGGATGGGACTGGACCCTCATGAAACCAGAGAAATTCATCTCGACCTCAAAGCAGAGATAGCCGGTAACTATAAGGCAAAAGCCAGTACCGTGTATCCATATTATATGCCGGAAGCCCGCCACTGGCAGGAAGGTATTAGTGTGCTGGTCAGCGAATAACAAAATATGATGAAAATAAAGGCCGCTATGATGCAACCTCATAGCGGTCTTTGTGTCTTTAGAAAAAACGGGCAGGTGCCGGTTTAATAAGGTCGTATAAATAAAAAGCAAAAATGTATTGTTTTTCCTACATTCGTTTATCCGGGAAACCCTTGATCCGGAAAAGATCAACTAACAATCAACCGCTTATGAAGAAAAGTCCACTGCTGATGTTGGCCTGCTTATGGGGTGTACATGTCAGCGCACAACAGGTTAATGCCAGCTTATTCCGGTATCCGGATGTATCCCAGACACAGATTGCCTTCAGTTATGCCAACGATATCTGGCTTGTACCTAAAGAAGGAGGCACTGCGATCAGAATTACTTCACCTTCCGGCGTGGAAGTATTTCCGCGTTTCTCTCCCGATGGCCGCAAACTGGCCTTCACCGGCAATTACGACGGCAACAACGACGTATATGTAATGCCGGTTAGCGGCGGTGTGCCGTTAAGGCTCACCCAGCACGGGTCTACAGACCGCGTTATAGATTGGACGCCTGACGGAAAACAGGTGTTGTTTGCCTCTACAAGAGAAAGTACCAAAGATCGTTTTAATCAGTTTTATACCATCCCGGAAACTGGTGGCCCCGCAAGTAAATTGCCGTTGGCCTATGCCGAATTCGGCAGCTATTCTCCTGATGGAAAAAGCATGGCACTCACCACACGTACGCAGAGCTTCCGTAACTGGAAACGCTACCGCGGCGGGATGAAAGCCGAAATCCATATTTTCCGTTTTGATACCCGGCAATCAGAAAATATTTCCGCTAAAAGTGAAGCTGGGGACGAGTTTCCGATGTGGTATAAAAACCATATATACCTCTTGTCCGACCGTGGTCAGGAAAAAAGGATGAACCTCTGGCGATATAATGTAGATACTAAAGCTTTTGAACAGGTAACCCATTACACCGACTATGATGTACATACACCGGCTATGGGACCAGCAGATATTGTATACGAAGCCGGTGGCAAACTGTATACCCTCTCCCTCGAAACCCAACAATCCAAGGAAGTAAAAATCAATGTCACTACAGATGTGTCTACCCTGAAACCACGTACCATTGTGGCTGACAAGGATATCCTGTATGCAGACATCAGTCCCGATGGTAAACGCGCATTGATCGGTGCCAGAGGAGATGTATTTTCCCTGCCTGCCGAAAACGGCTTCGTAAAAGACCTGACCCGTACCAGCGGTGTGGCCGAACGCGATGCCGCCTGGTCACCCAACGGCAAATACATTGCCTGGTGGGGTGATAAGTCCGGTGAATATGAGCTGTGGCTGGCTGAAGCCGGCAAAGAAGACGCGGCTAAACAGATAACCCACCTGGGCGCTGGTTTCCGTTACCATGTGTACTGGTCTCCTGACAATAAAAAAATCGCCTACATCGACCAGACGATGAAAATAAACATCCTGGATGTAGCCACTGGAAAAATAACCAATATAGACAAGGCGGTTCGTTTTGAAGAGGGTGCTTATCGTAACTGGAAATGCAGCTGGTCTTCCGATAGCCGTTGGCTGGCGTATAGCCGTGATAATACCAACTGGCATAGTACAGCTTTCCTTTACAACCTGGCCACCAATCAACGTCATCAGGTAACCAGCGATTACTACGACACATCAGACCCGGTGTTCGATCCGGAAGGTAAATACCTCTTCGTCTTTACCAACAGATCATTTACGCCTATCTACAGCGATTTGGAAAGTTCCTTCATCTATGCCAATACTACCAAAGTGGCGGCCATCAGCCTGCGGAAAGACGTTCCACCGGTGATGTCTACACGTAATGATGTAGTGGAAGCAACTAAAGACGCAGAGGAAGCATCACCTAAAAAGGATGAGAAAAAGAAAGAAGGAGAACCTGCTAAAGCTGCTGGCAATGAAGTGAAAATAGATCTGGATAATATGGAAGCGAGGCTGTATCTGTTGCCTGTTCCGGCTGGTAACTACTCCCGCCTCAATGCTGTAAAAGGTAAAGTGTTGTACATCAACGCACCTAATACCGGCTCCGGTGATAAAGAGGCAACCCTGAAATATTTTGATCTCAAAAAAAGAGACGAAAAAGAAATCATCAAAAATCCGGGAGTATACCAGTTGTCTGCCAATGGTGAAAAAATTCTCATAGCTGGCGATCGTTATGCGATCATCGATGTGGAAGAAAACCAGAAGGCCGGCAAAACCCTTCGTATCAATGAAATGATCATGCAGCTGGACCCTGTACAGGAATGGAAACAGCTGTTCACCGACGCATGGCGCATAGAACGCGATTTCTTCTACGATCCGGGCATGCATGGTGTCAATTGGAACGAAGTAAGGGAAAAATACAGCCGTATCCTCGAAGGTGCCCGCACCCGCGAAGAAGTGAATTTTGTGCTGGGTGAGATGATAGGAGAACTGAATGCTTCTCATACTTACAACAGCGGTGGTGATCTGGAAAGCGCCCGCCAGATTAACGTTGGATACCTGGGTGTGGACTGGGAGGCTGACGGCAATTTCTATAAGATCAAACGTATCATCCGCGGTGCAGACTGGGATGCTGAAGCCCGCTCTCCACTCGATGAGCCAGGTGTAAACATACCCGAAGGCAGTTATATCCTGGCGGTAAACGGAGTACCGCTGACAACAGCCACAGAGCCGTTCAGTGTTTTCCAGGGTCTGGCAGACAAAGCAGTGGAAATCACCTATAACGCACGTCCTTCTATGGAAGGTGCTAAAACAGCTGTGGTGAAAACACTCAGAAGTGATTACCGGCTGCGCCACCTGGCATGGATTGAAAGCAACCGTAAACACGTTGCAGAAGCCACCGACAACCAGGTAGGATATATCTATGTACCCAGCACCGGCCTCGACGGACAGGATGAACTAGTACGCCAGTTCAGTGCCCAGTGGAACAAAGCAGCCCTGGTCATCGATGAACGTTTTAATAACGGTGGTCAGATCCCCGATCGTTTCATTGAGCTGCTCAACCGCAAACCATGGTCTTTCGCGGTTTCCCGTGATGGAGCGCCCATGTCAACTCCGCAGGTGGCCAACTTAGGCCCGAAAGTAATGCTGATCAATGGCTGGAGCGGTTCAGGCGGTGATGCCTTCCCAGACTACTTCCGCAAGGCAGGCCTCGGCCCCTTGATTGGTACCCGCACCTGGGGTGGCCTGATCGCTATCTCCGGAACGCCTACGCTGGTAGATGGAGGAGAAGTGACCGCACCTTACCTTCGTATATACAACCCCGATGGTACCTGGTTCCGTGAAGGCCATGGTGTAGACCCGGATATCGCGGTAGATGAAAATCTGGCCGATATGGCCAAAGGCATCGATCCTCAGATAGAACGAGCCATCACTGAAATAAAATCACTGCTTAAAACGAAAAGCTACAAAACTCCGGAACCACCGGCATATGAAAAACGCTGATCTATATCAACCACAATAATACTTAGCCCGTTTGGTCATGGTACCAGACGGGCTATTGACTTTTTAAACCGCCCTGTATGAACACAACCACCCCTAACAGAATCTCTTCTATTGATGTGCTGCGTGGACTTGTGATGGTGATCATGGCGTTGGATCATGCCCGTGATTATTTCCATATTACTGCTATGACGGCAGATCCGATGGATCCGGCCACGACCACAGTAGCCGCGTATTTCACCCGTTGGATCACCCATTTCTGCGCACCCACTTTTGTGCTCCTGTCCGGCATCTCCGCTTTTCTCGCAGCCCGGAGGAAAACAAAGTCTGCTGCCAGTATTTTCCTGATCAAACGAGGACTATGGCTGGTGATAGCCGAACTCACCATCGTGAACTTCGCGCTGACTTACAACCCTTTCTATAACTTTATCTTCTTGCAGGTGATATGGGCTATCGGCTGGAGCATGGTAATATTGGGGCTGCTCAGCCTATGGTCGCGGAAAGTGGTGCTGATAGTGGGACTGCTCCTGTTTTTTGGCCATAACGTGGTCGACTATATGAATTTCCCTAAAGAAGGAGCGGCATCGGTAATATGGCAGGTACTGCTCACCTCCAGGCCTATGGTGTTGCCATTGGATGCTACCCATGTTGTAGGTGTGTTTTATGCCGTGCTGCCATGGACAGGCATCATGCTGGTGGGGTATTCTATGGGCGAATGGTTTACCAGCGATTTCCCGGCGGCATTGAGAAAAAAACGGCTGCTGCTGGCAGGCTGGGGACTGGTGGTTTTATTTATAGTGCTCCGTTTTATCAACCTGTATGGTAATCCGATGCCATGGGTACATCAGCCTGACTTCCTGCGTAATGTGCTGGCATTCTTCAATACCAGCAAATATCCGCCTTCCCTGCAGTATGCCGGTATGACACTGGGCCCTGCAATACTGGCCCTGGCTGTTTTTGAGCAGGTCAAAAACAAATGGACGGATGTGTTGTCGGTATATGGCAGGGTGCCTTTTTTCTATTACCTCCTACATTTTTATCTGCTGCATGCCTTGCTGGTAGTGGTCTTTTTCCTTACCGGACATCATACGACCGAAATCATGGACCTGCGGATACCATTTCAATTCCGGCCTATGACTTTCGGATATTCGTTACCGGTAGTATACCTGATCTGGATAGCCGTGGTGGCGGTGTTGTACCGGCCATGCCGCTGGTACAATCAATACAGGGCAACACATCAGCAATGGTGGCTGAAGTATCTGTAATAAATACGCGTTGTTATTTATTATCCTGCCGCAAAGTAAAAGCAGTGATCATCGGTAGCAGCAGCAATAACAACAGAAAGCCCACCGGTTTGTGGTGATACAGTCCCTGTATCATCCGGGCTATACCTATGAGCAGGCAGCCGGCATTGAGTCGCCGGGCGAAGGCTGGCTGCCGCTGCCACGCAAGCAGGATGTTAGTCCCGGTAGCGATGATCAGCAGGATGTAAAAAATGAGGAACTGCGGGCCTGTCAGCATAAAAGGATTCCATCGCTGATAATGAAAATGGAGAAAAAAGAGTATGGAAAGGCCACAGCCTGCAGCGATGCAGTAACCGGACCATGGGGATGAAGTACGCATGTTGATTGGATTGTAAGGTTATTTAATCGCCACCTCCGCCTCCGCAACCACCACAACCACCGCAGCTGCTGCCACAGGAGCTGCCACAAGAGCTACCTGAACTGCAGGAGCTGCCGCTGGTACAGCCTGAGCTTGCGTCGGAGCTGTCTTTTTTACTATTTCTCGCAGTACGGTAGATGAGTATGGCTAGTAGAAGGAAGCCGAAGGTAGTTTCACCGGCAGTACATCCGGTCAGTAACAGGCTGGTTAGTAGTAGGATAGGAAACAGCCATCGCAGGGAAAAGATTCGGGAAACAATTCGTGGAAACCGGGGAGAAGAAGGAGGGGAATCTTGCCAGATATCGGCGGGAGGGCTTTCTCCGAAAACAGCCTGGTATAGTGCCTGTGTCTGGTCTTGCCATGTATCATGTCTGGCTTTCTCTGGTGGCCCGCCTTTGGAAGGATGATGGTGTATTTGGATGCCCAGTGTTTTGTCACAAAACTCTTCCCAGTAATTCTGCGTATACAGCAGATGCAGATGCCATACCTGGTCAGTAATGTAGGAAGGAGAGGCGCCGGTAGGAGAGATACAACAGAGGTAAATGAACCGGCGGTATTCGTTGATGGCCCTGTGCGTAAAGGCCGGGTCCCATTTGTTTTCCCTGGCCAGCTTGCGGGAGAAGGGTAGGGCCGCTGCAGGATCGTCGAAGCGGAAAGCGGCTATCTTTTGCCATAAGCTGTCCTGATGGTAAGCGGTCCCTTCACGGATACGCGGTGTGTAGTGTGTGATTGTTTTCATGATATTTTATGTTTTATTGTTGTTGATGGAAAGTTGAAATTTTCCGGTAATACCCGAATCTTCTGATTATCTTACAGCGTCTTATTATAGTCTTAAAATCGTCTTATTATGACAAGGGAAGAGCTGGTTAACCTCGAACGTTTAATGAATTATATTTCCTGGCAATTTCTTCGTAAAAAAGAATGGAAAGACGTGTCAAAAATAGAATGGGCACATGTTTCCGCTGAGTTTAATACACTGTTGGAGAAACAACGGAAAAAAGGAAAGATGACAGCAGCTCTTTTATCTTTCGGAGATAATTATTTTTATGAGCACCTGGTGATTAAAAAACTCAAGCCCTGGAAAAACCGTACTGCTGTAGCCACTATCAGCACCCCCAGTTTCTCCCGTTTAAATACCATCGCTAACGTACTGGGATATACGAATTATATTGATTTTATCAATACCGCATCAGAAGGATTTCCTTTTCATGAACTGAAAATAGGTATACCCCTGGCACCGGTCAATCATAAGCTGCTGGAGCATCTGGTGGGTTACTGGTACTGTTATAACCGCAATCTGCCCATGCGGGGCGAAAAGGAAGAAGACCGTATCTGGCGTTCCGCGCTGGAAATATACCGCTCCGGAGATGAATACCTGGTAGAACGTACCGGCAGAGACAATCACATGTACTACGGTAAAATCACCTCTTACGCTAACTACCTTTTTATCATCATGAACAGTACTACTTTCATTCGCCAACGGCACTTCGTTGGACGGTTGAAAGATGTGGAAGAGAAAATGAAACAGCCCGGTTTTCAGGTCAACGAACTTTCCTTTATCAGCACCTGTGTGAGCTTCTCTGAAGAACCCATCGCGCTTTACGAAATATTCGACAGGGTACCCAATCTGAAAAATTTTCAGAAAACTTCTGTTGATCTGCCTTTCGATAGTCCGCTGTTGCCTCCGCGTATCATGGCGCATCTGAAAGATGTCCGCCAAAACCGTATCATGGAGCATTAGCACCATGTCCGGAAATGAACAAGACCTGTTTTAAAATCGTACATTTATTCAAAAAGATGAATTTTAAAAAGCTGATTTTCATTGGCTTGTAGTGTGGCATTATCTTTTTATGGTGTGATTGTCACACTCGTCATGGGATTTAATGGCAGGTATAAATCAACCAGTAAATGATCAGGAATTATTTTAAAATAGCCGTGAGGAACCTTTGGAGAAACAAAGGCTTTTCCGCCATCAACATCTTCGGTCTGGCGATTGGGCTGGCCACTTGTCTGCTGATAACAATGTTTATTATTGATGAGCTGAGCTACGACCGGTCCAATAAAAAAGCAGATCGTATTTATCGCGTAAACGCAGATTTTCTGCTCAACGGAAATGCTTTCCGCGAAAGATACACGCCTGCTCTGCTGGGGGCCACAATGAAAAAGGATTTTCCGGGTATAGAGAACTATGTGCGCCTGCGGGGTTTCGGCGACCGTAGCATCCTCATCAAAAAGGGCAATGAAACACTGATGGAGCGATATGCCGGATTTGCAGACTCCACCATCTTCGATGTTTTTACACTTCCCCTGATAGCAGGAAATCCTAAAACAGCACTCGCGCGTCCCTTTACAATGGTCATCTCCAAAAAAATGGCCATGAAGTATTTTGGTACTACCAATGCAGTAGGACAGATACTGCATATCGATAATGCAGATGATTATCAGATAACGGGTGTGATGGAAGACATGCCGGCCGCTTCACACATGCATTTCGATTTTATCAAAGCGATGGCCGGTTTGCCGGATAGCCGCAATCCCAGCTGGATGGCGGACAACTACGATACCTATCTGCTGGTACGCCCTGATATCGGCGAAGCTACCATCAACAATTACCTGAAAACACTCACGCAAAACTATATGGATGGCCAGCTCAAAAAAATGACGGGCAGCAGCATTGCTGAGCTGGAGCGCAGTGGTGGCCATTTCCGCTATGATGTGCTTCCGCTCACTAAAATCCATCTGTATTCTCCTTTCACAAATGAAGTAGAACCAACCGGTAATATCCAGTATATATACATCTTTGGGGTGGTGGCTGTATTTATTCTACTCATGGCCTGCGTCAATTTTATGAATCTGTCTACTGCCCGTTCTGCCGGCCGTTCCAAAGAGGTAGGTGTGCGAAAAGTGCTCGGCTCACAGCGAAGGAACCTGGTTGCCCAGTTTCTGACAGAGTCTGTGCTCACAAGTATGATTGCGTTGCTGTTTGCAATAGCCCTGGCCTGGGCTTTGTTGCCTTACCTCAATCAGGTGGCAGGCAAAACGATTACGGTAGCGCTGTTGTTCAACAGATGGCTGTTACCGGGTATGCTGCTGACCATCGTTATAGTAGGGTTGCTGGCAGGTTCCTATCCGGCGCTCTTCCTTTCTTCCTTCGAACCGGTGAAGGTGCTGAAAGGTAAACTGGCAACAGGATTCAGAGGAGGCTGGCTCCGTAATAGTTTGCTGGTATTTCAGTTTTCTACCGCGGTAATTCTCATCGTGGGCACGTTGGTGATCTACAGTCAGCTGAATTATATCCGCAACAAAAAACTGGGCTATAGCCGTGAACAAGTGGTGGTGCTGCAAAATACCCAGTCACTTTGGGTACATGCCGCGACTTTTAAACAGGAAATCCTGCAGCTGCCTGGCGTAAAATCCGGTACCATGGCCGATGTGCTGCCTGTTTCATCTATTATGAACACCAGCATCTATTCCAGAGATGCGGCTGGCAGCGCCGGACAGGTGCTGGGCCTTTTTGAATGGAACGTAGATGCTGATTATATCAATACACTGGGGATGCAGATCGCAAAGGGTCGGAACTTTTCGCCGGATATGCCGTCAGACAGCAATGCCCTTCTTGTTAATGAAACAGCCGCCAAACTGCTGGGCTTCACTGACCTCGAAAACCGTTTCCTCTATCCCAACTACGATGGATATAAACCACTGAAAGTAATCGGCATTATCCGGGATTTTAACAGCGGCTCCCTTCGTAAGAAAATACCACCGATTGTGATGAGGCTGGCCCACCAGCCCAACTGCATGGCTTTCCGCATCAGTACAGACAATATCCCTGCATTGATGAGCAAGGTGGAAGATAAGTTCCATAATATGCCTAACATGGATGGACAGCCTTTCAGATATACTTTCCTGGATGATGATTTTAACCGCTTGTATCAGGCCGAACAACGTACCGGTAAAATATTTGTTTCCTTTACCTGTTTCGCTATTTTGATCTCCTGTCTGGGATTATTCGGGCTGGTGACCTACGCGGTGGAACAACGCACCCGGGAAATCAGTATCCGCAAGGTGCTGGGCGCCAGCGTAACCGGTATTGTTACCCTGCTCTCCAAAGACTTCCTGAAACTGGTAGCAGTAGCCATCGTAGTAGCGTCTCCGTTAGCCTGGTTTATAATGGACCGCTGGCTGCAGGACTTCGCCTACCGTATCCACATCAGCTGGTGGGTATTTGTACTCACCGCTGTACTGGCCGTACTCATCACTGTACTGACGATCTGCCTGCGGGCAATAAAGGCTGCCAGAGCCAATCCGGCGGTAACACTGCGATAAATTTGTCTTTTATACAATGCAGAAGGCGGGTTGTTTCAAACAGCCCGCCTTCTGCTCTATATAACCCTCATGCTTATACGTTGCACCCACACTTCACCGGAGGTTATCAATCACTGAAAACGCTGAAATTCACTATGGTAAAAAGAAATGCCTTCATCTCATCGTTATTTAATTATCTAGCAACAAAAAGTTTCTTCTAAAAATTATAAGTAAGCGAATATTCACTTATTTTTGGTTTATAAAATGATTTTTAAAATGAAATGTTTTTAAAAAGATATGCGGACGCGGAATGCCGAAAAAGAGGAACTCGTCAAAAAAATGACGGTGCAGATGATCGTAGCCAATGGCGTCGAAAATTTTTCAGTCAACAGCCTGGCTAAAGCATGCGGGATCTCTGTTGCCACCCTGTACATCTATTACAAAGACAAAGACGACCTGATCGTTCAGGTAGGAATAGATGAAGGGACACGTTTGAGTAATGCGGTATTAAAGGATTTTGATCCGGAGCAGTCTTTTGAAACCGGCTTACGCAAACAATGGGAGAACAGGGCTGGTTATCAGATGGCCAATCCACTGTCTACACAGTTCATGGAAAAGCTGCATATGTCCAGTTATGCGGATAAGATATCAGCTCATATTGCTGACCAGCTTGTACCTACTATGAGGCGGTTTGTAGAAAATGCATTGGCACGGAAAGAAATGAAATCTATGCCCATTGAGGTATGGTGGTCGCTCGCCTTTGGTCCTCTTTATTCCTTGCTCCGTTATCACCATCAGGGAAGCTTTATAGCAGGGAAGCCTTTCTCCCTGAACGAGGAAATCCTTTGGCAAACGTTTGATTCCGTTTTAAAATCGCTAAAACCTTAGATTAACATCCCCTATTTTAACTATTGATTTATCATGCAAACAGATACTACTAAGGTGCCCTTTACGGGGTATCAGAAATTCGTCATGTTCATACTGGCCATCACCCAGTTTACTGTAATCCTCGATTTTATGGTCATGTCGCCACTGGGCGACCTGCTGATGAAGTCTATGGACCTGAGTCCCAAACAGTTTGGTTTGGCTGTTTCGGCCTATGCATTCAGCGCAGGAGCTTCCGGGCTGCTGACAGCGGGCTTTGCAGACCGTTTTGACCGTAAAAAACTGCTCACCTTCTTTTATGGTGGTTTTATCCTCGGTACCATTTTTTGCGGTATGGCTCATACCTATCCCTTACTGGTGGCTGCGCGTATCATCACCGGCCTTTTCGGCGGTGTGATCAGCTCCATCTCCATGGCTATTATTACCGACCTGTTTGATATTCATCACCGTGGTCGTGTGATGGGCGTTATCTCTATGGGATTTGGCGCCAGTCAGGTGTTGGGTATTCCTATCAGTCTCTACTTCGCTAATCACTGGGGCTGGCAGCTGCCGTTCCTGTTGGTGGCCGGCCTCGCACTGCTGGTGCTGGTATTGATACAGGTGAAACTACAGCCGGTAACACAGCACTTGCTCAACCAGCAAAAGACTTCCGTTTTTTCTCATCTGATAAAAACGTTTGTCAACAAGGAATATCGTATCGGATTTACCTGCACAGCCCTGTTGTCTATTGGCGGCTTTATGATGATGCCTTTCGGTAGCGCTTTTGCTGTCAATAACCTGGGCATGACCCAGGAACAGCTGCCACTGCTGTTTATGGTGTCCGGTATCACAGCGTTGATACTATTGCCATTCGTGGGTAAACTGTCCGATAGGATCGATAAGTTCAGGGTATTTGCTGTAGCTGCCGTATGGATGGTCTTCATTGCACTGATCTATACCAATCTGGGGCAAACACCTTTGTGGATGGTCATCCTGCTGAATGTGCTGCTGATGATCGGTATCCTGAGCCGTACAGTCCCCTGCAACGCACTCACCAGTGCGGTTCCCCATATGGCCGACAGAGGCGCGTTTATGAGCATCAACTCATCCCTGCAGCAGATTGCAGGCGGTATTGCTGCCACCATCGCAGGATTCATCGTGGTGCAGAAAAACAAACAGAGTCCCCTCGAACACTATAATACCGTTGGTTATCTGATGACAGTCATGACGCTCATTAGTATCTGGATGGTGTACCGTGTAAGTGAACTGGTAAAATCCAGGCTGCGCGCAGCAAAAGCTTAAATAAAAAACGGGTGCTCCAGCAAGGGGCACCCGCTTTTTCGTATATGGGGAATAGTTAGTAGATACGTGTAAGTAGTAAAGCAGCTAAGTATAACCCTATCCCATACACGGTATGGGCCATCAGACTACGCATCCTGGCTACGTCCGGCTTCGGTGTTCTGGATGCAGCAATACCAAGCCCCATGCCCGGCTGCATCAGGAAAAAAGGCGCTACCGTGGTTCCTATTCCAATAATCAAAGCCGGCCCGATAGTAGGAGATGCCGTCCACTGTTCGCCCCAGATTAGTACCAGCAGTATAGAAAAGGTAATGCCGATCATATAATGCGCCATCCATCCAATAGCTGTTTCTCCCGGTATAGGCGCTGCTGTCGCAATACTTTGATGCATGTATTTCCCTTTGGTCATATGCCCGATCCAGCGGCCTACAAAAGCATAATTGAGTGACGGAATGCTAAAAAATGTCTTCAGAAAGATAGCCCACAGGTCCATGATGATAGTTGCGCCAACGCCTATCAAAATAGCTTTAATAATCATTTCCATTTGTTGGTATTTTTTTAAAAAAAGTATTAAAAAGTTTCACCGGTCAATTCCGCGTTGATGGCAAATCCTGCCATGGATCCGGAATGCACGGCAGTAGCAATAGAGCGGAACGAAGAATTGTCGCCACAGGCAAAAACACCCGGCACACTGGTCCTGCGTGATGCGTCTGTTTTTATCAGGCCTTGCGGTATCAGTTCACACCCCAGCTGCTGATGAATATCTGAATGTTGTATTGCTTTAGGTCTGGCGTACGCCGCCTGCAACGGATGCCTGCTGCCATCTGCCAGATGCAGGGCCTTTAACTGTGCGCCCTGATGCTCAATTCGCGAGATGTCAGTTTCCACAATGCCGATCTGATTTTTTTGTATCCGCTGTAGCTGTTCGGTCGTCAAAGTAGATTTACCATTGGTAAATACCGTGAGTTGTTTGCTCCAGTTGGATATCAGCTGTGCCAGTTCAAAGGCGGTGTCTCCATTGGCGATAATGCCCGTAGGTTGGTGACCGTATTCATATCCGTGGCAATAAGGACAGTGAATAATGGAAGTCCCCCAACATGCTGAAAATCCTGCTATGTCCGGTAATACATCCTTAACACCACTGGCCAGCAAAAGTTTTTTGCCTGTAAATTGATGTCCTTGTTGGGTTTTAACGATGAAACCATTACTGGTGGCGCTGCCGCTGATAGCCAGGCCATCATAGAAAGTAACGTTTTTGTAGGCTGCTACCTGCTGTCTGGCTTTGTTACGGATGACTGCCGGCTTTTCTCCGTCTTGTGTGAGGAAGTTATGAGATGCAGGCGCCTGTTTGTTGCAGGGTTGACCACTGTCAATCACCAGTACTTTCCGGAAGGCCCGTCCCAGAGCCAGTGCAGCCGATAATCCTGCATAACTGCCGCCAATGATAATGGTATCAAAAACAGCTGTTTCCGGTTTAGTTCCGGCCGGCGCAAATGATACCAACGCGCCAGGCAGGGCCGATAAAGAAAGCAATATGCCATTCTGAGAAATAAACTTTCGTCTTGTAATCATAATATTGTATTTCGAACACTGATATTAGTTCCGAACGGTGTTCGGTTTTTTGAGACAAAAAAATGGAATATCATTCCATTAAGCCAGGTCAGCCATGGTGGCCAGGATGCCATAAGAAGCGGCTCCGTTGACCACCAGTCCTGTTTCCCGTTAAAAAGTTGTATTACTTGTGTTTGGCATGGATGATCGCTGCAATGGCATGTTCAAGTATCTTGTGGTTGACCTCCTTGCCCAGCTTTTCATTGACTATGTTGATGGACACAAGGCCATGCACAGTGGCCCACAATGCATAGTATTTATTGATTACAGCCTCATCGCTGACAGCAGAGCCTGGGATCAGGCCGGTAATGGCCGCTGTAAACAACTGGCGGGGAAGGTCTATATTCCTGATTTCACCCTCCGGCTTCGGACAGCTCACCTGTATACCATACATCAGCTTGTACAGCTCTTTATGGCGGAATGCGAAGCTCCAGTAGGCCAGCCACATCGCACTTACTTTTTCGGCCGCTGCGGTATGGCTGGCTCCGGCTTTTTTAACGGCATTGGCCAGTAGGGTATAACCTTGCCCTGTCAGCTCCGCCAGGATGGTGTCTTTGTTGGCAAAGTATTCGTAGATAGTGGCGGCAGCATACTCAATACGGTCTGCTATTTTGCGCATACTCAGCGCCAGACAGCCTTCTTCAATGATGATTTCCAGCGCCGCATCCAGGATGTTTTTCCTAACCTGCTCTTTCTCCCTGGCAATCCTTTCTTTACTACCCATGACAAAAAATTAAAAAATGTTGTTTGATTTTCGAACAGTGTTCGGCAAATTTAGTACGGAAATAACAAACAGACAATATTTTTTATTATTTCCGGTCGCCGGCAGGCTGCCGGTCCGTTGCATCATTATAAATAATTTTCCTGTTGCGGATGGTATAGCCCTCCTGATCAAAATGCCGGCTGTCTGCATGAGGATCTGCTTTCAGTAAAACGATATCCGCATCCATGCCTTTAGATTGAGCATAAAAAAAGTGGAAGTATGATCAGTAGGAGAGATAGGATGGTCCTCATATAATTATCGTATTGATATTGATATGTCAACTAAGTTAACGATTCTCTTTTGTCTGTTATACTTTTTTCAGAGAGATGATCAACAATGAATTATTAATAATCTGGTAACACGTTTCATTATTAAATCCTCAATCTCCTTTCTAGTTTTACAACGTGACTACAAACCTGCTTATGTAATATGTAATGGAAAAAATCGCTGCGGTGAGTTCGCACTGGCAAAGTGGAAATTTATGTATACATCCTATGGCCAAAATTTTTACACCAGTGTCAACCGAAAAGCCTTACAGATGAATGATTCCACGAAATTAAAAAAAGTCATTTGAATTCCTTCATGGATACACACAGGTATCCGGTATTTAATCATCATTACCTAAAGCTAAATTTAAAGCACACATTTTATGAACAAATGCTATTTCAGTAGCCAACTGCTGAATTTTTACGTAAAGGTATGTTATGCTTTTACGGCTATGGTCATTTGCCTCTGCCTACTGTCGCAGCATGCAATAGCCCAGGGAAAATTCAGTATCCAGGGTAAAATTACGGATGAAAAAAAACAACCACTTCCGGGTGTCAGCGTCTCTGAAGCAGGTACTAAAACAGGTGTTGTAACAAACGTCGACGGCGTCTTTAAGCTGGAGGTGAGCAATGCCAATGCCACGCTGCATATTGCTTTCCTCGGTTACGACAGTAAAGAAGTACCGGTAGGAGGGCAGCATACACTTAGCATTTCCTTGTCTCCGCAGCTGCGTCAGCTCAACGATGTGGTAATTACGGGTTATGGTAAAACCAGCAAAAAAAATGTAATCGGTTCCATTAGTTCACTGAATGCCGGTGAATTTACACAAGGCGTAATCGGTAGCCCGGCTATGTTGCTGCAAGGTAAAGTACCCGGCCTAACAATTACCAAAAGTGGGAATCCGAACCAAACGCCAACGGTTATACTGAGAGGTCCTTCTACTTTGCGTTCCGGCGCACAGGAGCCTTTTTATGTGATCGATGGTGTGCCTGGAGCACCCATAGATATGGTACCACCGGATGATATTGCTACTATTGATGTACTGAAAGATGGTGCATCTACGGCTATCTATGGCGCCAGGGCCGCCAATGGTGTAATTATGGTTACCACACGCCGTCCTAAAACTGACCAGCTCCGTATTGCCTACAACGCCTATGCAGGCATAGAAAAAGTAGCTAAACGCCTGGAAGTACTTACCGGCGACGAACTGCGTAAATATCTGGCAGATAATGGCCAGGTGCTCGCTCCGGCCAACAACGACACGATTCCTGGTACACAGAACCTCGTCAATACCGACTGGCAGAAAGAAGTACAACGCACCGGTGTTTCCCAGAATCACAACTTATCACTGATGGGTGGCTCTAAAGCCACCACTTATGGTTTCAGCGTCAACTACTTCGATAACCCCGGTATCATCAAAGGCTCTGCGCTCAACAGGCTCGGTATACGCGCCAACGTAGGCCAGCGCGCATTCAACGACCGCCTCCGCCTCGATTTTTCGGTGTTTAATACCTCCACCAAACAGGACAACGTGCCGGATGCGGTATTATACAACATGCTCAACTACCTGCCTACGGTAGCGGTTACACGCCCCGATGGCAGCTTCACCGAAGACTTTGCAGGCAACGTTCGCGGTAGCAGCAACCCCGTGGCATTGATCGCCAACAATAAAGATCAGACCAAATCATCGAAGTTTCTGGCCACCGGTCTGGCTGAAGTGAAAATACTGCCCGGCCTTACCTATACCGCCAGCCTCACCACCCAAAAGGAACAGTATAACCGCAACGTATATTACAACAGCCTTTCTACACTGGCCAAAGGTAATGGCGGTAAAGCCAATCGGGTATCGTGGATGAATACACGTAATATCATCGAGTCCTATTTCAACTACGATAAAACATTTGGAAAACATAACATCAAAGTGCTGGCAGGTTACTCCTGGCAGGAAGATCGCAGCGGCGACGGATTTGGTGTGACCACCCAGGGCTTCGCCAGCGACGCACTTACCTGGAACAACCTCGCGCTCAGCAACCCGCCCGCTGGTACGATCGTGTTCGATAACTCCGGTCAGACAACACTCACTACACTCCGCCTCATTTCCTACTACGGCAGGGTTAATTACCAGTACGCAGATAAATATTATTTCCAGGCCTCACTCCGTAATGATGGTTCTTCTGCCTTTGGTAAAAATAACCGCTGGGGTTATTTCCCCGCTGCCTCACTGGGATGGCGCCTCAGCCAGGAGTCTTTCCTGAAAACTGTCCGCGCACTCGATGATCTTAAACTGAGAGTTTCCTACGGTATCTCCGGTAACTCCCTGGGCTTCGATCCGCTCACTGCCCAGCTGCAATACAGCACCGTAGGACGTTACTACGATAATGGTCAGCTGATCAACGCCATCGCTCCCGTACAAAATGCAAACCCCGACCTGAAATGGGAACGGACTGCAATGTTCAACACCGGTATCGACTTCAGCATCCTCAAAGGAAGACTGAGCGGCGCCATCGACTACTACGATAAACAAACCTCCGATCTTATCTGGAACTACCCCGTATCTACCACCCAGTACATCACTACTACCTTGCTGGCCAACGTAGGAAAAGTAAGCAACAAAGGGGTGGAAGTAGTGATCAATGCAGATGTGATCAGATCTAAAAACTTTACCTGGAGAACAAGTATCAACGCCTCTCACAATACCAACAAAATCAGTTCTCTGGCCAATGACCGCTTTACGCTGAAAGACATTCCTACTGCTATACTCGGTGGTAAAGGACAGTCCGGCAACTGGAGCCAGAAAGTGCTTGAAGGGCAGCCTATCGGTACCTTTACCCTGTTCCATTACCTGGGTAAAGACAAAGACGGCGTATCTACCTATCAGAAAGCAGATGGTACCGTTACCACCTCACCCAGCACCGCAGACCTGATGGTAGCCGGCAATGCACAGCCTAAGATCACTTATGGCTGGAACAACACCTTCCTCTACAAAGGTTTTGATCTGAGCATCTTTATGCGTGGTGTAGCAGGCAATAAAATCCTGAACGCCACACTGGCCGCCATCAACACACCTACCGATGCCAAGATGACCAATATCGCGAAGTACACCCTCCGCGAATCCTATAACGATAAGAACTCATTCCTCATCTCCGACAGGTTCCTGGAAAGTGGTTCCTACCTCAGAATGGAAAACCTGACACTGGGATATACTATTAAAACAAAGAGTCCTTATATCAGCGCATTACGTGTATACGGCAACGTTACCAACGTGTTCACAATCACGAACTATACCGGTATCGATCCGGAAATCGATCTGGGTGGCCTTACGCCCGGCATCGATGTACGTAATTACTATCCTAAAACACGGTCTTTCATCTTCGGTGTGAATGCTACTTTTTAATCACTAACATTAATCCTACTGATCGATATGAAACGATATAAATTGCTGAGTATGGCCCTGGCGGCCGTAGTGGCCCTGGCAGGATGCCGTAAGCTCGATGTGGACGTAGAGTCCCGTTATACGCCGGGCAACTTCCCCTCCAACACTGCTTCCTATGCTACTGCCGTTGGCGCTGTATATGCACAGCTGGCCAACTCCAAGTCTGGCGACGGTACTTACTTTATGAACGGTACCGGCTTCAGTTATGCAGTAGACTACTGGATGCTGCAGGAACTGTGCACCGATGAAGCCATTATCCCTGCCCGCGACGGTAACTACGACGATGGTGGTAAATACCGCTTCCTCCATCTGCACACCTGGACAGGCAACCTGCCTTTTGTGATCAGCTCCTGGCAATGGGGCTTCGGTGGTATCAATATCTCCAATAATGCGCTGAACCTCGCCCAGGGACTGCCTCAGGGTACTGCCAGAAATACTGCGGTAGCCGAACTGAAAGCGATGCGCTCCCTCTTTTATTTCTTTATGATGGACTCTTTCGGCAATATTCCCATCGTAGACACTTATCCGGTGTCTTCCCTGCCGGAAACCAAACCCAGGAAAGAGGTGTTTGCTTTCATTGAAAATACCCTGAAAGCTGCCCTGCCCGACCTGCCATCTAAAGTAGACGGTTCTACCTATGGCCGCGCCACCAAATGGATGGCTTATGCGCTGCTGGAAAAAATGTATCTCAACGCCGAATACTACACCGGAACGCCTCGTTATACCGATGCAGTGGCGATGGCAGACAGCATCCTTATCAACGCGCCTTATACCCTGGATGCTGATTATACAGCTGTCTTCAAACCGGATAATGGTCCGCAGATAAAGGAAACCATCTTCGCTATCCCTTATGATGCCAACCTGATACCTGGTTGCCACTTTACCCGTTTCTGCCTGCATCCTTTCCTGAAGGCCAAATTCGACCTTCCGGATGCTTTCGGTCCCAGCGTGGCCCTCAGTACTATTGCCGATTTTTATGCGCTCTTTAACCAGCCTAATGATGTGCGAAACAACACCTGGCTGGCAGGTGAACAAACCAATAAAGACGGCTCCAAGAACATCGTCCGCACCAGTACCAAAACCCTCGACGCTTCTTATTCCGGCCCCGATCAGCCTATAGACTGGGTGGTGACCATCACACCGGAAATGAAACTCAAACCCGGCGGTGAAGGAAAACTCGATGTAGGAAACGATCTCCTCGGTCAGCTAAAAGGTGCCCGCTCTATTAAATTTTATCCCGACAAAAACGTCAATACCTCCACCCGTTTCCAGAACACCGATATGCCTGTGTTCCGTTTGGGCGACGTGCTGATGATGAAGGCAGAAGCGATTCTGCGGGGAGCAACGCCTACTACTGTCAAAGGAGAACTGCAGACAGCAGATGTACTGGTGAATAAAATCCGTAGCAGAGCGGGTACTACACCAGTTGCCGGTATCACCCTCGACGACCTGCTGGTAGAGCGTGCCCGCGAATTTGCCTGGGAAGGATGGAGAAGAAATGACCTGATCCGATTCGGTAAATTCGAAGGCAAATGGGGCTTTAAAGCACAGGACAATGATATGTTCCGTCGTGTATTCCCGATACCGGAAATAGAACTGGCGCTGAACCCCAAACTGCTGCGCAATCCTGGGTATTAATCAAGACACTGGTATAAAACTAAAAGGAGCAGCTTCGGCTGCTCCTTTCTTAAATGCACACTACTGCGCACTTTATGCAGACCTAAGAGCGAATTTTATATCTCACCAAAAACAATTCCGTTATGAAGAAGAAAAAAATGAATCTCCCCAAACTTGCTCTGAACAAAGAAGTGATCAGTAGTTTATCCCAGGAAAAGATAGCGGGTGGAGCATCCGCGCCCGGGGATAACTATGTTCAATCCTTGCATGCAACCTACCTCTGTTCTGTATTTGATTGTGCTACCTATGATGCCGCCTGTAATACCCGTGCCGTTTCGTGCTGGCCTACAAACGCCCCGACCTGTGTGATTGGCTGATCATGTAGTCTTCCCGGAAAAAGAGGGTATCTCTTTGCCTTTACAAACATAGGAGACACCCTCTTTATTTTTTAAACGAGTTGCTTCGTATCATCAAATAACTCCTCAGGCTTTTTTCTTCGCTTTACCCAATCCGATTCTGTACTTGTCCGGAGTGCCGGAAATGCGTAGGTGCATAAATCGGCCTTTTCTGCCCTTTTCCACGCTTTCGATGGCGTCTACCTGCTCATGGTCCACTTCTTCCTGTTTACGGCCAAATAACGCCTGAAATCCAACAGAAGTGACCATCCGCATGGGAACACGCAGGTAATAGTTCATCTGCATGTCCAGTGATTGATTGCCGGACACCTCAATATAACCGATGGAAGAATTGATGTTCATGTTGGGAATGTCCAATACGCCGTTTTTAAAGGTTAGTTTGTTGCGCAGGGTATCAAAGCGTATCATACGCAGGTTCTTATCCTTAAAATAGGCAGACATGGCCTGCATAGGCCCGAAGTCTATAAGTGTGCCGTTGTGGATTTCAATATCCATTTTGGCAGTGGTTTCACTCAACACCGGCGTAAGGTCTGGATGCAACCGCACATTACTTTTGATATGCCCGGTCAGTTTGCCTTTCAGATTGTTATTGAGCACAAAGTCCTGACCGAAGTTGTCAAACTTCATCAGCATCTTCGTCATGTCTACTGTATCCAGCCGTATGCCGCTTCTGAAATAAAGTTTGTTGGGGTCCTGCGCGTTGAAAGTACCGCGCATGCCAATATGCCCGCCTGCCATCCGTACAGAGATCGTATCTACCCGGATACGCTGGTCTTTCTGCATATGTACCGAAGCTACCACTTCTTTCATCCACAGCTTGCGGTACCGGATCTTACCGATGTTTACCTGTGCATCAAAATCAGAGAAAGGTGTTTTAAAAATATTGTAGCCTGCTGCATGCAAAGAGTCGTTTTCGCGGACGGTAGTCGCTTTTTTAGGAGCGGCGGCCGTTGTATGGTCTGTAAAATCATAATTCATCAGCTCATCCACATGGAGGAATTTGGAATGGAAGCTGAAGAAATTGCTGCGTGGATTTCCTTTCTTGTCGGGGCCTGCATATATTTTCAGGTTCATATCAAAGTCGCTGGCGCCGATTTTACCAGTGAGGGTGTCCACTACAAGGTAACGGTTGGTGCCATACCGTATTCTTCCTTTGATATTCTCCAGCTGTATCGGATGTTGCTTCAGTGTGCCGGATATATTGGCGATATGTGCGTCTACTCTTTTAAACACGGTATCATAACGCATATTCAGTTTGGCGCGCAACCACAGTTTGCCGGCTTCTTCATACCAGTAGCCCTGTGGGATGAACTGGCGGCCACGCGGGCCTATCAGGTCGTTGACGGCAATACGGTCCGACTGCAGGTCGAAAGCCAGTTCCGTTCTGCCCTTTTTGATTTTGGTAAACCAAAGCGGATAATTGTTGAGCCTTCCCTTAAAAACAAAACCACTGCTGTCGATATTGCCGGAGAAATTGCGTACCCGCAGGCTGGTATCATTGATCATGATGTCTGCACTGAAATCATGCAGGGCATGTGGGTATTGTTTGAAGCCTGCATTCAGATGGGTAAGCTTGAAAGTGCCTCTGGGCAATGGATTGGGATGAAGCAGTTCCTGTACGGAAGTTTCCAGCGCCAGCCCGATATTAAAGCCGGAGATCACTTCCTGGCGCAGCACCCGATGAGTACTGTCGGCCAGCAACAGCTCTCCCGGACGGATCATATTGCTGCTGGCTTTAAAGGTAACAGCCACCGGCTTTTGTTGTTTGTGGAAGATAGCCGGCAGATCGCTGACAGATCCGCTGGCGCTTATATCGGAGTTGCCTATACGAAAAGCGACAGAGTCCAGCAACAGACTACCGTTTTTTAACTGCGCATGCAGGTTCATTTTACGCACAGGCAGGGGATAGTTGGGGATGCGGAACTCCAGGTTGCTGACCGTCAGCTCACTTTGTACACCTTCTTTTAATTTGGCCAGCTGCTGTTCCGGCAGGTGAATGTCTACCAGCTCCTTGAAGTTCATGTTAAGTGCTATCTGGCCCTGAATCTGTTCCAGGTCCTTGATACCGAGGAACTCACCTACAAAACGAAGATCCAGTTCAGAATATACCTGCATCACAATTTGCGGATCAGTAAAATCCTTCATCACAAAATTACCCCTAAATACACCCTTGCCTGGTTTGGCGTTGATATTGAGTAAATGTAGTTCAGAAGTCTTCAGGGAATGTGCGTTGCCATTGGTATAATATCCGCGGAACCCTAATGAATCCAGCTTACGGTCTATATGTTTATTCTGGAACCACACGTTTTCACAACCAAAGTTGACAGAAATGGCAGGCATTTCATTTCTGCCCACTTTTCCTTTCACAGTGCCATCAAAGAAAATACGGCCGTCACGGTGATATTTTTCCAGCATGGCTGCAATATCATCGGGCACCAGGGCAAAGAGCAGGTTGAGGTCCGGTCGGTCGCCTTTAAACTTGAGGTCTACATAATTTTTTTTATCAAGGATAACACTGCCTTGCAGGGAAAGACTGGCATTTCCCAGTTTGATATTACTGGGGGAGATGTTGATCTGATTTTTGTTGAGGAGATAGTCACCCTGCAGATTCAAAGCTACTTTCCGGTTACGGAACAATACGGTGTCTGTTTTGCTGGTGATATCCAGCATCAGCTGGGCATCTGTCTGTATCGCCATACGGTCTCCTTCTATCTTGAAGGAGGTTTTGATCTTATCGATATGAGACACCACATTCCAGCCTGAAACAGCATCCAGGTAAGTAATGTCAATATTTTTAAGGATTATTTTTTTCAGGTCCAGGCTAGGCCCTTTGCTGCTGTCGGCAGGAGCGGGGGAGGCATCTGTCTCGAGGGTATGTGCCTTGATCAGGTCTACCTCTCCGTTGACAGCTCTGGCAACATGTACGTTACCGTTAGACAGCACTACAATCCGCACCTGGTAACGCTGTTGCAGGATATCAATTAAACTGAAGCCGGCATACAGTTTCTCTACCTGGTATAAGGGTTTCCCGTCCATTTTTTTATTGGCATAAAAACGAACCTTATGGAGGGCAATAGATACGTAAGGAAAGTTGCTGAAGGGCGAAATACTACTTTTTTCCAGCACCAGCTCACCGGCAAATCGTTTGTTCAGCTCTTCTATTGCCAGTTGGGTTAGCCGCTGTTGCTGACTGTACAGAATACCGGCTGCAATACCGGTTAATAACAGCAATCCTGCCAGGGAGATCAGCGCCACTCTGATAAATTTTTTTCCTGCTTTCATCTATTAGGCCATTCTAACCCGTAAAAGTATTAAAAATAAAAATGTATATGTTTCAGTAGGTGTTGGGAATGTGTTAAAGTTTTACCGGATAAGTATAAACGTTTTTATTATTTTCCGGCAGAACAAAATCGTTTTTGCAATGAATACAAAACCCTTGCTCATCACCGCCTTGATATTAACACAGGTAGTGTATGCCCGGGAGAAGCCACAATCAGGCCATACCGGAGAAAAGGAATTAACAATGGCTACCGCTCATCTGGCTGATTCCCTGCAGCCTGAGCAAGCAGAGATAATCCTGGAAGAAAACGTGGTCGCTTACATCGTAGAAAAGCCGGAGCCACCTGCCCGCATAGTACAACAGCCACTTCGTGTAGGCAATCCCGTTTTCCCTGGTTGGTATGCGGACCCGGAAGGCGTGGTATTCGGGAAAACATACTGGATATTCCCCACCTTCTCAGCTCCGTATAACCAGCAGGTTTATTTTGATGCCTTTTCTTCCACAGATCTCATCACCTGGAAAAAACATCCGCGGATACTGGACACCGCTGTGGTGAAATGGGCTAGACGTGCTATGTGGGCGCCAGCCGTGATTCAAAAAGGAAAACAATACTTTTTTTTCTTCGGGGCCAATGATATCCAACGAAACGGAGAGCCTGGCGGGATAGGCATAGCAGTAGCAGATAAACCCGAAGGCCCTTACCGCGATTATCTGGGAAAACCACTCATCGATAGTTTTTATAACAAAGCCCAGCCAATAGACCAGTACGTATTTCAGGATAGAGACGGCGCCTTTTACCTGATCTATGGCGGCTGGGGCCATTGTAATATTGCCCGGCTGAAAGATGACTTCACTGGCTTCGTTCCTTTCTCCGATGGCACTGTTTTCCGGGAAATAACACCGGAGAAATATGTAGAAGGACCTACGATGTTTATGCGAAATGGTAAATACTATTTTATGTGGTCAGAAGGTGGATGGACCGGCCCCGACTACAGTGTGGCCTATGCCATAGCAGACACACCCACGGGGCCTTTCCGGAGGATAGGAAAAATACTGCAGCAGGATCCGGCCATTGCTACAGGCGCAGGCCATCACTCTATTATCCATGCAGCCTCACAAAACAAATGGTTTATCGTATACCACCGCCGTCCGTTAGGACTGAAAGATGCTAATGCACGGGAGACTTGTATCGATGAAATGTTTTTTAATGAAGATGGAACAATCAAATCCGTCATTATGACAAAGGAAGGAGTAAAACAACTGAAACTATAATCACATATTATGCAATTCCCCGGGGCCTTCGCCTCGGGGAATTGTATAATCTTCGCTGACAAGTCCTAATCCTGGGCCTTCCATTTCCATTGCCGGCGGCTGTTTTTCCCAGCTGGAAACACTCCTGTCTGATTGGTTTTTCTGCGATGATTTACAAATATAACAGTGGCGGCGATACCGGTCAATCCTGCTATGCATACGGTCAAACGAGGTCCTATCCAATGTGCCAGCAGGCCGGTAAGCAGACTGCCAATAGGGATCATACCCTGATAAGCCATGATAAAGTAGCTGATAGCCCGCGCACGCATCTCAGGAATGGCGTGGGTCTGCATATAGATATTGATGGCTGATGTCTGCGCCATCATACCAACACCGGAGATCATCATAAACAGCAGCGCCAGCGGCAGCCAGCCGGAATAGGAAAGTAATATCAGGCTCAAACCAAATATCAGGCTGGAAGTGATCATAATCCTGACCATATCTTTGCCTCCCTTCAGCTGTGCCATATAGATAGCCGACAGAATAGAACCCAGGCCGGCTGCACTCTCAAACCAACTGAACGTTTTGGCGTTACCGTTAAAGATGTCTTTCGCAAAGATCGGCATCAGCGTGTTGAAGGGCATCACCAGCAGACTGCTGGCAGTCAGCATCAGCAGGAGAGAGGAGAGGTCTTTGTCATGGGAAATATAGTCCCATCCTTCTCTCAGCTCCGCCCATATACTCCGTTCAGATTTCACTACCGGCGGCAACGTCATCTTCATCATAAAAAGAGAAGCCAGTACCGGCACATAACTCAGGAAGTTGCCTACAAAACAAATATCTTCTCCAAAAGTACTCAATATAATACCTGCCAATGCTGGTCCGGCAATCCTGGCGAAGTTGGCCATGGTGGAGTTCAGCGCAATAGCATTGGGCAGGTCTTCCCTGTTTTCCACCATCTCTGCCATCAGCGACTGCCGGCAGGTAACGTCAAAAGCATTGATAATACCCTGTATCAGCGACAGTAAGATAATGCCCGGTATATTGTAAATACGCAACAGTAGCATCAGCGCCAGCGCACCGGCCTGAAGCATGGATATCACCTGCGTGAAGACCATCAGCCGGTAACGGTTGTGACGGTCTATATAACTGCCTGCATAGGGAGATAAAAACAAAGAAGGAATAAGGCTCACAAAACTGACAATACCTAATAATACAGCGGAATTGGTTAACCGGTATACCAACCAGCAAACGGCTGTTTTCTGCATCCAGGTGCCAATCAGAGAGACTGACTGTCCGTAGAAAAAGAGCCGGTAATTGCGTGATTTTAAAGAACGAAAAACATCCATCAAATAATCTGTTTATGTAGCGGGAATGAAGACATTCCTTTTTAAGAATCAATTGATGCAAATTTCGCTCACATTGATATATTTGTAAAATAGATTGTTTTAATGATATCCATTAGTAAAACCGATTGATGTATGGAGCTTCGTCAACTGGCCTATTTTGTGAAAGCGGCGGAAACAGCGCATTTCACAGCCGCCGCCGCGGCTATGTATATTACCCAGTCTACGCTGTCACAGCAAATCAAAGCACTGGAAACAGAATTGGGCATGCCCCTGTTTGACAGGGTGGGCAAGCATGTACAACTAACAGAAGCAGGCAGCGTATTCCTGCTGCATGCCCGTCAGGTACTGCTGGATGTGGAGAAGGGAAAACAGGCAATAGAAGATCTGCAGAACCTGTTGACAGGTGAGCTTCGCATTGGCGCCACCTACGCATTCACTTCGCTGCTGTTGCCGGCACTCACGTCCTTTCCCGGCAAATATCCGGGCATTCGCATCTTCGTGGACTACGGTAATACGGAAGAGCTGGAGCGCAAGCTCCGTTCCTCAGAACTGGATTTTATCCTGGCCTTTCATCAGCTGAAGCCTGGTAAAGAATTCGAGTACCAGGAAATGTTCACCTCCAAAGTAGTCATGGCTGTGTCCAAAAAACACCCCATGGCGCAACTGAAGGAAATCGACCTCAAAAGTCTCAATGGCATGGAGCTGATCCTGGCATCCAAAGGTTTTAGTTCCCGTGATTTTTTAAGTGAAGTGCTGGAAAAACACAAAGTATATCCTGCGGTAAAAATAGAGCTGAATGATGTGCACGCCATACTCTCGCTGCTGGAGAGTGGTCACTGGGTAACCCTGTTGAATGAGCGGGCGCTCAATGGCTGGAAAAATCTCGTGGCGGTGCCTATTGCCGGCAAGGCGCTGCTGCGCAGAGCTTATATCCTCTGGCAGAAAGGGACTTACCGGAAAAAGGCAGTAGATCTGTTTGTGAAGGAATTGCTGAAGACAGAAGTCAGGTAAGGGTTACTGTGCGTCCATTACCTGTAATGCCCCGTATTTATAATATTTTTCGAAGGTGGTCAGGAAGCAGGGGAGCTCTGTAAAGCCCAGCCGGTCCATGATATAAGACACCGGTGTATTGCGGGTGCTCAGCAGCTCAAAGGCGAGGGCCATTTTTTCCTGCAGTATCAACTCCGGAATGGTGAGGTGAAACTCCTGTTCAAAAGGTCTGCGCAGCAATGCTTCTTCCACACCGAATTTTTTTTCCAGTGTTTTATAAGTAAGACTCTCATGCAGATGTTCAAGGATATAGTTGAAGATGTCATGTAGTAGCTGGCGTTTTTCCTGGTTCATCATGATAGGCGGCGGAGCAATCAGCCGGCGGGTATAGTTACCGTAAAAATCGGCAGCATTGCGGCGAAAGAAGCTATAGGCACTGTTACCGATATGTTTGGCGCTGAGCATGCGGTCACGTATCAGACGGCTTACAGCGTTGAGTTGAAACGGTGCTTTATGCAGCGGTCCGGTGACATTGGAAACAGGAATGGCCGCCAGTGAATGGAGTAGCGGAAACTCTCTGGCCAGCTCCCGCAGGGAGTCCGGTTCAATGTTGATGTGAAAGCTGTGTGGCTGCTGTGTACCGGGGAGAACCGGATCTTCGGAGGCCATCATATTAAACAGGCAGACTTCTTTTTCCAGCGGTAACTGATTATTGGAAGGCCCTGTGTTCATGTCATCATAAGCATGCAGGGTGATCACCTGATACTGGGTGCAGGGGCGTATTTCTACGCCGGGCCGCATATGAATGTGGTGTGCCCATATGGAGAATTCCCCGGCCCGGATATTCTGGTCGAGAATACAACCATCATTGTCTTCTTGAAAATAAAACCGCGCATACGGGATCAGCTGGTCTCTGAAGGCGGTAGGGATGTTCTGATGAGGCGTAAACGCCTGGTCCTCCCTTTCAATGTACAGGATTTTGGTAGCTTTCATCTGGAAGTGGTTTTTGATCAGGTGCTATTGCAGCAGCCGGGCGCTGTCATCCTGATGGAGGGGCACCGGCAGCAGCATTCCGGCAGGGAGTTTGTCCCCGCTGGCGCTTTCAGTGAATACGCGCTGGGTGGCCGGAAAGGTATCGATGACACCATGGCGGCCATAGCGGCGAAATGCAACTGTTTTCAGTCCGGCAAGGGTTACGCTCGAAAAATAGTATTGCTTTCTGTGCCAGGCAGCTGCTTCGTTAGCCTCACAGGGCTCTATCCTGAGGCTGCGGGTGTTTTCGCTGTAGATAGCCTGCTGGCCTGGTTTGAGTAGTACATTCTGCCGCCCTGCTATCATACGGAGGGCACCATCGGTAAGGGATACACGAATATTGTTACGATCATAGGCATTCACATTAAAACTCGTGCCCAGTACCTGTATGGTACTATTGGGCAGATGTAGCATGAAAGGCTGCCGGGCATTGGTAGCGATCTTAAAGTAAGCCTCCCCGCAAAGGGTGATCTCCCGGGTATTATCATTAAAAGCAAAAGGAAACTGTATCTGGGATGCTGAATTAACCCATATCTCTGAGCCATCAGACAAGATAACCTTATAGTGGTTGTCGTTGGGTATGCAGAGGGTGTTGACACCGGAAGGCAGGTTATTGGCTGATTCCAGCGATAAGGTGCCAGGCTGTAAAGACAACTTTTGTTCTCCGATATAAATGGCCGTGGTGTTGTCGGTCAGGCTGCGGGTACTGCCATCGGCCAGTTCCAGCGCTATGGCAGGTGATACATTGATAGGGTGCATGAACACAATATTGCTGTCCGACTTATGTATCAGGTACCAGCCGGCTGTAGCCAGCGATAGTATCAGCCCTATAGCAATGCCCCATTGCAGGGATTTCTTTTTTTCCTGAGGATCAACAATACTATAGGTATTCCGCCAGGGTGCGTTGCCGGTCAACTGCTTGCCGGATTCGATGACTTCCCACATCTCCCGTACCCGCGGCACTTCTTCTATATAAGCCTCCAATAGCGCTTCGTCAGAGGCGGAAATAATGCCGGCTTTCTTTTCCGTCATCAGCTGATATATGTTGACCAGATTCTCCATCAATCATAATAACAGAAATTTTATCGGGGCGGGGTATTTCAGAAACGTATTTTTTCCAGGAGCTGACGAAGCGTTTTTAAAGCGGTAGCTACATGCTTTTTTACAGTCTCCTCGCTGATTTCCATCACTGCGGCAATCTCTTTTCTTGTCTTGTGCTCCTGGTAGGCCAGCCTGAAAACCTGTAATTGTTTCTGGGGCAATAGGTTGATGGCTCTTTCCAGCTGTACATACAGTTCACTATTTTCGAGTCGGGAGTCAGGTGTCACATAGAGAGGGTTCTGCAGCCAGGACAGCCGCTTCTTACGTGTTTCATCCTTGGATATCTTATTGAGGCAACGGTTCTTGATACTAACAAAAAGAAAATTCTTTAATGTAGTGATATTCCTCAGATCTATCCGTTTATACAACGCATCCTGCCAGAAGTCTATAAAAAACTCCTGTACCAGCTCCTGAGACTCATCTTCATCCTGCAGTATAGTCATGGCCGTTATCAACAGCCATTGCCGGTAAAGATGATAGAAATGGTCGAATGCGGTAGCATTGCCCGCCTTTAGTGCTGCCAGTAATTCAATATCATTATTAATGGCACTCATACGTATTTCATTTCCTCCATAATTAAAATCGCTGAAACGTAGGGTTTAGTCTTGAATTGCTGCTCTGGATAGACCAGGTTGATTTGGTGTATATTCGATGACCACCCGGTAGGTGGATTTTATGAAAGATACTGAATTTGTTAATAAATGGTTAATTGCTTTTGAACGCCAGGCGCCAGTAACAAATGATTAACAAAAGTCAATTGATTGACAATGAAACTAATACAAGCGTGGGGCTGGTAAAATCAGTGCTGAAAAGGGGTAATAACACGGTGTCCTAACAAAAAAAAATCCCCGCATCCATAGGAGCGGGGATTCATTGTGACTATCTTTTCTTTGGCTTGCGTTTTTTCGGTTTGCCGTATTTCAGCATCATCTTATCCTTATGGCTGATCTTACGGTTGGTCTTCATATTCTTGGCCAGCTTCTGATGGAAAGCCGGACCAGCCTCTGTTCTGGCAGGCGCTTTTACCAGCGTATTCCGCATAAACACCTTGGGTTTCTCGTCCTCTGTCAATACATCAGAGATCACCAGCTCTTCCGGCAAAGGTCTTTCCGGAATACTATAGTCCATCAGCTCTTCAATAGCTGTCAGTGCTTCGGACTCCTGCTCTTTGCTAAACAGGATCGCAATACCTTTCTTGTCGGCCCTGCCCGTTCTTCCAATACGATGGATATAGTTTTCCGGTACATCCGGCGTGTCGAAGTTGATCACATGGGTCACTTCTGCAATATCCAGTCCCCGCGCAATGATATCAGTGGCAATCAGGAAACGGTAGTTGCCGGCCTGGAACTGATTGACAGTATTGAAACGATGGTTCTGTTCCTTATTGGAATGGATAACACCCACCTTCTCCGGGAACTTGACACTGAGCTGTTCGTACAGATCATCAGCCAGCTGTTTGGTACCGGCAAAAATGAGGGTCTTGGTCATACTCTCATCTTTTGTCATCAACAGCTCCAGCAGGTTTACCTTGGTATAAAAGTTAGGCACACGGTACAGTACCTGTTCAATGTTTTCCAGCGGAGTACCGGTAGGTGCGGCCTCTATCCTTATGGGATTCTCGAAGTGCGTACTGATGATCGCTTCCACATCTTCAGTAATGGTAGCAGAAAACATCAGGTTCTGCCTTTTCGGAGGAAGCAGGTCCATGATATTCTGCAACTGTGTACGGAAGCCCAGATTCAGCATCTCGTCCACCTCGTCGATGATGAGTTTTTTGATGGATTTCACCTTCAGCGCACCACTGAGGATTACATCGTACAGGCGGCCGGGAGTGGCTACCAGCACGTCTACCTTGTTTTGCACGGCTTCCATCTGCGGGTTCATGTTCACGCCGCCGTAAATACCCAATACCTCCACGCTCATATAGGTGGTCAGCTTTTGAACGGCTTCCACTACCTGTACCACCAGTTCCCGGGTAGGTACCAGGATCAGTATCTGCGGATATTTCTCTTTGGAAAACTTAAACATACGAAGAGTAGGCAGCAGGTAGGCAAAGGTTTTACCGGTACCGGTCTGTGCTATTCCGCATACGTCCTGGCCGGACATGATGACTGAAAATGCCCGCTGTTGTATGGTAGTAGGCTGCTTAAAGCCCAGTTCGTCGAGTGCATTCCGAAGAGAGGTGTTCAGATTTAAATCTGCAAATGTCATGTTACTACTAAAATATGAACGGCGAAGGTAATTAATATTTTTGGCCTGTAGCCCGGAAAAGCCTTACTGATCCAATCCTGCCAGCTTTTTGTTACATTTAGGCGGTAAAAACGGAACTTATGAAAGATATACACATACAGGCTATCAGGGTACATGCTTATGGCGGATCAGACCAGCTGAAACTCGAAGAAATACCAGCACCGGTGCCGGGTCCGGGCGAAGTGCTGATCGATATAGTAGCCAGCGGCGTAAATCCAGTGGACTGGAAAATCAGAGAAGGAATGATGCAAAGACCATTACCTTATATCCCCGGTGTAGAAGCATCAGGGGTGGTGGTCGCTCTCGGCGAAGGTGTCACCGACAAAAAGGTAGGGCAGGCCGTTTATGGCGCAGTAGATGGTTCATACACAGCCTGTGCAGTGGCGCCATCAGCACAGCTTTTCCCCAAACCTTTTCATCTCTCGTTTGAGGAAGCTGCTGCCTGTGGTGGCGCTAAAACCGCCTGGGGCGCGCTTTTCGATGTAGGTAAGCTGACCAAGGGACAACGGGTGTTCATACACGCCGGCGCTGGCGGAGTAGGGCATTTTGCGGTTCAGCTGGCCTTTCATGCCGGCGCTTATGTTATTGCTACTGCTTCCGGAGAAAATCTCGAATTTGTAAAATCACTCGGTGCTTCCGAGGTAATAGACTACAAAACCACCCCCTTTGAAACAGAAACGGATCAGGTGGACGTGCTGCTTGATACCGTAGGTGGCGATACGCTGGACCGTTCCTATCAACTCGTAAAACCCGGAGGTATTCTTGTATGCCTTGTACAACCGCCTTCTCCGGAGAAAGCCACTGCTGCCGGTATCCGTGCCGAATGGGGCGGTACCAAAACCCTCCATGCCATGCAGGAAGTAGCCAAATTGCTGGACAAAGACCTCATCAGGCCATCTATCAGAAAAGTATTTGCACCGCTGTCCAAAGCGGCGGCGGCGCAGGATTACAGCCAATTGGGCGGCCCTGGCAGAGGTAAAGTGGTACTGAAGATCGAAGAATAATATCAGTCCTGGTCCTGACTACCAAAGATGGTCTTGCGATGCTGGCTACCCCAGGTGTATAAAGCCTCTATCACCGGATTAAGCGTGGCGGCATATGGTGTCAGTGTATATTCTACCGTCACCGGCTGACTATCGTATACGCTGCGTTTTAACAGCTTGTGCGCTTCCAGGTCCTTTAACTCCTTGGACAATACTTTGGAAGTGATCTTTGGTATATTCCGCTCAATGTCCCGGAACCGCTTATGCCCGCGAGAGATAGCAATGATGATAGGCAACTTCCATTTGCCGTTAATCACGTCCAGCGCGTCTCTCACGGGCATGATCACTTCATGACAGTCTTTATGCTCGCCGGATCCCATACATTTCTCCTGCACTGTTAAAGTAGCTGTCTCTATAGTATCCATATTATTTTCTGTTTTAATATTATCTGGTTACCTCTTGTAAAGCACTTACCTTAGGGAAACTGCTTACTTTTGGAAAGCAAATATATTAACTTTGCCAGCATTATTGACAAGAAAGATGATAAAAATGAAAGTAGAAATATGGTCAGACATCATGTGTCCGTTTTGTTATATCGGTAAACGCAAATTTGAAGCGGCATTGGACAAATTTCCGGAGAAAGATAAAATACAGGTGGAATGGAAAAGTTTTCAGCTCAACCCTGATCTGAAGTCTATGCCAGGCACCAGTGTATACGATCATCTGGCTGAAGCAAAAGGAATGTCCATAGAACGTTCTCTGCAACTGCATGAACAGGTGACCGCTTCTGCTAAAGAAGTAGGGCTTACCTACAACTTCGATAAAGCAGTTATTGCCAACTCATTTGATGCCCACCGGCTGATACAGCTGGCTAAAATACAGCAACTGGGTGATGCGGCAGAAGAAAGGCTTTTTATTGCCTACTTCACCGAAGGAAAAGATATCAGCAATCACGAAACATTAATAGCCATCGGGCAGGAGATAGGCATCAACCCCAAGGTGGTGGCCGATATGCTGGCTTCTAATGACTTTGCGGGAGAAGTGAATCTCGATGTAAGAGAAGCCCAGCAACTGGGTGCACGTGGCGTCCCCTTTTTTGTACTGGACCGTAAATATGGCGTAGCAGGTGCTCAACCAGTGGAAGCCTTTACACAGGCCCTGACCCAGGCTTTTGATGAATGGCGCAAAGCCCAACCACTCACTGCACTGGAAACAATAGAAGGACCTGTTTGTTCTACAGATGGGAGCTGTAATTAAGACTGCGGGAGGATGACATTATATTTTTAGCTTTGTTGTTCAAACTATCTGTTATATGTCGCTCCTAAAAAGGATCAACCCGTTTTCAAAATTAAATGACGATACAGGCTTCGGTACCAACCCTAATGGGTACGGAGGCCGGTTTGTCAACCGCGACGGCTCTTTTAACATTCGCCGGGAAGGCCGCCCCTTCTGGGATCGTTTCAGTGTCTACTACATGTTGCTCAACCTCTCTGCCTGGAAGTTCATCTGTGTGATCCTGTTGTTTTATTTTACCATCAACCTGTTTTATACAGGTATTTATTGGATGATCGGCACAGACCAGCTACAGGGCATCATCGGCGCAACAAAATGGGCGCGCTTCAAAGAGGTGTTTTTCTTCAGCACGGAAACATTTACCACCGTGGGTTATGGCCGTGTCAATCCTATTGGTGATGGTGCAAATATTGTGGCCGCCATCGAGGCGATGTCTGGCTTTCTGTCTTTTGCCGTGGCCACAGGTCTGATGTATGGCCGTTTCTCCAAACCCAGGGCTCACTTGGTTTTCAGCGACAATGCGCTGATATGTCCCTACCGGGAAACGACAGGTCTGATGTTCCGCTTCGCTTCCTATAAAGAGAATCAGACACTAACCAATGTAGACGTAACGGTGACCATGGGCTTGCAAATAGTGGAAAATGGTGCGCCGGTCTACAAATTTTATAACCTGCCACTGGAAAGAGGAAAAATTGATAGCCTTTCCATGAACTGGACCGTCGTACACCCGATCGATGACAACAGCCCGCTGCTGGGGTTTAACGCCGATGATATGCGGAATGCAGATGTGGAAATTTATGTGTTGGTGAAAGGATTTAACGACATATATGCCAATACGGTATTGCAACGTACTTCCTACACCTACGATGAAATTCTGTTCAACCGCAAATTTGTATCCATGTACCGGGAGAGTGATAACGGAAGGACTACTATTCTGGAACTGCATCACCTCAATAAGTCACGGGATCTTGATGAATAAAACCCATAAAGAAGCGGCGAAGCATATTGCTCCGCCGCTTCTTTATGAAATAAGGCAGTTGTGTATTAATCGTTCTTCTTTGAAATCATCAACAACCCAATATAGGTAAACAGACCGTTGATGATCAGCAGCTCCAGGCCTATCTGGAACTGACCAAACAGTACCGACTGATATTTGTCTACCAGGAAAGACAGAATGGGAGCCACGATACAAACAATCGGTACCAGCCGGTCGTTGACAACCCTTTTGGTGAGAATACCAAATGCAAACAGCCCCAGCAGTGGCCCATAAGTATAGGTGGCCACTTTCAGGATAACCCCGATCATACTCTGGTTATTCACCCACTCAAACACCATCACAAACAACAGGAAGATAAAGGCCATCATCAGGTGAATGCGCTGACGGTATTTTTTCTTCTGGGCCTCTGTCCAGTCGGTACGGCGCTGCATATCGAGGATATCGATACAGAGGGAAGAGGTGAGGGCGGTCATCGCACCATCTGCACTGGGAAACAGGGCGGATATCAGGGCGATGATAAAGATCACCGAAATAACCGGTGGCATATGATGCAGGGCCAGGGCCGGAAACAGGGCATCGCCGGTAGCAGTCACCCCTTTTTGTGCCCCGTACAGGTGGAGCAGGCCGCCCAGGAACAGAAACAGACCAATAACAATCAGCATAATAAAGGCCAGGGATACCATGTTTTTCTTGGAGTCACGCAGGGTTTTTACAGAGATGTTTTTCTGCATCATTTCCTGGTCTAAACCTGTCATGGTAATCGTAATGAAGGCACCAGCCAGTATCTGCTTCACAAAAAAGAGCTTGCTGTCGGGATCAAATTCAAAGATCCTGGTCAGTCCTTTTTCCTGCATGGCTGCAATACTCTGGCCCAGGTTCATGTCCATAGCATGAAGAATATAAAATACGCAGATGATCAAACCCGCCAGCATACAGGTGGTCTGCAGGGTATCAGTATAAACGATCGTTTTTACGCCGCCCTCATAGGTGTACACCAGAATCATAAAAAGGATGATGAGGGTGGTGACCCAGAAAGGTACCCCAAAGCTGGAAAGAATGGCATCCTGCAGAATACGTACTACCAGATACAAACGGGCAGTAGCACCCAGTGTGCGGGAAAGGATAAAGAAAGAGGCTCCCGTTTTGTAGGAAAGCACCCCGAAACGGCTGCTCAGGTAATTGTAGATAGACGTAAGCTGCAGCCGGTAATAAAGTGGAATCAGTACATACGCAATGGTGATATAACCAATGAAATACCCCAGCGTGATCTGAAAATAGGTAAAGGCGTCTTTGCCCACTGCCCCTGGTACACTCACAAAGGTAACCCCGCTCAGGGAAGTACCGATCATACCAAATGCTACGAGCATCCAGTTACTGTTGCGGTTTCCGATGAAAAAGGATTCATTGTTGGAACCCCGGCCGGTATACCAGGCAACGATCAATAAAATGACAAAGTAGGCAATGACAAATGAGAATAATAATCCTGGCGACATAAATCTGTTTTAATCAAGACGGCACGGTTGAAAAGTGCTAAATCACAAATATAACATCTTAGACTATTAAGTGTACCCCCACTGCAGGGGTGTTTTTTACGTCTTTTTTGCTATAGGTTGATTTTTTACGGGAGATGACCAATGCGTATAAAGGCAAAAAAGGAGGATCCGGATAGTTTTGAAAATAGTTGACTTTGTCAAATTAAATAGTTGACATTGTCAACTATTTTTATAATTTAGCCTGACAAACAATTTTCTATGTCATCCAATTCATCACTGGTAGCGGATATTCGTCACTTCAACCGCTTTTATACCGGCGTAATAGGGCTGCTGGACCAGCATATTCTGGAAAGTAATTATTCGCTGTCGGAAGTGAGGGTATTATACGAACTGGCACAAACCGAAAAATGTACAGCGGGGCATCTAACCAGCCTCATGAAAATAGATGGCGGATATCTGAGCCGCATGCTAAAAAAGTTTGAGGCCAACGGCCTGGTGTCCCGGCATAAATCATCCGCCGACGGTCGTAGTTACCTCCTACAGCTCACCACTAAAGGCAAAAAACTGATGGCCGCCCTGGACGAAAAATCTTCCGGGCAGATCGGAGAAATATTGGCCCCTCTAGCTGAGAAGCAGCAACAAGCGGTGGCTGGCGCCATGAAAACGATCGAAGCAGTATTGGCAGGTGAGCCCGCTCCGGCTACATCTTCGGATATACATTTCCGTTATGACCTGCAACCAGGCGATATCGGTTATCTCATTTACCTGCATGGAGAGCTGTATGCCAGGGAATATGGCTATAACCTGGAATTTGAAGCCTATGTCTGCAAAACTTTCCAGGATTTTCTGGCTACCTATAACAAGAATAAAGACCGGGTGTTTCTGGCGATAGCAGATAATAAAATCGTGGGTGCTGTAGCGATCCTGGGATCATCCCGTTATCTGGCGCAGCTGCGCTGGTTTGTAGTACACCCCGACTATAGGGGGAAAGGACTGGGCAAAAGGTTGCTGAATGAAGCGATCAGTTTCTGCCGGGAAAAAAATTATCAGACCATCTATCTGATGACTACCAGCATCCACACTACCGCGATTGACATGTACAAAAGGGCAGGCTTCCGTAAAACCGGCGAAAAGTTCCTCCAGCTTTGGGGAATGCAGTTATACGAACAACGTTATGATATGAACCTGATGTAGGATCTGGATATTTAATATCTCAAATGTATTTCTGCAGGAGCACGATCTGGCCCAGATGGTAGGCATCATGTTCTGCCAGTCCCTGCAGGTAATAGATGGCTTTTTTATCCGTACCCGGAAAGGTGTCAAACAACTCCTCTTCCGGGAATTTACGAATGCTGGCAGCTATTTGCTGGAAGGAGTGTTCCAGACGGTGGATGGTAGCCTGCCAGTTTTCTTCCCCATGATTTTCCGGTGAATAAAAATCGGGCAGATCTCCATCTTTTTCCGGTGGCTCATTATGCATATAACGTTCTACACGCTGGTGCCAGAAGATGACATGGTTCACAATCTGCCAGATATTGTTGGACCCCTGGAGGCTTTTTACAGCCTGCCTGGCATCCACGCGGGAAAGATGTTCCCTGAAAGTGACGTCCAGCCACGGTTTGCCGTTGTATAACGCCTCAATGGAAGAGGCAAGGTGTTCTGTAAGCTCCATAATTCGTAATTTAACTTATTTGTCGGTATTTTTAAAGTAAAACCCAAACGTTATGAATCAAGTGGATCTGGAAACAAATAAGAATGAAGATGCCATGAGACTGGCCATTAGCACCATGAAACACCGCATGGGAATTATTGAACAGGGCGGAGGAAAAAAAAGCCTGGAGAAAGTGCGCCAAAGGGGTAAACTCACTGCCAGGGAACGTATTCAGTACCTGATCGATAAGGATACCCCTTTTACTGAGATAGGGGCCTTTGCCGCCTATGAAATGTATCCGGAATACGGTGGATGTCCTGCAGCAGGCACCATCGGCGGGATCGGCTATGTAAGCGGCCGTCAGTGTATGATCGTTGCCAACGATATGACTGTAAAAGCAGGTGCCTGGTTTCCGATGACCGGCAAAAAAAATCTGCGCCTGCAGGAGATCGCCATGGAAAACCATCTTCCCGTGATCTATCTGGTAGACAGTGCGGGTGTATTTTTACCTATGCAGGATGAAATTTTCCCTGACAAGGAACACTTCGGCCGTATCTTCCGCAACAATGCCCGCATGAGCGCTATGGGCATCACCCAGATTGCCGCTGTAATGGGCAGCTGCGTGGCCGGTGGGGCTTACCTTCCCATCATGAGCGATGAAGTACTGATGGTGGAAGGAAACGGTTCTATCTTCCTGGCCGGTCCTTACCTCGTAAAAGCAGCCATTGGAGAAGACGTAGATGCGGAAACGTTAGGCGGCGCCGTTACCCATACTGAAATATCCGGTATCGCCGACTATAAATTCAAAACAGATGAAGAATGCCTCGATCAGGTAAAACGCATCGTGAGCAAAATAGGTCATAGTACCACCGCTGGCTTTGACCGTATTGCGCCCGCACCGCCAGTCCTGCCGGAAGAAGAGCTCAACGGCATCCTTCCCGCAGACAACACCCGTCCTTATGATATGCTCGAAATCATCTCCCGTCTGGTAGATGATTCTGCTTTCGACCAGTACAAACAGGACTATGGCAAAAGTATTATCTGTGGTTACGCCCGTATCGATGGCTGGGCTGTAGGTATTGTGGCCAATCAGCGTAAAATAGTGAAAAGCCGTAAAGGCGAAATGCAGATGGGCGGCGTAATCTACAACGACAGCGCCGACAAGGCGGCCAGGTTTATCATGAACTGTAATCAGAAAAAAATCCCGCTGGTATTCCTCCAGGACGTAACCGGTTTTATGGTGGGCAGCCGTAGTGAACATGCCGGCATCATCAAAGACGGTGCAAAGTTGGTGAACGCTGTAGCCAATTCAGTGGTACCCAAAATCACCATCATTATTGGTAACTCCTATGGCGCAGGCAACTATGCCATGTGCGGAAAAGCCTATGATCCCCGTTTTATTTATGCATGGCCTTCTGCTAAAATAGCCGTGATGGGTGGGGAACAGGCCGCCAAAACATTATTGCAGATACAGGTGGCTTCCCTTAAAGCCAAAGGACAGGAAATCACCCCTGATGAAGAAGCCCGTCTGCTCAAGGAAATTACAGATAAATATACAAGCCAGACCACCCCTTATTACGCAGCTGCCCGCCTCTGGGTAGATGAGATCATTGAGCCTACCGAAACCCGCCAGCGGATTTCAGAAGGTATCAAAGCCGCTGACAATGCCCCGCTGGAACATCCGTTCAACGTTGGCGTGTTCCAGGTATAATAAAGAAATTTTTGACTCAGCCCAGCACTTCAGTCTATCATAGCCCAGGGCTTTAGCCCTGGGTTTCTAAATCAAAGAATCGAAAATCAAAAAATCAAAATATATTTGCCGCTGCTATGGCTGAATTGCAAATATATACTGATGGCGCATCCCGCGGTAATCCCGGACCGGGAGGGTATGGCGTAGTACTGATATGGGGGAGTGTGCGTAAAGAACTGTCGCAGGGTTATCGTAAAACGACCAACAACCGCATGGAACTGCTGGCGGTCATCACCGGCCTGGAAGCGTTAAAAAAAGACGGACAGGAACTGACCATTTTTACGGACAGTAAATATGTGGTAGATAGTATCGAAAAAGGATGGATCTGGGGTTGGGTAAGAACCAACTTCAAGGACAAAAAAAATAAAGACCTCTGGCTGCGTTTTATCCCGCTCTACAGAAAACATAAAGTAAGAATGCAATGGGTGAAAGGCCATGCCAGCAACCCTTTGAACAACCGCTGTGATGAACTGGCCACCCAGGCAGCAGACAGCGGCAACTGGCTGATAGACCAGGGCTTCGAAAGTGGCAACTAATTACCGAACTAACTAACAACCCGGATTGTAATATAAACGGAAAATCTTCGTTTATGCTTACCTGGCTGTTTGAAACACTACAGAAATACCCGGAAATTGCGGTCATGTTAACCCTGCTCATCGGTTTCCTGCTGGGTAGGGTCCGTATTAAAGGTTTTACGCTGGGAACAGTGACCGGTGTATTGTTGGTAGGCATCATCATTGGCGGGATACATATTCAGATTCCTGGCGCTGCCAAATCAGTCTTCTTTCTTCTGTTCCTGTTCTGTACCGGCTATAGTATAGGGCCGCAGTTTTTTCAGGGATTAAAAAAAGATGGGCTGCCCATCGCTATTTTCTCTTTTATTGTTTGTTGCAGCAGTCTCTTTTTCTGCTGGGCTATCGCTTCTATACTTCGTTTTGATACGGGTACTACGGCCGGTCTGATGTCGGGTGCCAACACCTGCTCAGCTATCATTGGTGTGTCCTCCAATACCATCAATGAACTGGATATCAGTATTGCCGATAAGGAACGGCTGATCAACCAGATACCTGTTGCGTATGCTGTTACCTATATTTTCGGCACTGCCGGTACCAGCTGGTTTCTCTCTGTTGTGGGGCCCTGGTTTATGTCGGGAAGCCGCGAAAAACTGATCGAAGAAACAAGGGCACTGGAAGCTACCCTTACCGACACTACTGCAGATGAAGATGGTGGTATCAAATACGCCTATGATCATGTGGCTTTTCGGGCTTACCTGGTAAACCCTGAACTGGTGGGTGATGCCGGCAAATCAGTAAGGGAGCTGGAAACTTTTTTCCGTCGTAAAAAAAGAGTACTGTATGTGCTGCGTGTAAGAAGGCAGGGAGAAGTCATGGTCACGCCACAGGATTTCGTGGTACGTACAGGCGATATCATTGCCCTGGGAGGCCAGCGTTCGGCAGCTATTGCATCAGAGTCGATGCTGGGTAAGGAAGTGGCAGATGCAGACCTGCTGAATTTTCCGGTACAGACATACAATGTGGTGATCAGTTGTAAAACGGCCATCAATAATCCTATCAAAGTACTGGTGCGTCGGCCGCAACTGCGTGGTATCAGTGTTCGTAAAATTACCCGCGCGGGGATTGAAATTCCACTGGAAGCCAATACCATTGTGCAGAAAGGGGATGTGGCCGAACTGGTAGGCATACAGGAAGAACTGGACCAGGCGGTGACTATCCTGGGTTTTAAAGAAAGGGTAGGAGTAGAAACGGATATTCCCTATCTGGCCGGCGGTATTGTATTGGGTACCCTGGTAGGAGCTATGAGCGTGCATATTGGTAATGTGCCAGTAGAGCTGAGCACCAGCGGAGGTGCGTTATTAGCGGGCCTTTTCTTTGGATGGTTGCGGAGTGTAAATCCACGTCTGGGTTATATCCCGCCCTCTTCGCAATGGGTACTTACCAAGTTGGGACTGCATGTGTTTATCGCTATGGTGGGTCTTTCTGCCAGTGACGGTTTTTTACTGGGATTAAAACAGGAAGGGCTTACCCTGTTTCTGGCAGGGATGGTATTGAGTTTGTTGCCAATGGTAGTGGCCCTCTTTCTTTCCAAGTACGTCTTTAAATTTCATCCGGCAATAGGATTGGGTGCCTGTGCGGGTGCACACGACGAGTCTGCCCCGCTGCTGGCTGTCCAGGATGCCCTCAACAGCAAAGTGCCTGCTTTAGGCTATACAGTTGCATATGCAGTGGCTAACATCACACTCACGACTTCCGGTGTGATCATCGTCCTCCTGATGCATAAAGGATAATTTTTCATGATAAATATCCTACTACTATCTCCCGGTTGGTCATCCTCTTCCATCACAATTCCTGTTGATCATCCTCCTCCTTATCGGCGTTTATCACCCTTTATCACCCTTCATCACAGTTATTTTTCAACTTTTTTAACATTTCTTTTGTTGATAAGGAACAAACACCTAGCTTTGCATCCCATTAGTCTATAGGATACGTAGAGTAATAAATAATCAAACACTAAATAATAAAGGGAACCGATTATGGAACAGAAGAACCGGCCTGTTTATGGCATCAATCAAAGTTGTTGTTGCTGTAGTTAAAACCAAATAATCCTCTGCACAACAGATCTTCCGAAATACCAGGTTACAGCAACATTTACTGCTTCCGGAAGACCGCTGTCACTGTATCAAACACAATGGGAAAACATCGCTACAATATCTGTTTACAGCAGATGCAGTTTTCTATTGTCATTCGTCTCCAAATCAACTACCATAGGCTTATGTTACAACGATTACTAATTTTTTTATTGCTGCTTGGGCCACTGGCAGCCTTTTCACAGGTCCGCACGGTTACCGGTATTGTCCTGTCGGCAAAAGACAAAGAACCACTTCCGGGTGCTACCATCGTCATCAAAGGAACGACGAAAGGGGTATTGTCAGGACCTGACGGTTCCTTCCGCCTGGAGGTTACTGATCCCGCAGCCACTACACTGGTCATCAGCTATGTAGGCATGGTGCCGCAGGAAGTGCCTGTCAGCACATCACCGATTCAGGTATCACTACAGTCAGCTGGTAAAAATATCGATGAAGTGGTGATTGTGGCTTATGGTACCGCTAAAAAGAGTTCCTATACCGGTTCGGTATCACAGATAAAAGGAGCCGAACTGCAAAACAGACAGGTGTCCAGCGTCACTAAAGCATTACAGGGCCTGGCGCCAGGCGTGCAAAGTGCTTCCCAGAGCGGCCAGCCTGGTTCAGACGCTACCATCCGCATTCGCGGGGTAGGCTCTATCAACGCTTCTGCAGATCCGTTGTATGTGGTAGATGGAGTACCTTATGGTGGTAATCTCAGTGCTATCAATCCTTTTGATATTGAATCCATCAGTGTCCTGAAAGACGCGGCTTCCAGCGCTCTTTACGGTTCCCGTGGTGCTAATGGTGTGATCATCATCACCACTAAAAAAGGAAGAGCAAAAGGTGCCAGTATAGACCTTCGCGTTAGTCAGGGTTATTCTAAAAGAGCAGTGAGCGACTATAACAGGGTCTCCACTGATCAGTATTTCCCGATGTACTGGCGTGCGCTTTTCAACGAAAACCTGGGCAGTCAGGATTCTGCCACTGCTGCCAGAAATGCCAGCCGTGACCTGGTTGGAGAACTGGGCATCAACCCCTACGGCAGCGCCTATCCGCAGCCGGTAGGTACCGATGGTAAACTGGTATCCGGCGCCAAACCCCTATGGAACGACGACTGGGCTAAAGGCATGCAACGCACTGGTCATCGTACAGAAGCTAACCTGAGCATCAGCGGCGCTACCGATAAAACCAGATACTTTATCTCCGGCGGCTACCTTGATGACCAGGGTATCTACCTGGGCTCGGGTTTCAAACGTTACAACGTCCGCTCTAACCTCGATATAGACGCCCGTAAATGGCTGAAAGTAGGGCTGAACCTCAGCGCTGCCCATTCCGACCAGCAGGCGCCTCCTACTGAAGACAGCCGCAGCGACAACTATGTCAACTATGGCCGTCTCATGGGCCCCATGTATCCAATCTATGAGCGTGACCCTAATACCGGCGCCTATTTACTGGATGGCAAGGGCAACAGAATATTCGACTTCGGTCCTTACCGCCCTGACCCGGCCAATCCAAGAACCAACCTGATACAGACTTCCGGCATCGATAAACACGATACCATCCGCGACGACGTGTCTGTTCGTGTATACGGCGAAGCTACCCTCTGGAAAGGACTGAAATTTAAAACCAGCTACAACGCGGATTATTCCTCCCGTGTAGGACACGACTATACCAACCCTACCCTCGGTTTCGATGCCGAAGTAGGCGGTACCGTAGTAAAAGGTAACTATCGCACTTTCAGCTGGACCTTCAACAATATCCTGACCTACGAGAATACTTTCAATGAAAAACATCACCTGAACCTGCTTGCAGGACAGGAAGCCTATAAATTTACCTATACCTATGTGGAAGGTTCCAAATCCGGATTCTCCGTACCAGGTATCGATGAACCTGCTGGTGCAGCACTGATTACAGGTTTTACCGGTTATTCCGATAATTATAGCCTGTCCAGTTACCTGGGAAGAGCAGAATATGATTACGCCGGTAAATACTTCTTCTCCGCTTCACTTCGTGGCGATGGTTCTTCCCGCTTTGCACCCAAGGTGCGCTGGGGTACCTTCTGGTCTTTAGGCGCCTCCTGGAAAGCTACAGAAGAGGCATTCCTGAAAGATAAATCCTGGCTCAACCTCCTCTCATTCCGTGTCAGCTACGGTGGACAGGGTAACGATAACCTCGGGCCTGCCCGTTATTACAACTACCTGCCGTTATATGCTATTAACAGTAACCTGGGTATGGGAGGCACTTACCGTCAAAGCCTCTACAACGATAAGTTGAAATGGGAAACCAACCTTAACCTGAATGCTGGGGTAGACTGGAGCATGTTCGAAAACCGCTTTGGTGGTAGTGCGGAATTCTTTATCCGCCGCTCCCAGGACCTGCTCTATTCCAGACCTAAACCGCTTTCTATCGGATATGCATCTGTAGATGAAAACATTGGTGCTCTGAAGAATACCGGTATCGATATCAACCTGCATGGTACACCCATAAGAACTAAAGATTTCAGCTGGAACATAGACCTCAACATGACCCACTACCGGAACAAGGTTACCAGTCTGCCACAGAAGGAGATCATCTCCGGTACCAAAAAACTGATGGTAGGCAAGTCTATCTACGACTTCTATCTCCGTCAGTGGGCCGGCGTGGATCCTAACACTGGTCAGCCACTTTGGAAGTATACCAATCCTGATGGATCTATTAAAGACACCAGCAACTACAGCCAGGCAACCCAGTACTACTCCGGCTCTTCATTGCCAGACCTGTACGGCGGCCTGACCAATACTTTCACCTACAAAAACTTTTCGTTCTCTTTCCTGATTACGTATAGTTTGGGTGGCAAAGTGCTGGATAACGACTATACATTCCTGATGGGATTGGGCTCATCTGCCGGCCGTGCATGGTCTACCGAAATGCTCAACGCCTGGACACCTACCAACCGCAATACAGATGTACCACAGTTGAATACAGTCTCGCCTTCCTGGACCGCAGCATCTACCCGCTTTTTATATGATGCAACTTATGCCAGGCTGAAAAGCGTGAACCTCAGTTATTCATTGCCCAGAACATTGATGGAAAGAGCACACCTGAACAATGTGACCGTTTATCTCCAGGGTGAGAACCTGATCACGCTCTACAACCACCAGGGCATGGACCCTGAGCAAACTGTAGGCGGTACCACCTACTATCGTTATCCGGCTGTGAAAACAGTTTCTGCCGGTATTAATCTGAGTTTCTAAAAACAGCATCATGAAAAAGCACCGTCTTTTATTTATCATCATATTCTCGATATCCGCCCTGACAGCCTGCCACAAGGACTTTCTGGACACCAAGCCTACCAATGCAGTGCCGGATGACCAGGTGTTTAATTCGGTAGATAATGCCGAAACAGCATTGACAGGGATATGGGCCTACATGTTCGAAACCTATTTCACCTTTGCCGTACCCGGTATCAAATCGCTGGATCTTACCAGCGATGCAATGGGTAGCGATGTAGCGGTGACCACTGCCTATGGTTTCAGGGACGCCTATACGTTCAACGAAATGGCCGATAACACCAAAAACAGGGTGAGCGCCTACTGGACCATCCTCTATAAGGTGATCGACAACTGTAACAATTTCCTGTCTAAAATAGACCAGGTACCCGGAGATGACGCCAAACGTAAAATTCTGAAAGGACAGGCTTCCGCATTGCGTGGTTACTGCTACCTTACCCTCGCGGAGTTTTATTCCTTTGGTGTGACTAATAATGCCAGTGCAAAGTCAGTTCCCATCTATACTACACCTGCCGATCCCAGTACGCCCGGTAAACCAAGAGCTACTGTAACGCAGGTATACCAGCAGGCCATCAGCGACCTGGAAGCGGCTGCACCATTACTGTCCGGCTATACCCGTGATGCTACTCAGAAATTTAAAATAAACAACAACGTGGTGAGCGGTTTACTGGCCAGGGCTTACCTCTATAGCAACCAACCGGCTAAAGCCATCGATGCAGCAGTAGCGGCGCGTAAAGGCTACACGCTGATGTCTGGAGACGACTATAACAAAGGCTTTAATGATGTGAGTAATGTGGAATGGATCTGGGGCCAGCCGCAGACACCTAACCAGAATGTAGCAGCTTCTACTTTTACCTTCCTGGATGTGTCCACACCGGTATCCTACTATAAAAGCTTTAAAGCGGATCCTTATTTTCAGGGCTATTTTGATAGCACTGACGTTCGTTTCCGTTTGTTCCAATGGAATACTTCCGGTCCGGGTGCCTTGTTGTACAAGAAATTCCGTTTCCGTGATCCGGGTGCGCTGGTAGCCGATGTAGTGCTGATGCGTTCTGCCGAAATGTACCTGATTGAAGCAGAAGGATATGCCCGTACTGGTAATGCCGCAAAAGCAGCTGATGCGCTCAATGCGCTGAGGACAGCCAGGAATGCAACAGCATTTAATCCTGCCGGTACCGGTACCGTGTTGGACAGTATCCTGCTGGAAAGAAGAAAGGAACTGTGGGGAGAAGGATTCTCGCTGGTGGATATTATTCGTACAGGCGGCACCGTTGTAAGGAAAGCATTTAAATCCGTCAACGGAGGCGACAGCATCATCAACGTTATACAGCCGGATGGCTCTGTAGTAGCGGTACATGGGGTAGGGCACCGTACCCTGAACTTACCGGATAAAAGTCCGTTTAAGGCCAACAGTTCTTATTACCTGTTTGCCATACCGCTTAGTGAAGTGCAGAATAATCCGAATCTCAACAACTAGTTTTTTTAGCCTTCATAAATGAAAGCCTTTGGAGATCGCTCCAGAGGCTTTTTTATTATTGAATGGGACAGTTAATAAATCCACGGAATAATCCTGCTGGTATGTTTCATGTAGTCGGTGTATTCCGTGCCAAACTGCTCTGTCAGTACCTTTTCTTCAATATCCATCCGGTAAATAAAGGCCGCCAGTACCGGTATAAAAATGACAACCAGACTTATCCAGTTATTCAGCGACAGACCAAAGCCCAGAAATGATAACAGAGAGCCGGCATAGGAAGGATGCCGGAGAACGGCGTAGATACCATCTTTTTTCACATGATGGTCTTTACGTATGGTGACTACTACCGTAAAAAGCCTGCCCAGTGAGGCAATAGCATAGAAACGTAGCAGCATGCCCAACAATATGATGGAGAGCCCGATATAGTTCATGTTACTGCCATCCTGCCGGATAGGGAAATGTGTTTTAAAGGAAATGTATACAGCGGCATTGATACAGATCAGTATGATGATCCAGATATAGGCCAGACTACCCTTGTCTTTGCTTTTTTGGTCCTCGGCGGCTCCGCCTCTCAGTATACGATGCAGCAATATTTCTGACAGAAACCAAATCATGTAGATAATAGAGGATAACGTGTTCATCGATGATGGATATTGGGATCAGACATATATCTAATATATGAAATATTTTCAAGTCTTTAAAAAATAACTATTTTGCGCGGAGACTAAACATGTGTGCTATGGAAAACCTGCAAACGATCCTCCAATCTGGCACTCCCGTGCTGATTGACTGTTTTGCTACCTGGTGCGGTCCCTGTAAAATGGTACCACCCATTCTCAAAGAAGTAAAGGATAAATTCGGAGATACTCTCCGGATCATTAAAATAGACATTGACAAAAACCAGCAGCTGGCTGCCCAGTGGCAGATCAGCAGTGTTCCTACTCTGTTGCTTTTTAAGGAGGGGCAGCTAGCCTGGCGGCAAAGTGGGGTGGTACCGGCACATCAGTTGATACCGCTGTTACAACCGCTGATTTAGTATGATGCTGCTGATTTTCCTGATGAGTGGAGATGAGCACAAAAGATAAAAGCAAAGCCCCCATTGATTTTTATGTCAATGGGGGCTTTGCTTTTATCTTATATATTGATCTTCGTTTATCAGGAGCATCAGTATCATCACATTCATCACAGTTTATATTCTGCTATAAAAACTCCTTAAATCCCTTTCCAGTTGGTCGTAGATAGGACGAGTGAATTCTACGAACAGGTCTTGCGGGGGAGGGGGAAGTTCGTCTCTGCCACCGATCTGTTTTTTGTCTTCTTCACTTAAGGCTCGTTGGTCGCCCCTGTAGGTACCAAACTGGTTAAGCCAGGTGTAGCTGCCGGGGATGCGGTCTGTCCGCAGTATTTTTCCGTTGTAGGTATCGGTGATCTGGTAGTCCAGCAGTCCTTTGGACACGACTGTTTTTTTAGTGATAAAGAGCGTGGCTTTGACGGTAGTGTAGATATTAATCACTTTACCGCTGGTGTCTTTGGTAGTGCCGGTAACGATCTCTTTCTGGACGTCACGTTGCAGGCGGTCTACAAAGGTTTGGCCTACTACAAAGTCCATGAATCGCAGGGAGATATATTCATCCGGCTGTATGTTTTCGTTGCGGGCATAACGTTCGTCATGAAAGACCACAAAGCGGTTGATGGATCGCTGTTGCAGGGTACGTACGAGGTAATCCCTGAACTGGTCGGCGCTGAACTGGAAGTAGGGGGAGCGTACATCTATTTCGCTGACTACCACATGGACTATACCGGCCTGAAAAGCTTCTTCCATCATGTTTTTGGCGTCGCGGTAGTTGCTGACCAGTTTAAGAGCGGCTCCGAATTCTTCATAAGCCTGTCTTGCGCTGGCCTTATCGCCTTTATTCATCAGTGCAATACCTCTGTCGTAGCGGTTTTCGGCGGCATTCTCCAGTGCGCCGGTAATGGCGTCCCGATAATCTTTGGGTGTTACTACCTGTAAGGCGGCAGGAGCGCTGTGAATGAGATCGTACAACCTTTGCATGGCGCGGTACTCGTTGCGCACAGACTCCCATTTCAACTGATTGTTGGAACGGAGGAAACCATTGACGCGGTCTTCGTGCAGTCGTTGAGATTGCTGGTAAGCTTCCGGAAGGAGCCGCAGGGCGGTGGCATCCTGGGGCCTGCGTTGAAGTTTTTTGACAAAAGCAGCTACTGCATCGTCGTATTTGCCTTTGTTATAGAGTTTTTCGCCGGATCTGCAGGAAGACATCCATAGGCAGCACAGCAATGACAGCACGCATAGGAGTGTGGTAGCGCGGATAGGAGTACTTATCGTTTTCAAGAGACTGAATTTAAGCTGTGACGTTGCTTGCGGCAGTGATTATTTGATCATACGGCGTAAATCCCTGTCAGACTCCCGCTGTTTGATAGACTCGCGTTTGTCGTACAGCTTTTTACCTTTACCAAGACCAATTTCCAGTTTGGCAAGACCTTTATCAGAAAGGAACATACGAAGGGGAATGATCGTATAACCCCGTTCTTTTATCTTGTTTTCGAGTTTTTTCAGTTCCCGTTTGGTCAGCAGCAGTTTTCTTTCACGCAGGGGGTCATGGTTGGCGCTGGTACCGTGAGAATATTCGGCGATGTGTAAACTTTTAACAAACAGTTCTCCTTTGGAAAAGTAACAGAAGGAGTCATTAAAACTGACCCTGTTGGCACGGATAGACTTAATCTCTGTTCCTGTCAATACCATTCCCGCAATAAATTTTTCTTCTATTGCGTACTCAAAATATGCTGATCTGTTCTTTAATTCGGCCATGGGGTGAAGAATATTTTGGGATTTTGATATTTTGTTATTTGGCTATTTAAATAACAAAATATCGAAATCCCAAAATGAGTATCTAGTTTTTAAAGAGGCTAAGCACGTTGCTAAGCCTTGTTTTTAATTCTTTTCTGTCCATGATGAAGTCCAGGAAACCGTGATCCAACAGGAACTCAGCACTCTGGAAGCCAGCAGGGAGGTCTTTTTTGATAGTTTCCTTGATGATCCTCGGACCGGCAAAACCGATCAGGGCACCTGGCTCAGCGATGTTAAAGTCGCCCAGCATAGCGTAGGAGGCTGTTACACCACCGGTGGTAGGATCGGTCATCAGGGAGATATACGGCAGTCTTGCGTTGGCCAGCTGTGTCAGTTTGGCGGATGTTTTAGCCATCTGCATCAGGGAGAAGGCACTCTCCATCATGCGGGCGCCACCAGACTTGGAGATGATCATCAACGGCATTTTGTGCACGATACAATAATCAATGGCACGGGAAATCTTTTCTCCCACTACAGAACCCATGGAGCCCCCGATGAAGGTAAAATCCATACAGGCTACCACGAGGTCATAACTGTTTACTTTACCCACGGCTACAGTCATGGCATCTTTCAGGCCTGACTTTTTCTGAGCCTCTTTCAACCTGTCAGAATAAGGTTTAAGATCTTTAAAGCCCAGGTAATCGGTTGGATAGATATTGGAGAACAGTTCCTCGAACTGATTGTCGTCAAATATGATCTCAAAATACTCACCGGAGTTAATACGGTTGTGATAGTTGCACTTGTCACAAACATAAAAATGCTCCTTCAGATCCTTAACAGTGGCGGTTTTTTTACAGTTAGGACATTTGTGCCACAATCCGTCCGGAGCTTCTTTCTTCTCACTGGTGGAGGTGGAGATGCCTTGTTTAATTCGCTTAAACCAGCTAGACATATTTTACTATTAGATTAGAAAATAGTGGTGCAAGATACGAATTAATGAATAAAACCCAACAGCAATTAGCGCACCGACCATGACTGTGAATAAAATAGGAGAAAAACCATTCTATTTTAACCATTAATAATGAAGCGGAAACAAAAGCGATTATTTTAATATGAATTCGCTTTGTTTCCGCTTCAACGATTACCGGGTATCCGGTTATTTATTTCTGTTGATACAGTTCAGATCCTGGAACGCTTCTTCAAGACGTTTTACAAAGGTTTCTTCCCCTTTGCGCAGCCATACACGCGGATCATAGTATTTTTTGTTTGGTTTGTCTGCACCTTCAGGATTACCCAGCTGGGCCTGCAGGTAGTCTTTCTTAGCTTCGTAGAAATCATGTACACCTTCCCAGAAAGCCCACTGCATATCCGTATCGATGTTCATTTTGATCACGCCATAACCCAGTGCTTCAGCAATCTGGTGTTTAGGAGAACCGCTACCGCCATGGAATACATAGTAAACCGGTTTAGCTTTGGTAGCGAATTTTTGCTGGATATATTCCTGGCTGTTATGCAGGATTACAGGACGCAGCTCAACGTTACCCGGGCTGTAAACACCGTGTACGTTACCAAATGCAGCAGCAACAGTAAAACGGCTGCCTACTTTGGATAATACTTCGTAAGCATAGGCCACATCTTCAGGCTGAGTATACAGCTTGGAGTTGTCTACACCAGAGTTGTCCACGCCATCTTCTTCACCACCAGTCACACCCAGCTCGATTTCGATAGACATGCCCAGTTTGTTCATGCGCTCGAAATATTTATGGGAAATCTCAATGTTTTCCTGAATAGGTTCTTCAGACAAGTCCAGCATGTGGGAGCTGTAGAGCGGCTGTCCATGCAGTTTGAAATGCTCTTCACCCGCAGTCAGCAATCCGTCGATCCAAGGCAACCATTTTTTGGCAGCATGGTCGGTATGGAGCACTACCGGAACGCCATAATATTTAGCTACTTCATGAACATGTTTTGCACCGGAGATACCACCTGCAATGTTGGCCTGCAGCTTATCGTTAGGCATGCCTTTACCAGCGAAAAACTGGGCGCCACCATTGGAAAACTGTATAATTACCGGTGAATTTACTTTGGCAGCTGTTTCCAGTACCGCATTAACTGAGTTGGTTCCTACTACGTTTACGGCAGGCATAGCAAATCCGTTGTCCTTGGCATCGTTATACAGCGCATCCAGCTCTTCGCCGAATAATACGCCAGCTCTGTATTTTCCCATACTTTAAAATGTATTTGTTTTTTAGGAAAGCAAATATACAGCGTAAAAAACAAGATTTATAGCGAAATGTATTTCCCCGGTAAGGAAAAATACCCCGCAAAAACCGTATTTTACCCAGCCATTCTACTTTGCCATGAAAAAAATCACCTACCTTATACTGTGTCTGCTCTCCTTTGAAACATCGTCTGCTGGCTCGTTAGAACGAAATGCAAACGATTCCATGAGTTACTACAACTCCTTCGACGGAACCCGCATTCATTATACCATCCGGGGAAAAGGCAACCCGGTCATCCTCGTACATGGCTTCATCACCAACGGTGACTCATGGCCTTCCACACCGTTGTATGACTCACTATTGCAGCACGGCTATAAAGTAATCACACTCGACCTGCGCGGCAACGGCACTTCCGGCCATCCGCACGACAGCCTCGCCTACATGAACGACGCGGAAGCCAAAGATATCATCGGCCTCGCTTCCTGGCTGCAACTATCTTCGTATAGCGTAGTAGGTTACTCCCGTGGTGCTATCATCACCGCCCGTCTGCTGGTAAAAGATCCACATGTGAAATGCGCTGTACTCGGAGGCATTGGCACCGGTTTTACAGATCCTGCATGGCCCCGCCGCCTGAAATTCTATGATGCCCTCTCCGGTAAAGACATACCGGAACTGGCAGCCATGGTTAAAAACGTACAGGCTAAAGGGTTAGACCAGCGGGCACTGGCCCTTATGCAGTTTGGCCAGCCTGCCACTACACTCGCTGAATTGGCCGGCATACAACAACCTGTACTGGTGATCGGTGGAGATAAAGATGAAGATAATGATACGGGTGGCTCCCTCGCAGCCATGATGCCACGCGGTATGCACGGCACTGTAACCGGCGACCATAACAGCGTGCTGCGTTCTCCGTTCTTCGCCGGCTGGGTGCTCGACTTCCTGGAAAAACATTGATTGTGTAAGGTTTGGACTACCGACAGTACGCGGAAAAGCAGGTGCAGCAATGCTTAGCGAAGTACCTCCACCTGCTGAAGAATAGATTGGAAATATGCAGGGGCTTCCAGCAACCGGCTCCCGTACCAGGAAAACAGCTCTCCGTCTACCAGTAATATAAGGGCTTCCGGCAGTATGGCCTGGATTTCGGCTATATGTTTTTCCCTGAAAGGATAGGGCTCAGAAGAGAGTAGTACCAGCCTGCATGAACTGGCAGCCAGCATGTCGGCATCCACAACCGGGTAACGTGGCGTGTCGGCAAAAACATTCTGTAACCCGCAATAGTGCAGCATCTGGTGGATAAAAGTATCTCCGCCTGCAGCCATCCAGGGATCACGCCAGATAAGATAAGCAGTGGGAACGGGCGCTACCGGCGGCTCGAGCGCAGCAAAACGATAGCGGACTTCCTGCACCAGTTGCGAAGCAGCCGTTGTTCTTCGGGTAATGGCACCAATCCCCGTCATCATATCACAAGCGTCTTCCAGTGTCTGTACATTGCTCACCCACACCGGATATTCCTCCATCAGCGCTTTTACATCATCGGCTGTATTTTCCTCCTTGTTAGCAATGATAAGGTCGGGCGAGAGTTGCCGGACCACATCGGCATTTATCTTTTTGGTACCGCCTACCCGCGTTTTGGTGCGAAACCAACTGTCGGGATGAATACAGAATTTGGTGATGCCTACCACTTCCTTGTCGAGTCCAAGCGTGTACAACAACTCCGTTTGCGAAGGCACCAGTGAGATAATCCTTTCCGGTGCCTTCGCAAGCGTGATAGTACGATGGAGTTGATCTACGAACATACTTAACGGCCCAGGGCTTGAATGATGTCGTACTTCGTTACAATATGATGATCGCCGCTTTCATCTTTGGTCATCACGGCACCGTTTTCACGGTTGATATACACCGACAGCTTTTCTATCGGAGTATCCTGATTTACCATCGGGAAAGGAGCATGCATTACTTCCTGTATGGTGGCGTCTTTCAGGTGTGGGGTGTCGATCAGTTTGTTGAATAGACCGCTTTCGGATACCGCACCAATAATATCATTTCCATTGGTAACAGGAATATGTTCAATGTCGTATTTCCGCATTTTGGCAATAGCATCGCTCACTTTTTCTTCGGCGTTAACGGTTACCAGTGGCATATTACGGCGGGCGTTCACGATATCCTTCACGGTTTTAACGTCAAGGAAACCGCGTTCCATCATCCATTGGTCATTATATACTTTACCTACATAACGGCTGCCATGGTCGTGGAAGATCACTACCACTACGTCATCTGGCTTCAGTGTGTCTTTCAGCTGCATCAGGCCTGCTATGGCAGAACCGGCAGAGTAGCCCACAAAGATACCTTCTTCTTTAGTGATGCGGCGGGCCATGACAGCGCCGTCTTTATCGGTCACTTTAGTAAAGGCATCAATCACGCCCATATCATAGTTCTGCGGCACAAAGTCTTCCCCGATGCCTTCTGTGATATAAGGGTATACCTCATTCATATCGATCTCGCCCGTTTCAAAATATTTTTTCAGCAGGGAGCCATAACTATCGATCGCCCATACTTTGATGTTGGGATTTTTTTCCTTGAGGAACTTGCCGGTGCCGGTGATGGTACCGCCGGTGCCGGTAGCTACTACGAGATGAGTGACTTTACCATCAGTCTGTTCCCAGATCTCAGGGCCTGTCTGTTCATAGTGAGCATCGCGGTTGGCGAGGTTGTCGTACTGGTTTACATAAAAAGAGTTGGGTATCTCTGTGGCCAGCCTTTTAGACACGGAATAATAGGAGCGGGGATCCTCCGGTTCTACGTTGGTAGGGCATACAATCACTTCAGCTCCTACTGCTTTCAGGATGTCTACCTTTTCCTTGGACTGTTTGTCGGTAGTGGTGAATATACATTTATATCCTTTGATGACTGCGGCCAGGGCGAGGCCCATACCGGTATTGCCGGAGGTACCTTCGATGATGGTGCCGCCAGGTTTCAGCAGACCTTTCTGTTCTGCCACTTCGACCATCTTAACAGCCATTCTGTCTTTAATGGAGTTTCCGGGATTAAAGAATTCTACTTTAGCAAACACGGGACATGGCAGGGAGGCGGTTACGCGGTTCAGTTTTACCAGCGGGGTGTGTCCTATCGTTTCAAGAATGTTTTCTGCATATTTCATCATAAATGAAGTTGGGTACAAGTGTAAATTACGAATTACGGGCAATAATAACGGTGTTGTCCTTCGGCTGATTTTTGCTCCGGATTAGCCTGATTCTATTGATTTCCTTTATTTCTTTTTATTTTTTGGTGAATGATTTAAGTAGATGGAATTTTTTTAATAATTGCTGAAAAAACATGAAAATCATTCAACTTTAGAAAATGTTAAAAATCAGGTCTGGTGATGATTTCAGCATGACTGCGTTAGGAAGGACAGTGGCAGGAAAGGGCGGAATCCGTAATTCATCACTGCAATTCCCGATTCCTCCGTTATATTTGCCGTAGATGAATCGAATATTTATTACTGGTATAGGTACCGGTGTAGGAAAAACCATCGTATCCGCGTGTGTGACCGCTGCTTTACAGGCCGATTACTGGAAGCCCGTTCAATCCGGATCAGAAGAGGGCACTGACACACAGACAGTGCGGTCTCTGGTGCCGGAGGGTATCACTGTCTGCCATCAGGAAGCTTATGTATTGAAGGAGCCAGCCTCTCCTCATCTGGCTGCCCGCCTGGAACACGTTACCATACAAACTACTGAGATCATACGTCAGGCCAACCAGATACAACCTGTCAATCGGCCACTGGTGATAGAAGGTGCCGGTGGACTATTGGTTCCACTAACGGATGACGTATTGACACTGGACCTTATCAAGGACCTCCATGCCGGTGTGATCATTGCCGCACAGAATTATCTGGGAAGTATCAATCATAGTCTGCTTACAGCCAAAGTGCTGCAGCATGCAGGCGTTCCCGTTATAGGATGGATTTTTGGAGGAGATTATCATACGAATGAAGAGGATGTTGTGCGACTGAGCGGATACCCCATGATAGGCCGTATTCCGTTTGCTCAGGAGGTGAACAGGGCTTTTGTGCAACAACAGGCACAACTTTTGACAGCTCCCCTTAAGGCACTACTGGCATGATCACCAAAAAGGATATACGAAAACATTTTCTGGAACAACGGTTAAACCTTACAGATGCTATTGCGGAAGACTTCAACGGGCGCCTGCTGGACAATGCCTGCAGACTGAACTACGAGGGAGTCCGCCTTTTACATATCTTTCTGCCCATCTCGGAAAAAAAAGAGGTCGATACCTGGCCCCTTGCTCACTGGCTGAGGCAGCAGCACCCGGAGATACAGCTGGTGTTATCCAAAGCAGACATGAAAACCGGTGATATGTATCACTACGCCTGGAATGTCAATACCATACTGGTAAAGAACCGGTTTGGCATCCCGGAGCCGGAGGGTGGTACAGAAGTGGCCCCGGAAACGGTAGACCTGGTGTTTGTACCTTTACTGGCTTTCGACCGGCAGGGTCATCGGGTAGGCTACGGCAAGGGAATGTATGACCGCTTTCTGCATCAGTGCCGCCAGGATGTGCGTACGGTAGGCCTTTCCCTGTTTGGGCCGGTAGACCAGATTACTGACACAGATACCTGGGATATCCCACTGCAAACAGTCGTAACCCCGGATCTTATTTATCAATTTAAACAACCTTGATAGTGCTCAAATACCTGAAAATACCATTATATCCCTTTTCCCTGCTGTATGGTCTGGTCATGTGGATACGCAACCGTTTTTACGATAAAGGGTTGCTGACTGCCGTGGAGTTTGACATACCAGTGATTGCAGCTGGTAACCTGTCAGTAGGTGGTACCGGCAAAACACCGCATGTGGAGTACATGATCCGGCTGCTCAAAGATCAGTTTAAAACGGCTACGCTCAGCCGTGGCTATAACCGGCGTAGCAGCGGATATCTGTTGGCTGATGAGCATAGCACCGCCTCAGATATCGGCGATGAGCCCATGCAGTTTCATGCCAAATACCCTGATATCAAGGTATGTGTAGGAGAGGAGCGGATGCTGGCCATTCCTCAGTTGTTGGGTGATGAACCGGAAACAGAAGTGATATTGCTGGATGATGCTTTCCAGCACCGTTCTGTCAAACCGGGCATGAACATAATGATCACAGAGTACAACCGCTTGTTCACCCGCGATCATGTGGTGCCTTTTGGCCGGCTGCGGGAAGGACGTAGCGGTTATAAACGGGCCAATTGTATCATTGTATCCAAATGTCCGCCCGATATGAGCCTGGCCGAAAAAGCAGCGCTGGAAAAAGAAATCAACCCATTGCCATATCAGCGGCTCTTTTTTACTACCTTGCAGTACGGGACCTTGTTTGATATGACTACCGGGCAGCCTGTCAATGTTTCCCCTTCAGCGACTGTGCTGCTGGCCTGTGGTATCGCCAGACCGGAACCTTTGCTGGAGAAGTTGCAGCAGCAGTTTTCAAAGGTATATCTGCTGGCTTTCCCCGATCATTACTATTATTCAGAAAAAGATCTTGCAAAAATCAAAAAAGAACGCGACGACCTGCCTGGCACGGAAAAGATTGTCATCACTACTGAAAAGGATGCAGTGAGATTGCATCTCCTCAAAAAAGAACTGGCAGAACAAAACCTGCAGATAGCTGTTATGCCAGTGGAAATTTCGTTCCTCTTCGGAGAAGCGGATTCATTTAATAACTTTATTTTTGACTATGTGGCCCGGCATCAGCCTGCCTTAGGTCAATAATACTTGTAACCAAACATGAGTAAGAAAAAGAAAGATAAAAAACACCACCCCGTTCAGAAGAAAACCTTCAAAGGGGTAGTGGAACTGACAAGGTCTGGTATGGCCTTCGTAATTGTACCTGGTCTTGCCAAAGACATCATGGTAAAGCAGAAAAACCTACAAACTGCACTCGATAAAGATGAAGTACTGGTAGACGTTATAAAACAAGGCCGTGGCGATGGCCGCCAGGAAGGCATTATAACGGACGTCCTTAAACGTAATAAAACAGAATTTACCGGCACCCTACAGGTCAGCAAAAGCTTTGGCTTCCTGATTACCGAAAAGGGTATGTTTATGCCAGACATCTATATCCCCGCCAATTCCCTGAAAAATGGGAAAAGCGGTGACAAAGCTGTAGTGAAGATCGTAGCCTGGGGCGAAAAATCCCGTAAGCCGGTAGGTGAAGTCATCGAAATACTCGATGCCAGCGATACCAACGATCTGGCCATGAAGGAAATCCTCATTGAAGCAGGATTCCCGCTCAGCTTCCCTTCAGAAGTAATGACAGAACTGGCTGCACTGAAGGAGGAAATAACGGAAACGGAAGTACGTAAACGTAAGGATTGCAGAAATATTCTCACCTTCACCATCGACCCGATTGATGCAAAAGACTTTGACGATGCTATCTCCATACGCCTGCTGAAAAACGGGTTGTATGAGATCGGTGTGCATATTGCCGATGTCAGCCACTATGTGATACCAGGCACCGAGCTGGATAAGGAAGCTGATAAACGGGCTACCTCCGTATATCTGCCTGACCGCGTACTGCCCATGCTCCCGGAAAAAATCTCCAACGAACTGTGCTCCCTGCGCCCGCATGAAGATAAACTGACCTTCTCCGCCATCTTCCAGATGAATGAAAAAGGTGAGGTGAAACAACACTGGATAGGAAGGACCATTATCCATTCCAATCACCGGTTTACCTATGAAGACGCCCAGGAGATAATCGAGAAGAAGGAAGGCCCTTATGAAAAAGAGGTACTGCTGCTCAACAAAATAGCTCAGAAACTGCGTCAGGAGAGATTTACCCGTGGTGCTATCAACTTCTCCTCCCAGGAGGTGCGGTTTAAGCTCGATGAAAAAGGTAAGCCCATTGGCATTGTGATCAAGGAAAGCAAGGAAGCACACCAGCTGATCGAAGAGTTTATGTTGCTGGCCAACAGAACGATCGCCGGCTATGTGTCTAAAATACGGATCAATAAACAGCCGGTTCCTTTCCCATACCGCGTACACGATACCCCCGACACCGACAAACTGAAGGTATTTACCTCCTTTGCTGGTAAGTTCGGTTATAAGTTTGACACAAGCAGTCCGGAAAGTATTGCCCGCTCTTTCAATAAGATGTTACAGCTGGTACAGGGTAAACCCGAACAGCATGTACTGGAAACACTGGGTATCCGTACCATGGCTAAAGCCATATATACGGTAGAGAATATCGGGCACTATGGCCTTGGCTTTGAGGATTACTGTCACTTTACCTCTCCGATACGCCGTTATCCGGATGTGCTCGTACACCGTGTGGTGGCGGAATGTCTGGCCGGCGATATCCGTCCCGACAAACAGATGGAGAAAAAGTGCAAGCACGATTCAGAGATGGAAAGAAAGGCCATGGAGGCAGAAAGAGCTGCCAACAAGTACAAACAGGTGGAATACATGCAGCAATACATCGGTCACACATTTGAAGGTGTGATCAGTGGTGTGGCACACTTTGGCTTCTGGGTGGAAACCGTAGATACCAAGTGTGAAGGCCTGGTGAGCGTGCATAACCTCAACCGCAAAGAAGAATATGTATTCAACGAAGCGGAATACGCGCTGGTGGGACAAGCCACCGGCCGTAAGTTCCGGATCGGTGAAAAAATAAATATCCGTGTGGTAGCTGCCAACCTGGCCAAACGCCAGCTGGACTACGACCTGGATGGCGAACTGGCCGCAGCAGGTGGTCGTGAATTCAGGCCTGGCCGCAGGGAAGAGGGTAGAGAAGGAGGTCGTGACCGCAAGAAGAAAAAACAAAGACAAGGACAACAGCAGCCATGGCAGCCCAGAGAGAAAAAGCCATTCACTCCACCGGTAGCAGTACCGGCCGTCTCTCTGGAAATACCGGAAGAACCAGTAGTAGACCAGGTGATCGCCGAAACACATGTGGTGGATGTTACCACTCCAACTCCGGTAGCGCCTGCAACCACACCTGAACAGGAAACTTCCTTCGTGAAAAAGACGAAGAAAAAATCTGGTGCTAAAAACGGTGAACCTGTTAGCACTACACCTGTGCAGGAGGAGACAAAAGCTACACCTGCAGTAGAAAAACCGGTAGATAAAACACCGGCTGCCAAAAAGGAAACGGCCGAAAAGCCTGTCACTAAAGCCAAAGCAGCTAAAAAGCCAGCTTCAGTTGAAGCGCCCGTCGCTAAAGCAGTAGAGGAGAAGGTTCCGGCAGAACCAGCCAGCAAAGCGCCTGCTAAAAAAGCTGCTGCCAAAAAAGCAACGGAGATTAAAGCACCAGCTTCCAAAGCCGCTCCTAAAGAAACAGCAACCACCAAAGCTCCAGCTAAAAAGGCTGCTGCTAAAAAAGCAGCTGTAGCTAAAGCACCAGCTCCCAAAGCCGCCGCCGAAAAAGCCACAGCCACCAAGGCTCCAGCTAAAAAGGCTGCTGCCAAAAAAGCAGCTGTAGCTAAAGCGCCAGCTCCCAAAGCCGCCGCCAAAAAAGCCACAGCCACCAAGGCTCCGGCTAAAAAGGCTGCCGCCAAAAAAGCCGCTGTAGCTAAAGCACCGGCCCCCAAAGCCGCCGCTAAAAAAGCAACTGTTACCAAAGCTCCTGCTAAAAAAGCTGTCACTGGGAAATCAACGCCGGCAAAAAAGAAAACAAAGAAATAAATAATAAAACACCATCTATTTGAGATGCATTCATTTAAAGAGTTAATAGCACAGTTCAGCCAGCAGTTTGATCAATGGCATTTCCCGGGAGAACCAAAACATTTGTACAATGCAGCGTCCCACATTCTGGGCATCGGCGGAAAAAGAATACGCCCTGTATTGTGCCTGATGGGAAATGAACTGTTTGAAGACCTGCACCAGGATGCTTTTCATGTAGGTAATGCGGTAGAGCTGTTCCATAACTTTACTCTCATCCACGATGATATCATGGATAAGGCGCCCATCAGGCGTGGCCAGCCTACCGTACATATGGTTTACGGTGATACAGCAGCCATCCTGGCCGGTGACGTGATGTTGATCAATGTTTATGAACATCTCAACAAAGTACAGGCCCGCTACAAACAAAAAATCATTTCCGTGTTTAATAAAGCTGCCATCGAAGTATGCGAAGGTCAGCAGATAGACATGGATTTTGAAAAAATGGAACCGGAGCAGGTGCAATACGATGATTATGTACGGATGATAGGTCTGAAAACCTCTGTGCTCCTGGCTGCCAGCCTTCAGCTGGGCGCCATCATCGGTGGTGGTAGTGAAGGAAATCAGGACCATATCTATTCATTCGGTAAAAATATCGGTATCGCTTTCCAGATCCAGGACGATTTCCTGGATGCATTCGGTGATCCCGACAAATTCGGAAAACAACAGGGTGGCGATATTCTGGTCAACAAAAAAACTTTTCTGCTGCTGAAAGCCCTCGAGCTGTGTAATGCAGCCCAGCGCGCAGAACTGAAAAAGCTGATGGAAACATCTCCCGACGATAAGGTAAGCCGTGTACTGGACCTCTTCCGCACCTGTAAAGTGGATGAATGGGCCGAAAAAGAAAAGGAACGTTTTCAGCAAAAAGCCTTCGCCAGTCTGGAAGATATCGCTGTACTGTCGGCCCGTAAAAAACCATTGATGGAGTTGGCCGACTTCCTTTTAAACCGTCAGCAATAATTTTTTTATTTAAAATCGCATTATATTCGCGTCTTTCTCAGGATGGCCTGAAAAAAATGAGTAAATGATTATTTTTTAATATAATAATCCTATATTCATTTTTCGGGCCCCCTGGGCAAGATTTTTTTATTTAAAGACACCTTAAAACAACAACGTAATTCCTTCGCCAATGTCTAACTCGCTGTTTCGAAAAAAGTCCCTGTCCACGATTATTAAAGATGCCAATGAAGGAATGACTGATGGTATCGAAACAGGAGCGGGCATGAATAAAGTGCTGAAAGTTAAAGACCTGACAGCCATGGGAATTGCAGCAGTCATTGGTGCAGGTATCTTCTCTACCATCGGGGAAGCCTCTTATCATGGTGGTCCCGGCGTGTCACTGCTTTTTGTGATTACTGCTATCACCTGCGGCTTTTCTGCACTTTGTTATGCTGAATTTGCCTCCCGCGTACCAGTATCTGGTAGTGCTTATACTTATTCATATGTGACTTTCGGGGAACTGGCAGCCTGGGTGATAGGATGGGCCCTGATCCTGGAATATGCGATTGGTAATATCGCCGTGGCCATCTCCTGGAGCGGTTATTTCAACAATCTTCTACACGGTATTGGTCTTGGCCTCCCAGACTGGTTATCCAGTAATTACGACAGTGCTACACAGGCTACCATAAATGCGGCTCCGCATATTTTTGGGATACCTTTTATTGTCAATCTGCCGGCATTTATGATCGTAGTGCTGATTACCTATCTCGCTTATGTAGGTATCCGGGAAAGTAAAAAGAGTGCCAACTTTATGGTGGGCCTCAAGATCCTGGTTATCCTCTTTGTGATCGTGCTGGGCTTCTTTTATGTGAATACAGCCAACTGGCAGCCTTTTATGCCGAATGGTTTCTCCGGGGTGTTAAAAGGTGTGTCTGCGGTATTTTTTGCCTATATCGGTTTTGATGCAGTCAGTACTACTGCAGAAGAATGTGCCAATCCGCAGCGCGATCTGCCTAAAGGCATGATCTATTCGCTGATAATCTGCACCGTCCTGTATGTACTCATTTCTTTTGTGCTTACTGGCATGGTACCTTACTATAAGCTGAAAGTAGAAGATCCGCTGGCTTTTGTTTTTAATGAAGTGAACCTGCGTGGTATTGGTTACATTATCTCTGTCAGTGCAGTAGTGGCTACGACCAGCGTATTGCTGGTATTCCAGATCGGGCAGCCCCGTATCTGGATGAGCATGAGTCGCGATGGTCTGTTACCTAAAAAATTCAGTAAAATACATCCGCGTTTTAAAACGCCTTCTTTCGCCACCATCATTACCGGTATCATCGTAGGTGTTCCGGCCTTGTTCCTCAACCTGACCATCGTGACAGACCTCACCAGCATCGGGACTTTGTTCGCCTTCATCCTGGTATGCGGTGGAGTGCTTATGCTGCCACCACAGGAGAAAACGGCCGAAAAACGCTTCCGTCTGCCTTATATCAACGGACAAATCATTGTACCGGCGATAGTGGTAGTGCTGATCGTGCTTTTCCGTGGTGAAATTGCCAGGAAGCTGTCTTTCGCTGGTGGCTGGGAGGTATGGAAACATAATATACCTTTCTTTTTCTTCACCATCGTGACCATCCTGATCACATGGTTTTCCATGGTACGCAAACTCTCGCTGATACCAGTGCTCGGCCTCCTCAGCTGTTTTTACCTGATGACGGAAATTGCACTCAAAAACTGGATCGTATTTTCGATCTGGCTGGTCATCGGACTCAGCATTTACTTCCTGTACAGCTATCGTAACAGTAAGCTACGATAGGTCAAATCCGGCTTATTTTTCGTAACTTAATAGCAGTTCTTTAAAATCTTATTTTATGAACATGCTACAAAGAGTTGTGAGATGGGGTGAAACACATTACCCCTTATGGTTGAACGTAGTACGTATCATGCTGGGCCTGTTCCTCATGTGGGTGGGCGTATTATTTGTCATGAACAGAGATGCGCTGGACACCCTGATCAAACAAAGCCCTGCATTGGTCACTTTCGCCTTCTTCGTTGCACACTACATTGTTTTTGTGCATACAGTAGGCGGACTGTTCATAGCCATGGGCCTGGAAACCAGGTTTTGTGCACTGCTAAACATCCCGATCCTGCTGGGTGCAGTACTGTTCGTACATTCAAGTACGGGCTTGTTCCAGGTGTATCCGGTATTAGGGCTGTCTTTGCTGGTGTTGATCCTGCTGATCGTTTTTGCCATTGCCGGCAGCGGGCGGATCTCTGTGGATGAGTTTATGCGGCGGCACCCGGAAAGGCACCGTAAGCATACATACATCGACTTCTAAGCCCTGAATTTAATATAGTCGTACCTGTGAGTACACCATTTTAATGGCGCAGGTAATTATTTGTCTTCTCCCAAACAGAAATCTTCCGCCCTCTTCCGCTCAAATCCCCGCCAAATTTCTATTTTTGTGCCAGAAGAATGCAATTATGAAATACCAAACAGGAGACAAGATATTATTGTTGAGCTCAAAAGAAGAAGGTACAGTAGTCGATATTGTCAATGACAATATGGTGATGATTGAAGTGAAAGGCACTACTTTCCCGGTGTATCTGGACCAGATAGATTTTCCTTACTTCCATCGTTTTACTCAGCAAAAACTGGTGAAGGAAAAACCGAAGCTGATCCCGGGAGATGAAATCAAGGTCGACAGAAGCAAATACGAAGTATTCAAGACAGATAAGGGCATGTTCCTGTCTATCTTGCCGGTATACCAGTTCGATGGCTATGATGAAACCGTGAAGCTGATGAAGTTCCACCTTTTCAATGATACGCCGTATGCCATGCGCTTTTATTTCCAGATCTGGCTCAACAACCAGATGGACCTGGAGATAAAGAATGAAATACAGCCGTACAATCACTTCTATTTGTCAGATCTGATTTTCGAATCGCTGAATGATAATCCGCGATTTGAGTTTACTTTCTTTTTGAAAGAGCCACAGCCCAAACTGGCTGCTTCCGTGAAAAAAACCTGGAAGATCAAGCCTAAACAGATGTTTACGCAACTGGAAGAACTGCGTACCAAGGCAGAAGCCACGCTTACCTATACGCTGTTTGACAAGTTTCCGGACAAAGAGCCAGAACCACCAGCTCCGGTAGAAGCGCCTGTTAGCAAAAAGAAACCGGTTGCCAGCATCGGATCCGGCAACTTCGCCAGTCTGCTCAGTAAAATACAATTACAGCCGGAAACAACGCTGGAGCCAAAACAGGAAGTAGACCTGCATATTGAAGCCCTCGAAAAAAACTGGAAAGGGCTGAGCAATATTGCCATCCTGGCTATCCAGCTCAACGCTTTCCAGCGTTACCTGGACCTGGCTATCAGCCACCATCAGCATAACATGATCGTTATTCATGGTGTAGGTAAAGGCAAGCTGAAAGATGAGATCCACCAGATTCTCCGTCAGACGCCGGAAGTAGCTTCTTTCGTGAACCAGTACCACGGCAAATATGGTTATGGCGCTACAGAAATAACCTTCAGATAATTAACGCTTTTTAAGCCCAGGGCTAAAGCCTTGGGCTATATTAGTTGTAAGAGCAGCCCAGAAGAAAAGACTGCTGGCCTATGACTAGAGCTCTTAGTTATATTAGTTTTCTGAGCAACGATCAATCAAGTAGAAAAACGCCAGCTTGTCATATCAACCAGACAAAAAAATACCACCTGCTAAGGCTGAAACTAGCATAGCCCAGGGCTTTAGCCCTGGGAGCTAAAATAATTAGCAAAAAGTGCTAAAATCAGTATAATACTGCTTACCTTTGCGCTCCAACTACAAACCGTGCTATCGTTCCTTCAGCTTGTCTGAAGGGAAGGAAAGTCCGGACAGCATAGAGCAACACACCACCTAACGGGTGGGCTCCGGCTTGCCGGAGACAGAGAGTGCCACAGAAAATTACCGCCCTGTTTCGGCGGGGTAAGGGTGAAAATGTGGGGTAAGAGCCCACGGTGCAGGCAGGTAACTGTTTGTGCGGGTAAACCTTGTGTGCTGAAATGCCATGTATACGGACGCTTGAGGGCTGCTCGCCCGATGTCCGAGGGTAGGCAGATACAGGGGACGTGTGAACGTCACCGCAGATAAATGATAGCAGCCCTGGCTTTGCCAGGGAACAGAATCCGGCTTATAGGTTTGTAGTTTTTTTTTCTTCTCCTCTGCTTTGATATTACAAAATAAGCATCTATCTTCTCATCCTTATTTAATCCTTTTTTTATGACGCAACGAGACGAACGTAACTGGGGCACCTTTGTACACCTGGGTGGTATTGTGGGCTCAGTTATCTATAATGCTGCCGGAAATATCATTCTTGTACTGATATTATGGCTCATCAAACGTGATCAGTCCAAATTTGTGGATGATCAAGGTAAAGAAGCCATCAATTTTCAGATAACCATCAGTTTGCTGGGAGTGCTGATTAGTGTACTGGGTGGTATTTTCGACGGATTATGGTCACTGGGTAATCTGATCCTCCAGGCCCGTGGGGATATGTTCCATTCAGGCTGGAGCTGGTATAAACTTCACGGCATCTTATGGGTGGTGAATGTTATCTTCAGTATTATAGCCGCGGTGAAAGCCAATGAAGGTGTTTCCTATAAATATCCGTTTTCACTGAGACTGGTAAAATAAAAGGGTGTTTACTTGATTTTTTGCCGGTGTTTTAATCCCCAGTCTACCAGGCTGTCGTTTACTGTAAAAACACTTAGTCCGTAGGAAGTGATGGCATAACTTACACTTACTGGTTTGGTATCTCTAACTGTCCGGGTAATGAGCAGGTTAATCTCAAGATCCTGCAATTCTTTTGTTAGCATTTTTGCGGAGATACCTTCTATTTCCCGTTGAATTTTTTTGAAGGTGTTGACTTCATGAACATGGTTGTTGAGATGGCGCATGATCCTTAACTTCCATTTACCCCCCAGGACTTCCAAGCTATCGCGAATAGCCGCCAGCTCTTGTTCACAGGTCACATTTTGTTTATCAGGCCGTTTCATATTTCAAGTGTAAGATAGTTAACCAGAGGTAACCGGTTACCTCTGGTTAACCCATAACGAAAATAAACTATTGCTGTCTAATTTTGAAATCCTAACAGATGCTTAAAAAATGAAACAGCTTGATTATTACGTATTAGATGTATTTACTGACCAGAAATACAAAGGCAACCAGCTTTCAGTAGTTTGCATAGACCATGAACTTGATATGGATCAGTACTATGACATATCAAGGGAGTTTGGATACTCGGAAACATCTTTCGTGCATTATTCTAAAGAAGAAAAGGTATTCAAAGTACGATCTTTCACCCCCGCTAAATTTGAGGTGGCTGGCGCCGGACATAATCTGTTAGGAGCAGTTTGTCTGGCACTGATAAAAAAATGGGACGTTTTCAGCCATCAGGGCGACCTGCCATGGGTGAAGGTAAAAGATATACCCGTAGCGCTACGAATAACAGAGAAGAACGGATTGCCTTATGTTGGCATGAAGCAAAAACCTGCTGTCATGGTAGGAGCAGTGCCGGATGATATCATTTCGGAAGCGATTGGATTAAATAGTGCAGATCTTGTATTGAATGGCTGGCCAGTACAAATTGTTAAAACTGAAGTGGCGCATCTCATGCTACCAGTTTGCAATGCAACAGTGCTTGAAAGGGCTGTCGTTAATAAACGACTTCTAAAAGCAGTATCACAAAAATTCGGTTTCGAGGGTTGTTATCTATTTACTACCAATGACCTGGAGAACGGTATGGCAGCGGAATCAAGGTTTTTTAACCCCGGCATAGGAATAGATGAGGACCCTGCCACCGGCACAGCTGCCGGACCGCTTGCTGGCTATCTTCAAAAGCTGGGCTATATTGAAAAAAATAAGGACTATCTTTTTTTGCAGGGTAAATTTGTAGAACAGCCATCAACTATATCTGTATCTGTTGAGGAAGATGGAATATGGGTGAGTGGATCATCAACAGTAGTAATGGAAGGAAAACTCTTTTTATAAGTAACGTTCGGTAAGCGGCATAAAAGAGGCCGCCTCTTTATTTGAGACGGCCTCTTTTATGTTCTGTTATTTTACAGCCTGGCTGTGATTACATTTTTTTCACCGGTTTCAGCTTGGCTTTAAGCTTTTTCTTCACGTTTTCACCTTTAATGGTGCCCGCCAGCTTCAATGCTTCATAAGCATTAACGATACCACCGCTTACAGACAGTTCTGAAAAAGCGATTTTCTCGTCCTGAGTACCAGGCTTGTTGACTTCTGTAGTACCATCGGGTAAAGGAGTGGCGCTTTTTTCCAGGATATATTTCAGCTGCCGTGCGCTCAGATCGGGGTAGTAGGAGAGTACCAGAGCGGCTACACCGGCTACTACCGGAGCTGCCATACTAGTGCCGCTGGCGCTGCCGTACTTGTTACCACCAGGAACGGTAGAGTAGATCTGTACACCTGGCGCGAAGACATCCACGTTCTTTTTACCGTAGTTGGAGAAGGGGGCTACTTTATCAGGAGAAAGCCCATGGCTGATGGCGCCCACTGTGATGTAGTTGTTGGCGCGGGTACCATCTGCAAATTCCGGATTAGGGTAGTTGGGAACGGAATCGTTGTTGCTGCCATCATTGCCGGCGGCATGTACGAGCAATACGCCTTTTTTCTCAGCGTATTTCACTGCATCATCTACCCAGTCTTTATGCGGAGAGTAAGGTTTGCCAAAGCTCATGTTGATGATCTGAGCACCGTTATCCACTGCATAGCGGATAGCCAGGGCTACGTCCTTGTCTCTTTCATCTCCGTCGGGTACCGCTTTGATGGCCATGATGCGAACGTTGTCAGCCACACCATCCATACCTACTCCATTGTGACGGAGGGCGCCGATGATACCGCTTACGTGGGTACCGTGGAAGGCGAATTTGCCCATCACATCGTTATTGCCGTATTTGGTATCGCGGATATCTTCGAAGTTGTCGCCCACAATCTTTTCACGGTTCTGGTTGGGGGGTACATCTGTGCTTTCTGCCTTCCTTTTCAGTTCGCTCATATATCCCTCAAATTCCATTTTAAACTCACTGAAAGAGGTAGGCTCGTCGCCGGTACTTTTCAGCAGGCGTGTCATGAAATTACGGGCCAGTAACACATCCTGGTTAGTGGTTTGGATACTGTCCAGTTGAGCTACGGTAAAATCATCCTTGTTCAGGTATGTTTTCAGGATGTTTTCGCATTTGTTGACGTTCTCCTGGAGTTTGGCCATGGTTTTATACTGAAGCTTGGTCTGAGAGCTTGGTTTCTCGATTTTCTGCTTCAGATTTTGCCAGGTGGCGTATTCTTTGGACTTGGGATCCAGTACAGAATCCGGGTTGTTGCCGTATTTGTTTTTGTAGCGGTAATATTCGCGGGTGGCTTCGTCAGAGTCTTCCTTGAGGCTGCTTCCATCCTTGCCGCCAAGGAAGTTCCAGCCATGAATATCATCCACATAACCATTACCATCGTCGTCTTTACCGTTGCCGGGGATTTCGCCGGGATTAGTCCATAACAGGCCTTTCAGGTCTTCATGGGTGGTATCGATGCCGGAGTCAATTACAGCCACTATTACAGGGGTGCTTTTTCGTCCTTTCAGTATCTCCTTGTAGGCTTTTTCGGTGGCAGTACCATAAACGCTGTCAGTATCATAACTCAGCAACTGCCAGTTTCTGGGTACCGGGGTTTTACTCTGGGCAACTGTTCTGGTAGTAAAAGCAGTCATCAATGCAACACATGCCAAGACTGCAACCTCTCGACTAAACAATTTCATGTTCAATAATTATAAATTAAAATATCATGATGGGAATAAAGGTAGACAAAAACCGGTACAACAGACAGATATTAATGATAAACGCACTATTTGTTGGTTAACTGGGAGAAAATTGTATAGACCGCCATCCTTATCCGCTTTCCCGCCCTGAACATTCTTGTCGTCCGCCTATCACAATGCTGCGATTATTTTACAGAGAAACCCTATCTTTAGGGTAGTTCCTTTTTCCTCTTCAACGTTTTTCTTCCCCAGTTTCCCTTTCCCGGCAAGTCTTCGATTGCCTGTGTTTCTGCTATTGTATTGTATTAACTCACATTAAAAACTATCGTCATGCTGAAAACTGCTATTTTAGCCACGATGCTGGCTGCTGGTCTGTCTTCTTTTGCTACCGGCCCGGAAAAAGTAACTACGATTATTTTTGTTAATGCTGCGGAAGAAGAAGTCTCTCCATCAGCCGGTCTCAGCCCCGAAGGGCAGGATCAGGCCAGAGAATTTACAGATGCTTTACGGCATATAGATGTGGCAGCCATCTATACGATTTATGTCAACAAAGCGGTACAAACCGTTACTCCGCTTTCCGAATTAAGGCAATTACACCCCGTTTATTACTGGGTAACCAAAGATCATGAGACTGCAGACTGTGTTTTGGACTGTATTGTAAAACAAAATAAGGGCAAAACCATTGTTATTTGTGGCAATCCGGAAAATATTCCACTCATGGCGCGTTGTCTGGGAGTGAAGGGAAAAACAGTCAAAAACCTTTATGATAAAGGTTCAGGCCGTTTTTTGATTGTCAAGGTCATGGGAAATAATACTGCCGTAGCACAAAAGTTGAATATGAATATTCAAAAAAAAGTCTAATATTTATATCCGGAAGAATATTTAATGGCTTCCCGCTATTGGATATTTTTCTCATAAGCATGGTTTCCGTTTAACGAAAAGCGGGGTTCTCTAGCCTCGCTACTATTTTTACCTTTAAAAAGTTGAAATTTTTTTAAAAGTAAAAAATCAGGGACCATGGAAGTCGATGTATGTAGAAAGAAGATCTGGAAAAGTTTGCTTACGCAATAACGATTTTTCAGACGCATTTTATCAACCGCTTTTAAAAATCTGATCAGGGGAGCACATCCTGACATGAAATTAAAAGCTCCGGGGCCTGGCCTCGGAGCTGCAAAGCACACCGGTTCGAAATAAAATCTGAATTGAAGCAATTGTAGAATAAAGGGGATGTACCTGTTACAGGTACATCCCTTGTCTTTAGGCATTACCTGTTGTTGTAAAGGGTAAAAGAGATGTGTTCTTAGGTTTAAAAAATCAACAATGGGTAATACAGTCACTACAAACCAATCCCTCTGTAACCGGTACTCCAAACAACATATTCGTTTTTTTACAGGCTGTGACGGGAGACTAAAAAGCAGTGGCGGCCACTGTTTGAAGAGTGGCCGCCACTAAGCATTATTTATCCGGTAGGCGCTTACAGGTCAAATTTGATGCCCTGTGCCAGCGGTAATTTATCGGAGAAGTTGATGGTGTTGGTCTGACGGCGCATATAAGCTTTCCATGCGTCAGAGCCACTTTCGCGGCCACCGCCGGTTTCTTTCTCGCCGCCGAAGGCGCCGCCTATTTCAGCACCAGAAGTACCGATGTTGACATTGGCAATACCGCAATCAGAACCTGCGGCAGACAGGAATTGTTCTGCCTCACGGAGGTTCAGCGTCATGATGGCGGAGGAAAGGCCCTGCGGTACATCATTCTGCATAGCGATGGCTTCGGGGAGTGTCTGGTACTTCATCACATAGAGGATGGGGGCGAAAGTTTCGTGCTGTACGATATCGTAGCTGTTTTGCACCGCTGCGATACAGGGTTTTACGTAGCAGTCGGATTCAAAACCCGGACCTTCCAGCACACCACCTTCCACGAGGAAGGTGCCACCTTGTTGTTTTACCTGTTCGATGCTGCTGAGGTAGGCATTTACCGCGTCTTTATCGATCAGCGGGCCTACGTGGTTCTTTTCATCGAGCGGGTTGCCGATGCGGAGCTGGGCGTATGCTTTCACCAGTTTGGCGGTGAAAGCGTCGTAAACGCTTTCGTGGATGATCAGGCGGCGGGTGGAGGTGCAACGTTGTCCGGCGGTGCCTACGGCGCCAAATACAGCTCCTATGAGGGTCATATCCAGATCAGCGTCTTTAGACACGATGATGGCGTTGTTACCACCTAGTTCGAGCAGGGCGCGGCCCAGACGGGCGCCTACAGCGGCACCTACGCTCTTACCCATGCGGGTGGAGCCGGTAGCAGATACCAGCGGAATGCGGTGGTCGTTGGACATCCATTCGCCTACTTCACGGCCGCCGGTAACCAGGCAGCAAACGCCTTCAGGGACGTTGTTGGCAGCGAATACGGTCTCGACTATACGTTGACAGGCTAATGCTGTAACCGGTGTTTTTTCGGAAGGCTTCCAAATACATACGTTTCCGCAAACCCATGCCAGCATAGAGTTCCAGCTCCATACGGCTACCGGGAAGTTAAAAGCGGAAATGATAGCTGTAATACCCAGCGGATGCCATTGTTCATACATGCGGTGCCCCGGACGTTCGGAGTGCATGCTGAGGCCATAGAGCTGGCGGGAAAGACCTACTGCAAAATCGCAGATATCAATCATTTCCTGTACTTCTCCATAACCTTCTTGCAGGCTTTTGCCCATTTCATAGGAAACGAGCCGGCCCAGGTGCTCTTTATGGGCACGCAGGGCTTCGCCGATCTGGCGCACTATTTCTCCTCTTCTGGGGGCAGGCCACTGACGCCACTCCCGGAATGCCTCCTGTGCTACGGCAATCACTGCATCGTAATTGCTGCGGTCCGCACTTTTAACAGTAGCTATGGTTTTATCGTCAACCGGAGATACAGACACGATGTCTGCTCCGCTGGCATTCAGCCAGTGTTTGCCGGTGCTTACCCCGCTTTGTTGTGCACTTATGCCGAAAGCTTGTAAAATATCTTGTGCCATGATAGGATTATTAATGAACTAAATTAGGAACTTTTTTTTGTTTGAGCCGAGTAGGTGCTTTCAAAGATCTTATCTGCATTACCAGCTTCAAAGCCTTCCCGGCGGTGTTCCCGGCGGATTTCTGCAGCAGAAAGTGTGGCAAACTGCTGTAAAACCTTTCTCTCCGCAAATTCTACATAAGAACCGGCAATTTTGCTGGTTTCCCCGCCAGCAAAGGTGGCTTCTATCATGCCAGCCACTGTGGCGCTTTGCAACAGATTACCGTCGGGGCTGGTTTTAATCTTGCCGCCGGCATCGTTGAGAATAAAGCCGTTCTTTTCGAGGAAGCTGTTAAACGCTGCTATAGTATTGTATCCGGGAGGCAGGTTATGTACACTTACCGTAAAATGGTTCAGGTAATAGCGATTATAGATCACCCAGGCGGCATATTCGCTTTCAGCAGCCAGTGCCTGGAAGTCGGCCAGGATAGGGGTACGCCAGAGTCCACTGTGCAGGAAGGTATCTACTGCTTTGCTGTCATCCAGATTGAGCTGGGTTACCGGGTCTGCCGTTACTTCATTGGTATAACTGGTAATGATGTCCTGGGCTTGCTGGCTCAGGTCTTTTACCCGCAGTTCACTGATAAAGATGCGCGGATACCTGGGTGATGGCGGTGCATACCACCAGGCATCCAGTTTCTTGGAGGCAAAATAGTAGTGTTCCATTTTCGTATAGCCGTAATGGAGAAAGATTTTCTCCAGCGACTGTACCCCGAGTTGTGGTACTCCCATTGTACGGAAGGCGATATGGTCGTTTTCGATATCGTCCGCTTTTTCGATTAATCCGTCCCGGATCATGGCAGCAATCACCGCTGACACGTCTGGTACCCGCTCCTGGTAACGGCTCATCAGGCCGTTTAATACTTCTTGTAACATGACGTTTGTTTGAGCTTCCTGCTACCAGCCTGTAGCTGGCTGCTAATTATAAAATTGTGCAAACCTGTTATTGATCAGGTCCTTGAAATTCACATCTTCCTGTTTTACAAATCCGTTGGCAGGCAACAACCCTTTGGCATGCAGGTCTATAACTGCACAGGCTGCGCCGGCGGTGGTGAGCTGAATAGCCGTAAAGTCCTGTCCGCCAACTTCCTGGTTGTAGATCTTACGCGAATACGAGCGTTGTACAGAGCGGCCGTTGATGGTACCGGACACAGATACAAATACCAGCACTACGTCCTGCTGCGTGAAAGGTATGCTATCTTCCATAATCTCCTTCAGCATTTCCCGTTTTTTATTCAGTTTGAGCTCGCTGAGCAATATTTTCATCAGATGGCAATGGCCGGGATATCTGACAGTTTTATAATCCAGATTATATACTTTTCCATCCAGTATTTCTGCCAGGGCAGAGAGTCCGCCGGAGGTGTTGAAGGCTTCGTATTCCACGCCGTCGAGGGCAAAACGTTCGTAGCCTTCCATGGGCATTACCTGCTTTCGTTCTCCTTCATAGATGGCATCGCAGGGGTTGCAGTATTCGTTGATCAATCCGTCGGTGCTCCAGGTGAGGTTGTACATCAGGCTGTTGGTAGGGAACTGTGGCAGGGCGCCTACGCGCAGTCTTACGGAGTCGAGGGAATCAAACTGCTTAGCGATATCATAAGCAGCGATACTGATGAAACCCGGTGCCAGTCCGCATTGTGGCATAAAGCTCACTTTCGCATTCTGAGCGATGTCGCGGATAGCGTTGGTGGTGGCCACATCTTCAGTCAGGTCGAAGTAGTGGGTATTGGCTTTGGCAGCGGCGGCCGCGATTTTTACGTTCAGGAAAAACGGGCAGGCGCTCAGTACGATGTCCTGTGCTTCCAGGGCTGTTTCCAGGGCTGTAGCATCATTCACGTCCAGTTTGGCTTTGTGGATGTTGCTGTCAGTACATTTGTCGAGCAGGGCCTGGTTGCTGTCTGCCAGTGTTACCTGGTAGTCGCCGGATTGTTGTAACAGGAATGCTGCTGTTTCGCCGATCTTGCCGGCGCCGATGATCATTACACGTTTCATAAACTATTGGAATTATTGGTGAATAAGCAGAAGCTGGCCGAAACGTAAGCACAGCATGCCCTCTCCATATAAGAGTACCCTGCATGGCAAAATTTACCAAACAGGAAGGCATAACATCGGCATTAATAAAATAAATACCGGTGCGTCCGTTACAGCGCATTAATTTTCCCTAACAGGAAGGGACCCACGAAATAAATCAGGAGGATGGTGTTACCTGCTCTTTCGAACTCAAGGCACGTGGGAGCAAGTGCTCCGCAGATAGGAGAGAAGAGAGAGTTGTATGTTTAGCAGGTAATTCATTTACAATTATGAAAAGCTAATATAGGGAAAAATTACGAAACGCGAAAATAAAAGAGGCGCTGCAAGCTTATCTGCAGCGCCTCTTCTGATATATGCGTATTAATATTGTTCTTTTTCATTCGGGAAATCCTGCGACTTCACATCGCTGATATAGGCCTGTGTGGCATCATATATCTGAGAGTAGAGGTCGAGGTAGCGACGCAGGAAGCGGGGTTTGAATTCTTTGTTGATGCCCAGCATATCGTGCATCACCAGTACTTGTCCGTCTACATTGCCGGCACCGATGCCGATGATGGGAATATGTACTGCTGCAGCTACTTCTTTTGCCAGTGCAGCCGGAATCTTTTCGAGTACAATAGCAAAACAGCCTGCATCCTGCAGGAGTTTGGCGTCACTGATGAGTTTTTGTGCCTCTGCATCTTCTGTGGCTCTTACTGCGTAGGTGCCAAATTTGTAGATGGACTGCGGCGTGAGGCCCAGGTGTCCCATTACCGGTACACCGGCGGAGATAATCCTTTTTACAGACTCGATGATTTCTTCACCGCCTTCTATCTTGATACCATGTGCACCGGTTTCTTTCATGATGCGGATGGCGGAATTGAGCGCTTCCTTGGAATTGCCCTGATAAGAGCCGAAGGGCAGGTCTACCACAACAAAACAACGTTTGATCGCTCTGATGACAGAGGAGGCGTGGTAGATCATCTGGTCGAGTGTGATGGGCAGGGTGGTTTCATGGCCGGCCATTACATTGGAAGCAGAATCACCTACCAGTATTACATCGATACCGGCATCATCAAAGATCCTGGCCATGGAATAGTCATAGGCGGTAATCATGGAGATTTTTTCCCCGTCTATTTTCATCTTCTGCAGTACATGCGTGGTCACACGCTTGATATCTTTATGCACAGACATAGTCATGTAGTTTTATACCAAAAAATCCCTCAAAGGTTATGATATAAAAAGAAATAAGGAAAATTTTTTTATATATGGTTATTGGAATACATTGGCCGGAACAGCGATTTCTCTGTACAGCGCTTGTATAAGACCGTCCGCCAGACCGATTTTGGGAACGAATATCTCGTTGGCCCCGGCCCAGCGCATGGCGTTGATATAGATCTGCAGAGCCGGCACAATCACGTCGGCACGGTCTTCCCGCAGGTTGTACACATGTATGCGCTCTTCAACGGAGAAGTTGCTGAATTCCTTGTAATAGTCCTTGAGGGTGTCCAGCGAAAGTGGTTTGCCTTCCTTTCGTTTGGACATGGAAAACACCTTGTTGATGTTGCCTCCTGAGCCAATGGCGGTAACAGGCCCGATGGACTTAAGCTGTTGCTTGAGGAAGTCTTTCATCTGCTGCCAGGAGTTGTCAGCTACCTGCTGATGTAGCAGCCGGATGGTACCGATGTTGAAGGATTCCTTAAAAACCAGGCGGGTGCCGCTAAACAGCGTCAGTTCCGTACTACCGCCACCAACGTCGATGTAGAGATAAGACCTGCTTCTATCGAGGTTTTCAGCGATATGGTTTTCATAAATAAAAGAAGCTTCTTCCTGACCGGAAATGATTCTAATGTCAATACCAGTCTGTGTTTTTACCTCCTGCAGGATTACCGCACCATTGCTGGCATCGCGCATGGCAGAGGTAGCACAGGCTTTCAGGTATTTTACCTCATATATGTCCAGTAATAATTTATAGGCCTTGATCGTATCTATCAGATGACAGGCTCTTTTTTCAGAGATCGAACCATTGTCAAATACGTCGAAACCCAGCCGCAGCGGGACTCTAACCAGGTTCACTTTGGTAAAATCCATTGCGCCCGAACTGCTGGGAGATGCCTCCGAGATCAGCAGTCTCGCCGCATTGGAACCAATATCAATCGCAGCTAGTTTCATCTGTTACAAGTCTGTTTTGAGACACAAAAATAAAACATTTCATTAAGGGATTTCCTGATTCAGCAATTTTTTGATTGGAAGGGTAGCCTTCCGCCGGAATATCTATGAATCAGGAAGTTCCCGAATTTTAATGATATTGTTTTTCATGCAGATATTTATAAATTTCTATCTGCGTGCGGATTTTTTTATCACCATCTTTTTTGTACTGATTGGTCTGCTGATTGTCCAGTATACGGGCTTTTACATTGCCGCTGAGCTGAATGCTCATGATATCGGCCAGTTCTTTACGTATAGCCGGATCCGTTATAGGTACTGCTGCTTCCACGCGGTGGTCCAGGTTGCGCACCATCCAGTCGCAGGAGGCGATGAATACTTTTTCTGCTCCTCCATGGTGGAAAATAAATACACGGGCATGTTCCAGGTATTCATCCACGATGCTCACAGCTGTGATGTCCTTTTTCCATTTTTTGTTTTCTGTATAGGCGCAGCAGATGCCTCTGATCACCATTTTGATGTCTACACCCGCTTTGGCAGCCTCGTAGAGTTTGGCGATCAGGATAGGATCGGAGAGGGAGTTCATTTTGAGCACCATTCCGGCTTTCTTTTTATTTTTGGCGTTTTTGATTTCGCGGTCTATAAGGCGCAGGTAGGTATCACGCATATTGAGCGGACTTACCGGTAGTGTTTTGCAGCCTTCCAGGATTTTGATATCATGACGCGGATTTTCCAGGTAGGAGAAGATGCGGTTGATGTCGGCTATCACGGAGCGATTGGCGGTGAGCAGGCAATGGTCGCCATACACCTGGGCCGTTCTTTCGTTGAGGTTGCCGGTGCTTACGAAACCACATTGTACTGTCTTGTTGCCGATCCGTTTTTTGATCACGCACAGTTTAGCGTGCACTTTCATGTCGGGAACGCCCAGAAAAACTTTTACCCCTTCATCTTCCAGTCTTGACTTCCAGTCAATGTTGGCAGCTTCATCAAAGCGGGCGCGCAGTTCCAGTACTACGGTCACATGTTTACCATTGCGGGCGGCATTGACCAGGGCATTCACAATCTTTGAATTACGGGCAAGCCTATACGCAGTAATCTTGATGGAGGCAACATTCGGATCGATGGCTGCTTCCCTTAACAGGTCGATGATGGTATCAAACGAGTGGTAGGGGAAATGCAGCATTACATCCTGCCGCTGTATAACATGCATCACACTGGGAGCATCGTTGAACAGCGGGTGGATGAAGGTTTTACGATGTGAATGCGGAGGAAAGATCGAATCCGGAAAGTCCATAAAGTCCTTGAAATTATGGATACGGGCGCCGGGAATGAGGTTGTCCTTGCCGGAGAGTCCCAGGCGGCGGATCAGATATTCCAGCAGCAGCGGATCGATGTCTTTGTCGTATACAAACCTTACAGGTTTACCCTTGCGCCTGTCTTTAAGCCCTTTTTCGATCTGGTGGATCAGGCTGTCGGAGATATCGTTGTCGATATCGAGTTCGGCATCACGGGTTACTTTGATGATATGGGAAGAAAATTTATCATATCCGAAGTAGGAGAATACATGTGGTAAACAGAAGCGTATCAGGTCTTCCAGCAGGATGATATCATGTTCGCCTTCTCTGGAAGGGAGGATGATAAAACGTGGCAGCACGTTGGAAGGTATTTCGATGAGTGCAAACTTCTGTCGTACGGAGTTGTCCTGCCGGGCCAGTACTACGGCCAGATAGATGGACTTGTCTCGCAGAATAGGGAACTGTTGTATGCTTTCGATCATCAGGGGGATGATGTTGGTGCGTACCTGTTCGTTGAAGAAGTTGAGTACAAACTTCTGTTGTTCCTTACTGAGATGTTTTTCTGTGCGGAGGAAAATATGCTGGACTTCCAGTTCGTGTGCGATATCCTTCCATATACGGTCAAATTCGCGTTGCTGGTCTATTACGATGGTTTGTATCTGGTCCACGATTTTGCCCGGATTTTCTTCCAGGTGCATTTTAGTGGCTTTGTTGATCGACATCATTCGTTTCAGCGTGGCTACCCTTACGCGGAAAAATTCGTCGAGATTGTTGGAGAAAATGCCGAGAAACCGGATACGTTCCCTTAGCGGAACACTGGGATCTGCGGCTTCCTGCAGCACTCTGGCATTAAAGGACAACCAGCTGATATCCCTGGCAATCATCTTTTTTGGCAGCACTGGCGGTTTGGCCGGTGTTTTTTTGGCAAGCGGTTTTTTGCTGATATTTTTTTTCGGCGAAACTATTGTCGGTGTTGTCATAATATCCAGGTTCTCCGTATGTGGCATCCTCATACAAACAATTTTACATTCAAAAAATTCACTTCATTTAAATCACGATAATACAGCTTTCAATGAAGTTATGCCATTAATTTAAAGTTAAGAAAAAGCAGGCACATGGCCACCTGTTCCTGAGTATAACAGAACGAACCGCTGTTATAGCAGGGAATAACAGGTATACGGCGCCTACGTTTACGGGCGGATGTTAAATTGTTGCTAAAAAAGAGGATCAGGACCGTGCCTGGGAAGCTGGCTGTTTTTTATTGATGATAGGGAGGGCTATCAGGCTGAGGAAGCCAACGAATACCACCAGGAGGGTTTGTACCACCCAGATGATCCAGCCGAAGGCATAACCGATTACATAACTGATGCCATATAGCTCGAGGGCTTTCTGTACGAGTGCCTGATAGGCGCCGATACCGCCGGGAGTAACGATCATGCCTATGCTGCCTATCATCAATACGGCAAAGGCTGCGCTGATGCCCAGGTGGGTGGTTTCCTGGAGGCAATAGAAGCCGATATATACCTGGGAAAGGTAACAGCCCCATATGAGTATGCTCTGAAGAATGAACCAGCCTTTATTTTCCATTTTACCGATGGAGAAGATGCCTTCCATGACCCCTTTGGCGAGTGCTTTGATGGTGATGGCGGCTTTGGAGCGAGCAAAGCGTCGCAGTAGCCAGAGCAGGGCCAGTACGGCTATGATACCGGCAACTGCGAGTAATAGCAGCTGCATACCGTTGGCACTGGAAATTTTCCGGGCCAGCGGCAGGTAGATATCATGATGTACATAGGCTCCCAGCACATCTATCTGTGTGAGGATGGTGATGGCGATCAGCAGTACGAGGCAAAGCATGTCTACTGCTCTTTCCGCGATCATGGTGCCTACGAGTTTATCGGCTGGTATTTTTTCGTATTGAGCGAGGATACCGCAGCGGGTAACTTCTCCGAGCCTGGGCACGGCCAGGTTGGCGAGGTAGCCGACCATTACGGCAAAGAAGGTGTTGAGGGTAGTAGGCTGGTACCCCAGTGGTTTCATGAGGAGCTTCCAGCGGGTGGCACGCAGCCAGTGGCTGAGGAGCCCCATGATGATGGCGGGTATGGCCAGCCAATAGTTAGCTTTACGCAGGGCAGCGTTGATCTGGTCCCATTGTTCGGGCGTAAGGTCCTTAGTGACCAGCCATATCAGCAGCACTCCGATGCCAAAAAAACAAATAAACTTGATGACGTTCTTTAGTGTTTTGGGCATCGTCCAAAGAGGTTTTAGGGTGTTTAGCTAATCAGTGTTAGGATTATAATTTATTTCCTTCTTTCGGGAAAACGGCAATAGGTGTATATTTTTTCGCTTCTTCGAAGTCCATGGTGGCATAGGAAATAATAATCACGATATCACCTGGGGCAACAAGACGGGCAGCCGGGCCATTCATACAGATTACACCGGAACCTCTTTTACCTTTGATCACGTAAGTCTCCAGTCTTTCGCCGTTGTTGACGTTTACCACCTGTACTTTTTCGTATTCAATCAGGCCGGCAGCATCCATCAGGTCTTCATCTATTGTTATGCTTCCAACATATTGCAGGTTAGCTTCTGTAACAACCGCGCGGTGGATCTTACACTTTAATATTTCTATTTGCATGATTATTCTGAACTATATTGCTAATAAGCAGTCTGCAAAGCTATGTAAAAAAAGGATTCGGGCAAAGGATTCCCGCAAAGGCGCCAGATACCGGAGGTATAAAGGATTATTTTAAGTTTTTTTTAACAGGAGATGCTGTCATGAATCCTTTTGATTTTCGTTTAGCCCTGGAGGATGGACGAATTTTTTGTTTCCGGTGGTCGGGTGTCTTTGCGGGAGTTGTGGTCTGTTTAGTTCTTTTGTGAGAGGGAACCCTGGAGGACCATGTTGTCGATGAGCCTTATATCTCCGAGCCAGGCTGCGATGGCGGCTACGACAGTATGATCACCGGGAGGTTCGGATATATGCCGGAGCTGGCCATCATCGAGGATGAGGATGTCTACGTATTCTGGTTCGAAACCTTGTTTTTTGAGTTCGTCGAAGGCTTCATGGGCAGCTTCGAGGAGGAAGAGGCCTTTACCAAATTCAGCGCGTAATTTTTCGAGTGCCTCGTAGATAGCGACAGCTTTTTTTCTGGCGGCGGGGGAGAGGCGCTGGTTGCGGCTGCTCATGGCGAGTCCTGAGGTTTCGCGGAGCGTGGGGCAGACAACCAATTCTACACTGGATTTAGTGATTTGCAGTAGTTTACGTATAATTAAACATTGTTGCAGATCTTTTTGCCCCATAAAAAGCTTGTGAGGCTGAACAATATCCAGTAATTTGTGTACGATACGACCAACACCCTGGAAGTGGCCGGGACGGAATTTGCCTTCGAGAATGGTTTCGAGGTCACCGAAGTCATAATGTTCGCTTCCTGTTAATCCTTCCGGATACATTTCTTCGACAGATGGTAAAAAAAGTATATCTGTAGATGCATCATTTAATTTTTTTATATCCTCTTCAATAGTAATGGGATATTTTTCGAAATCTTTCGGGTCATTGAATTGTGTCGGGTTGACAAAGATGCTGCAAACGACGACATCATTCTCATTTCTGGCAGCCTGAATAAGTGACAGGTGCCCATTGTGCAGGGCGCCCATAGTTGGCACAAAACCAATGCTTTTGTTGCTTTTTCTTACCAGGTCCAGGTGCTTCTTCAGGTCATTGCGGCGCTTAAATAGATACATAAAACATTGCTTAAAAGGATGTTAAAACTGACAGATTGGCCAATATTCCGTAAAAAATCCGTAATTTTGCAAGCCAAATTAAAAATTACTGCATTAATAATCAGCGTTAAATGTCCACAAAGAAAAGAATTCTTTTTATTGCCCAAGAGATGTCGCCTTACCTGGAACTGAGTGATTACGCGGCGATGGTCAATAAAATGGCAATTAAGTCCAATGAGGCTGGCCTGGAAGTGAGAGTGATCATGCCAAGATTTGGAATTATTAATGAGAGAAGACACCGCTTGCATGAGGTGGTAAGATTGTCTGGTATCAACATCGTGATTGACGGGGATGACTACCCGCTTATCATTAAGGTGGCCTCTCTGCCGAATGCCCGTTTGCAGGTGTATTTCCTGGATAACGAGGATTATTTTAAGCGGAAGACCGTATTTGCTGATGAAAACGAAGAGTTTTTTGATGACAATGCGGCACGTTCAGTGTTCTTCTGTAAGGGAGCCCTGGAAACCGTTAAAAAATTCGGATGGCCTCCCGACATCATTCATTGCAGTGGCTGGATGACCTCCCTTATTCCTATGTACCTGAAAACCGCTTACAAGAAGGAGCCGGTTTTCGCCCATTCCAAAATCGTATATTCTTTATCCCCCAATAGCTTTAAGGAAAAACTGGGCGCTTCCTTTATCAAGAAGGCGACCATCAGCAACCAGATCAAGGAAAAGGACCTGGAACTCTTTAAAGAAGGCACTAACACCGCCCTGAACAGAGGAGCCGGAAAGTATGCGGACGCTGTAGTGCTGGCTGGCGAGAAGGTGGAGAAAAAAGTTGTAGATGAACTGAAGGCTGAAAAAGGTAAGATCATCGTTCCGTATAAAAAAGAGAATGAGGATCTTTCTGATTACCTGGCACTTTATAATCAATTGCTTGGCAAATAACTATATTTGGAGAATTTTCGCCAACTTCATTATAACTAACAACAATAACGCGTGAAGATTAATTTCAGGAACCTTAGCTTTGTAGCCGCCTCTTTTGCACTGTTGTATGGCGCCTCCGGTTGCAACGAGTCTACTATCCTCGGACAGGGATTGATCCCTCCGGGCGACTTCGTGAATGCCCAGGACACTACTATCAATGGCATCATTGCCAATAATATTCTCCGGTACGACTCCTCCCTGATCAACGGTTTTAACCGTTATACGAAAGCCCTAGGCTCCATCACTACAGACCCTGTTTTCGGTAAAACACATGCTTTTGTATTCATGCAGGTAGGTCTGCCTACCAGCGCGTTTACCTTCGCGGGTACCGGACAGACGCTCGACTCCGTAGTGCTGTCGCTCGACTATCTGGGCTCCAAGGGAGATTCCTCCACCAGTCAAACCTTCCGCGTATACAGAATGGCGGAGCAGGGATTCACAAGGGATTCCAACTACGCCTATAACAAACCGCTGGCTTACAACCCGGGTGAATTGCTGGGTACTGCCACCATAACACCTTTAGCGCTTCGTGATTCTGTATCTGTTTATGGCACTAAAGAAGCTCCGCAGTTACGTATCAAACTGAGTAACTCGTTTGGTAATGACCTGCTGCAACAGAAGTCTGACGGCGCTTTTGCCAACGACTCTTCTTTCCGTGCCTACCTCAAGGGATTCGCATTGGTGCCCGATACAACTTCCGGTACCAACAGAAATATGATGTTCTTTGATATGAACAACGCCAACACCAAGTTGACCGTGTTTTACAAAAACAGCACCCAGGACTCACTCCGTGCTACTTTTGCATTTAACGGCAGCAGCAGTGCGCATTCCAATTTTATTGTACGCAACTACAACGGATCGGAAGCCGGCAGATTTATCAACACCGGTAACGCAAATGGAGACAGTATCCTGTTTCTGCAAAGCACCCCTGGCCTGTTTACCAACCTGCTGATACCTAACCTGGAGAATTTCCCCAATGCGGTCATCAACAAGGCAGAACTGGTCATCACTCAGATTACCGTTGGTTCATCTGATATGAACAATATCTTTGCTGAACCGACCAACCTGAGCCTGGTACAATATACTGGCAGCGGCGACTCTATCAAAAATGTGATCGACTTTGCCATGGGAGCTCAATATTTTGGTGGTGACAAAAAAACCATCACTAATTTTGGCGGTGTACAGGTGTCTCAGTATACATTTAACATCGGACGCTTCATGCAGATGTTGATCAAGAAACAGGAAAGCAATACCGGTTTTAAATTACGGGTGGTTCCCACTACCTTTGCAGACGTTGACCGTCTTAAAGCAGGGGGTACTAAATTATCACAGTACAATATTAAATTGCGAATCATTTACACAAAACCATAAAATCAGCTAATCCTTTTTTTTATGCCTTATCTTTTTACGTCTGAATCTGTTTCAGAAGGACACCCCGATAAAGTAGCCGATCAGATTTCCGATGCGCTGATCGATCATTTTCTGGCATACGATCCATCATCCAAAGTAGCTTGTGAAACCCTGGTAACTACCGGGCAGGTAGTATTGGCAGGTGAAGTTAAATCAGAAGCTTACCTGGACGTACAGGACATCGCCCGCGAAGTTATCCGCAAAATTGGATATACTAAGAGTGAATATATGTTTGAAGCCAATTCCTGTGGTATCTTTTCTGCTATCCATGAGCAGTCTCCGGATATCAACCAGGGAGTTGAGCGTAAAGCACCTGAAGAGCAAGGCGCCGGCGACCAGGGTATGATGTTTGGTTACGCTACCCGCGAAACTGACAACTATATGCCACTGGCACTGGACCTGGCACACAAACTGTTGCTGGAACTGGCTGCACTGCGCAGAGAGAACAAAGATATTACCTATCTGCGTCCTGATGCAAAATCACAGGTAACCATCGAATATTCCGATGACAACAAACCTGTAAGGATTGATACTATCGTTATCTCCACTCAGCACGACGACTTCGCTGATGATGAGGAAATGCTGGCGAAGATCAAAGCCGATATGATCAATATCCTGATCCCTCGCGTAAAAGCCAAGCTGAAACCAGAACTGCAGCAACTGTTTGATGGATTCGATATCCAGCATCATATCAACCCAACCGGTAAATTTGTGATCGGTGGTCCTCACGGTGATACCGGCCTTACTGGTCGTAAAATCATCGTAGATACCTACGGTGGTAAAGGTGCTCACGGTGGTGGTGCTTTCTCCGGTAAAGATCCTTCCAAAGTAGACCGTTCTGCTGCCTATGCTACCCGTCACATCGCCAAAAACCTGGTAGCTGCCGGTGTTTGCGACGAAGTACTGGTACAGGTATCTTATGCAATCGGTGTTGCCAAACCTTGCGGTGTTTATGTAAATACTTATGGTACTGGCAAAGTAAAAATGACAGATGGTGAGATCGCGAAAAAAGTAGAAGAAATCTTTGATCTGCGTCCTTACGCTATCGAGCAAAGACTGAAACTGCGCAATCCTATCTACAGTGATACTGCTGCCTATGGCCACATGGGCCGCGAACCTAAAGTGGTGACCAAAGTGTTCAACAAAGGAAAGAAAAACGAGAAATCCGTAGAGGTAGAACTGTTTACCTGGGAAAAACTCGACTACGTAGATAAAGTAAAAGCTGCTTTCGGACTTTAATTCCTTCGCAGTTAAATTTATAGCATAGTTTGTATCAAAAGCCCTGCTTCACCGGAAGCAGGGCTTTTTGCTTTATTTTTAAAAGTGGTTATGTAACTTACACCCCCGAAGAAAGATCCCCATCATGCATATTGCCAAGAAAATTTTCTACCAGACAATTCGGTTGGCCAACTTATCCCTGTTAAAAAAAAGTAGCGGCAACCGGTTATTGTTACCCTATCACCACCTGGTAAGCGATGAACAGGTACCACATGTGAAACACCTGTATCCCTATAAGGGCGTAAAAGCCTTTCAGGAAGACTTGGACTACCTGCTGCGTCACTTTCGTCCTGTTGGCCTGCAGGAGGTGCTGAAAAGCATACAGGAGCAGCAACCCCTTCCTGACAATGCTTTCCTGCTTACTTTTGATGATGGACTGAAAGAAGTATCGGAAGTGATTGCCCCGCTGTTGTTGCGCAAGGGGATACCGGCCGTTTTTTTTCTGAACACGGCATTCCTTGACAACCGGGAACTCTTCTACCGGTTCAAAATCAGTCTGATTATTGACGCATTGTTTCAGCAGCCCGACAGCAAGGTGTTACAAGCTGAAATGGCACGCATCCTGGCCTTACCGTCCACAACAGACCTGCAACAGCTGGTCCATGCGGTGAAGGGGATCACCTACAAAAAGCGGGACCTCACCGATGAACTGGGAGCTGCGATGGACCTTTCTTTCGATACTTACCTGCACGAACAGCAGCCGTTTATGAGTACTGCCCAGGTGCAACAGCTGGTGGAACAAGGTTTCGCTATCGGCGGACATAGTATTGATCATCCTTACTACAAAGAGTTATCACTGGAGGAAATGTTACACCAAACGACAGTATCGGTGAATGTACTGGCGGAGCGGTTTAAGTTGCCCTATAAAGTATTTGCGTTTCCTCATTCAGATGCCGGTATTCCCGCGGTGTTTTTTGACAGGCTGCTTAAAGGCCCTCAGCCTGCGCTGGACCTTATTTTTGGAACTAACAATCAGCGGACGGACATATACCCTGAAATATTACATCGTTTTAATTGCGAGCGTCCGGAAATTAATATAGCCGCTGCGGTGAAAGGTATACTGTTTTACAACTACTGGCAGCGGAGGAAAGGAACGGCTGCAGTACACCGGCAGCAAGTATGATAAATATCTATATATAAATATCAAAATAAGTTTCAACATGTGTTGAAATTTATATTTGGAATTAAATAATTTATATATTATATTTATTTATGAATTATATAGGAATTTATATGTGTTTTTTGTTGAAAATGCAAGCATTCGATGCATTTAAACATTAAATTTGCCGGTATTGAGAAGAATCAGAATGGCTGCGGAATAGGATAGGTGTATTATCTGAAAGCAAAAAATAACCTTTAGTGAAAAACCGAACTAATCTTAAGACGTTCTCTGGGACTATATTGGCATTATTTATCCTTATACCATTTGTATGTTGGGCCCAGGGAGACCAGACAGCCATTAAAGTAAAAGTTACGCCTTCCGGATTGACCACCAACGCCTGGCTTCATCTGCCAGATGATTACTCCACCACCAATACAAATTATCCCCTGATTATTTTCCTGCATGGGCTGGGGGAGGGAGGAACGGACATCAATGCGGTATTGGGGCAGGGGCTTCCCAAAGCCATTGCCAACGGGGCTAAAATGAATTTTACGGTAGGCGGGAAATTGTACAAGTTTATTGTGGTATCACCGCAGATAGAAGGCGGCTGGGCCAAGGACTTTATGGTACAGGCGGTGCTGGAAGATATGAAAGCAAAGTATCGTGTTGATGTCTCCAGGATTTATCTTACCGGTTTAAGTGCGGGCGGCTATGGCACCTGGAACTATGTAACCAGCAGTAAGGCTTATGCAGACAACATTGCAGCTATTGTTCCGGTATCTCCGGCGGCTATCTCCGCTGAGCAGGCCAACAGCCTTTGCAATACCGTTGTAGCTGCTGGCGTACCAGTATGGTCTTTTGCCGGCAGCGGCAGCAGTGATGCTGCGTTTTTATCCAACATGCAGTCTTATGAACAGAAATACAACAGCTGTAACCCCGACGTAAAGGCTGTCTCCAGGATTGTTTATGGTAGTGGCCACGATGGCGGTACCTGGGATAAAGTATACAATCCCGGTCACACCTACCAGCAGCCTAATATCTACGAATGGATGCTGCAATTCACCAATAAAAGCGTTACACAACCAGTCAATCATCCTCCGGTAATAGTGCTCGCCAAAAGCAGCATCAGCGTAAAAGCGCCTGTGAGTACCATATTGCTCGACGGAACCGCATCCTATGCACCTAACAGCAGGATCACCAAATACCGCTGGGAAAAGATATCAGGGCCTTCGCAAGGTGTGCTGATATCTCCGGATGCAGCCTCTGTAACACTCAGCAGCCCGGCAGTTGGCAACTATGTGCTGAGCCTGACTGTTACAAACGCACAGGGCGTGTCCAGCACCGCTAACGCCACTGTAACAGTCAATGCCACCGGCTCTTCAGTAGCCTGCAATTGTAAACATGTGATCCAGCCCGGCCCGGGCGGAGGTATCTACAGCGACGGGAGCCTACGGAATGTACAACCCGGCGATACCATCTGTATACCTGCAGGCAACTATCCATACATACAGTTCTTTAATTATAAAGGCTCTCCCGAAAAACCGCTGGTATTTATCAACTGCGGAGGGCAGGTAAGGGTGGGGGATGGGGGGAATTACGGATTGATCTTTAACCATTCGCAATATTTTAAAGTAACCGGTTCCGGCAGCGACGATAAGTACGGCTTTTATATTGACGGTGTAGGAAAGCTTCTCAGCAGCGGACTGGCCATGGGCAAAGGATGTACAGACTATGAAGCAGAAAGGATTGAAGTAGCCAGAGCAGCCGCCGGCGTCCTCGCCAAAATCAACCCCGATTGTGACCCTATCAACCAATACCCCAACTTCACTATCCGCAACCTCAGCTTTCACGATCTTTATGTACATGATACAGGCGGAGAAGGTCTTTACATAGGACATACACTACCCAACGGCATAGATGTTACCTGCAGCGATGGCAGTGTTGTTCATGTGCTGCCTCCCCGGATCTATAATCTGAAAATATATAACGTCATCACCCGGAATACAGGATGGGATGGGATTCAGGTTGCCTCCACACCGGAAGGTGCAGAAATATTCAACAACGAAGTATACAATTTCGGCACGGAAAATAAAGGCAGCCAGCAAGCTGGTATTATCATGGGCGGGGAATCCCGTGGAGTAATCTATAACAACAAGGTGATCAAAGGGACCGGTAATGCCATCGAAGTATTTGGTACCGGCCTGACTAAAGTATACAACAATATCATCAGCGATTGTGGCTGGGATGGCACTGCCACCGGGCAGGACGCCATTTTTGTAGATGACAGGCCTACCCGTAATAATTACAAACCTCTGCAGGTATATCTGCTGAATAATACTGTTGTCAACTCCAGGCGAAGCGGTATTATGATATTAAGCACCTACGGTACCGTCGGTACAGACAACCTCCTGTACAATAACCTGATCGTGGGTGGCGGCTCTTCTGTTAGTGGAGATAGGGGATTTGTCAATATCATGAGGGGGATAGAGTATAAATCGTCCAGCAATCTTTACCTGGCGAATGAGGGTGTAGCCGGCTTCAGAGATGCGCCGGAAAAGGATTTTCACCTGGTGGCAGGATCTCCGGCTGTTGACAAAGGAATGGACCTGACCAGCTACGGTATTACTTCAGATTTCGACGGGGATGTAAGGCCTTACAACAGAATATTTGATGTAGGAGCAGATGAATACAGCGGAGAAACACCTGGCAACCGGCCACCAGTGGCCAGAGCCGGCAACAATATTTCCATTACCCTGCCGGTAAATTCTGTACAGCTGGATGGTTCTGCTTCTTCAGATCCGGACGGTACCATTATCTCCTACGAATGGGAAAAGATAGGTGGCCCTGCTGCTACGATCGTATCACCTGCCAGTGCGAGAACAGCAGTTAGTGGCCTTGTGGTAGGTAGCTATACTTTTGAACTAACAGTTACAGACAATAAAGGCATCACAGCCAAAGATCGTGTAACCGTTACCGTATATCCCGAAGGACATAAATCTCCCGTGGCCAATGCCGGTAGAAGTGTGACCATTACCTTGCCGGTAAGCGCTGTAAAACTGGATGGATCCGCTTCCTACAGTCCTGATGGACAGCTGGTAAAATATTTCTGGCAGCGTATTTTCGGAGATGTGGGTGCACAGATTATTTCTGCTGATAAAGACATTGCGTTTGTAACAGGGTTAGTAAAAGGACTATATGAATTTATGTTGACCGTAACGGATGACAAAGGGGAAAACGCCAGCGCCACCGTAACGCTTACGGTGCTGGATGATAATGATCATGGTTCACGAAGGATCGTGTTATTCCCCAATCCCTCTTCAGATTTTCTGCAGCTGAGGTTAGATGAAGCACTCACAGATAATATCTCTGTACATATTTACAGTATTACCGGTAAGCTGATCCAAACGTATACCTTTAAGCAGGGAACAACGGTACAGGAACAGCTGGATATCCGTAAGCTCGTGCCAGGCATATACATGCTGCAGATCACCAATGGAAAAGATTTTAATGAAACAATCAAATTTGTAAAATCCTGAATATTGTAGCTTTTATATTCTTGTTTTCACCAGTGCATATTTCTGCTTCATACTCAGGAAGCGCTTCTCATACCATTCATAGCTGAAATAGGCAATAATACAGGTGAGCACAACGCAGGCTACCGGATATAATAACTCATAAACCAGAATCGATTTTTGCGCCCCGAAAATCCGCTGAAACCCCATCATCAGCAATTGACAGATAGGCGTATGGAACATATAGATGCCATAGGAGATTTTACCCAGTGTTTTGAATACCGGCAGCTCCAGGTTTAAGATACTGTTTTCCGAAACCGCGGCCAGCATGAGATATCCAAACAGTGCGGCGTGGATGAAGTGATCAAAATAATATTTGCTCACCACTGGTATTTTTAAAACAGAAAATGCCACCAGTACCATGATTACGAGCATCAGCCACTGAAGGGGTTTGCTGAAGCCCCTGCGCAGGAAATTCGTATATGCTTCCCTGTGAAATAAGACATAAGCCGCCAGCATACCTGTACCAAAAAGCTCCAGTTTGTCGAACAGCAGCAGATAGCTTGTTTCCAGCAGATGAGTAGTAGATACGTTATAATATAAAGGCACTATCACACAAAACAACTTGCTGATAAAACCCATGCTGATCAGAATAATAAATAATGTCTTGAGCCGCTTGCGGAAAAATATCAGCAGCAGCGGCCAAAGCAGATAAAACTGTTCTTCTATACAAACAGACCAGGTAATTTCCACAATGCCGTTGTTGTAGGGAAAAAAGGCCAGCTGTATGTTGACCGCAAAGAGCAGCAGGAAAAACAGATTGGTCCCTATCACCATCCAGTCAGTCGTGGCAGGGAGATGCAACACCTTAAACATGAATGGCGCGATCAGGGTCAGGCCTATGCCGTAGGCCAGGTAGAGCGGCCATATACGGAGTATCCTGCGAACATAGAAGTGTTTGAAATTAATAGTGCCTGTTTGCGCTTGCTCACTCAACAGCAGATAACTAATCAGGAACCCGCTTAATACAAAGAAGAGGTTTACGCCTATCCGTCCGGTGCTTACGAAAGCCTCGTTGAGGAAGGAAAACGCATCTACCTTAAAATGCGATTTAAAAAATTGTGCATGGTGCAGAATAACCAGCAGTGCTGCTATAAACCTGATGCCATCCAGATTTTTAAAATAAATTTTCATTCTATCGTATTAAACAGGTGTATAGGGATAATAGTGTATTAAGGTCGTTTGTATTGCAGCATCCATGAATAGATGTTCATGCCGTTTTCCTTATAGCGGGGATCATAAAAATCCTTAAAGCAGCAATGTTTGTTCTGATGGATGGTGAGTTTGGTGAGCCCGGGTTTGTAGCGGTTAGTACTGTCGATATAGGACTGTACGCCTTCCAGAAAATGGGGCTCTTTGGTACCAGCAAAATACCAGCAGTGTACGCCGGCATTTGCTACCAGTTTAAACTGTTTCGTGTTTTTGTCATCCAGCGAAGTAGGAGACAAGGCCACCACCGCTGCAATACGTTTGGTGATGGCAGGGCTTTCTGTAATGGCCATCACTGCAGCCCAGCCGCCGGCGCTGTATCCGGTCAGGTAAACACGGGAAGTGTCTATGCGATAGGTTTGCAGCAGGTCGTCCAGTACGGCCATGATTTCTTTGGGTTTCAATCCGAAGCTGGGCGCCTGGGGCATCACCACGATGAACTTGTATTTTTGTTTGTCCACGGGATTGACCGCTTCGAGTTTTACACCCTTATCCAGCCAGAAGGGGATACCTTCCAGTGCCAGTTTACTCAGATCATTGCCCGATTTACTTTTCCCATGAAGGAAGATGATAATCGGGTATCTACGGGTACTCACATTGTAATCATCCGGTAACTGTATCAAAGCCCCGTTCTTTTTTCCACCCGCTGTTATTTTTACTTCTATTTGCTGCATGTTACGCTGACCGAAGGTCAGGGAGTGATGCAACGATAAAATAATTATCAGCAGGGCAGATAATAAATATTTCATGACAATACGTTTAAAATTCAAAATCGTACGCATGAAGTAGAGCTGTCTTTTATTTTTGCAGCAATACTTCTTCGAGTCTTACGCCAATTATTTCCTCTATCTGCAGTTTCACTACATTCAGATCTCTCTGAAGGACCTTTTGTTTGAACAGTTGTTCGCTGTAGGATTTGGAGGCAGTGCTGTATTCTTGGTATCCTACGCCGCCGCTGGAGAATTTTTCCTCTACTGTTTGCAGGTTAGCTGCTTCATCTTCTGCCATTTCTGTTTGGATGTTCAGCAGATCTGCCTTGTTGAGGTAGTCTTCATACAGTGACAGTATTTGTCTTTTAATCAGTCTTGCCAGTACTTCTTTTTCTTCAGTAGCAATGGCTCTGTTTTTACGGGCAATTTTTACATCTGCGGGTTTGCTGATGAGTGATCCCAGAGGAACGTTGATACCGATATTCCAGAGCGGGTAATAGATGTTGGCCCGATCAGGGTTATTAGCCTTGTAGGCGCCTGTCGTTACTTCGTTGATGTTCATGCTGGCAGTTACATAGTTGAGCCAGGAAGCACTTGCTTTGGTGACTTCATAGTTAGTTTTATCTTTCTGATAACCGGCAATTCTCATCTGAGGGTTATCAAGTGCGAGTTCTACGAGCCGTTCTCTGATGGCATTGTTGGATGGGTTGGCAGAGGGTGGTGTCTTCGTCTGCGACTGAGGTTTTACATGGGGCGTCTTTGTCTGTGCATACATGCTTAAGGAGAGCAGCGCGGAACAGGAGAAAAGAAATATTCGTTTCATGATTAAATTGTTATTGGATTATTGGTATTGGGTTGTTCTTTATCGAACGTGATCAGTTTTATGATTGCGGCCAGCATGGCATAGAAGAAAAAACATCCTGGTATCTGGCCGATAGCTACCTGCGTATAGTGGGCGATAATATAGCCATACAAAGCGGCCACAATGGCCGCGTAGTAGCCTTTTATCTCCGGCGATCGGCTACGATAGTAGTTTCTGATCCCGGTACGCAGTATGATGAAATAGGTGAAGCAGGTGAGTGCGAGTCCTACCCAGCCCATTTCCAGTGCGCTTTTGAGATAGCCGCTATCAGGCGGGAAGCCAGCCAGCGTATGCCCCGGATTATACTGTGCACCCACTACGCCGGAAGTACTTAATCCTCCTCCCAGCGGGTGACGCAGGATATAAGGCTGTATCCTTTCCCTGTTGATATCCCTGACGTTGAAAGAGGCGTCATCTGATAAAAGGAAGGTCGTACGTATACGGCTGATGGTGCCGTTGTGTACCGGGCCAAACAGGATGAATACAAACATCATGACGGCCATGATGGCAAATGCCAGTGTTCTTTTACTGGTGATGGTCATCATGATAAAAAATATGATACCTGCGGGCAACATGGCATAAGCAGTACGGGTACCGGAAAAGGCCATGCCCAGTATCATGGGAATACAGATACCTATCAGCGTCCAGCGCAGTTTGCGGTTAACGGTGCCCATAGCCAGTACCAGGGCAAATATCACCGCATCGGCCATCAGCATACCGTACGCTGTAGGGTCGGAGAGAAAGGAGAATTTCCGCATACTGCCTGCCTGGAAATATAATTTGTAACGCAGCGGATCACGGTTCACCCAACTATCTTCAAATCCCAGCAGTCCATGCCATTCCTGAAAACAACCGTATAACCCTGCCAGTAATGATAATCCCAGCCATAATTTTATAAACTCCTTTACTGCTTCTATGTCTTTGAAGATATAGAGTGCTGTATAAAGGATCATGAGGAAGTTGAGAAACTTCCTGAAAGCAAAGATCCATCCGGGTATGGAGTCCATTGAAGGATTAAAGAATTCTACCAGGAAAAAAGCTACAAAAACAAAATACGCGGTGGTAATCGGATTCCTGGTGTGTTGCCAGTATTTTTCCCTGACAATGGTCTTCCTGAAATAAATCCCGATAAAAGTAAGGGCGATCAGCGCGTCCACTCCCAGTCCTACGGGCAGACTCTCGCTGATCAGCCTGTTGATATAAAAAGCAAAAAAGGAAAGGGTGACAGTAATGTAAAATCCCAGTCTGGTGTTAAACAGACAGATAAACGTAAGCGTGCCGCCCAACAGGCCGGCAATCACCAGGAGGCCTATCCGTTCATCTATCCTGGCGATGGCAAATGACATGACCATTGCGGCCAGCCCCATGAGGATATATCCCAGGGGGCTGTTCAGTTTCCGCTCACCAATCTGATGTCTGATCATGTTGATGAAAGCGGTAAAGATGCCGGTTTTTTTATTGGTGTTAGTGTAATTCACTGATATTATCCGGGTTTAGAAAAACAACATTTTTACAAAAAGGAACAGCAGTGTAAAGGCTACGAATGCGGTAACCATGATCTCTAAAATGTTGTCATTACTAAATCTGTTGTCTGTCATAATTAAGAATGATTAGTTGGCCTGTAATGCTCTGTAGTGGTCGCTCATCTTACCAAGACTTGTTTCCCAGGTATGTGTCAGGGCAAATGTTTTTCTTGCTTTTCTGATATCACTGCCAGGTTCTTCCGCCAGTGCTTTTTCTATGTTGATGATATAATCTTCTTTTGTTTTACACTGGTAGATATAACCTTCAAACAGTTTCATGGCCAGTGTTTCCGTTACTACAACGGGTTTTTCGAGCACCATGTACTCATCGAGTTTGCGGGGGTAGTTGCCGATGGTCATACCATTTACCAGCTGCGGGTTCAGACATACATCGAAGAACTGAATGAATTGTGGTACCCTGACTTCTGTTGTATTACCCAGAAAATATACATTCGGCATTTTATGCAGATTGCTTTTTTCGAAGGTTTTATCTTCAGGGCCTACCAATACAATGCTCCACTGCGGCCGTTCTGCGGCGATATGTTCCAGGATGCTGATATCCAGCCGTGAAACGATCAGGGCGCCCATATAACCGATGATAGGACCTTTGATATGGGCCATCTCTTCCGGCATGGTAAAAGGAGTGGTAGGGAAAAAACGTTCGAAATCGCAGCCCTGTAAAATGTTGTAGGTGCGGGGATTGTATTTTCTGCCGTAATCTTCGAGATAGTCGGAGTTGGTGACTACCATGCTGGCTTTGGCCATCAGCGATGGTTCCAGGCGTTTACCATGTCTTACAAAAAACGGATGCGTGGCGATATTATCGCGGCTGTAGTAGATACAGTCTGTCACTTCCGGCAACAGCTCAATCAGATACTGACCGCGATAGAATTCGTTGTCATTAAACAACAGTACATTCTTGAATCCGAGTCTTTTCAAAGCCTGGTTGATTTCTTTGGCCAGTCGTTTATTATTGATTTTATTAACAAAGTCGAATACCGGTGCAAACGGAATCCAGTTAACGGATTCCAGAATGGTACGGGGGTCCAGTGTCCAGAAGTTAGGCCCGATGCTGTTGATATCATCGGTTTGTTTTTTCAGGCTTTTGAGGCGTGTTTGTACTTTGGGGTCGTCTTTGGAACGAATAAGTGTGATCCTGTCCAGTGCACGGTTCACATACAAGACCCTGTTAAACTGAGATAATTCCTTCGCTACATTTTTGCAATTACTGCCAATGGCAATGTCCCAGGGTTGAAGGCCAACTACAAGGATATCCCTTCCTTTGATCATCTTACTTTCCATTTTAATAGAATTTTTTGTTGTAAAACTGCAATGATATCAGGATAGAAAAGTATCATGTGCTTGAATGTATTAAAGAGGCTACTGCCGATCTTTCTGTACAGAATAATTTGCGTGATAACAAAACAAATAGCATAGGAAGTCATTGTACCATAAGCGGCGCCCATCAATCCGAAATATCTGGTAAAACTCCAGCAGATGAAAATATTACAGATAGCGATGATGGTGTTGACCGCAAAGTTTGTTTTGGGAAGGCCGATGGAATCCATAATTGTGCCAAACTGTTTGATGAAAGGCAGGAAGAACCCATACAGTATGGTGATCTGCAGGATAGGAGCTGCTTCTTCATATGATGATCCGGCAATGATGTGCAGCACAATCTTCGGTAACAACAGGATGAAAATACTTACCGGCAAAGCGATGGCCAGTATAGCACCTACTGCTTTCTCATAATAGAATTTTACTTTCTCCATATTACCTGCTTCCATCATTTGCGCGCTTTTTGGAAAAAGAATATCAGCCAGTACCTGAGAAGGAACATCCACCAGATTGGAGATTCGCAGACATACGCCGTAAAGGGCCACAGAAGCGGTAGACAGATAGGAGGAGATCACAAACTGATCTGTGTTCCGGAATACGGAAGCACTGATGTTGGTACCAAAAACATATTTACCGAAGTGCCATAATTTCTTCACCCAGTCCATGTTGACCCGCAATGTACCCGTCAGGAATTTACGGGCAAACAGGGCAGATACCAGTACACCACACAGAATGCCTGCATCAAAAAACAGGACCAGTTTGGTGAGAGTGATATGTATACCAGCGAGGAGGCTGACAACAATTAACCCAAAGGAAATACCTTGTCGCGTAAGGTAAGCCCAGAAGATGCCTTTGAAATCGGCATTGGCATTCTGTACCCATTCAAAATGAGAAAAAGGTATGAGTAACAGCAATCCCGGCAGAAAATAATACATCACCGGTGCCAGGCCCGGTGCCTGCAAAAGATGGCTGACAGGTCCGATAAATGCTACGATCAGCAGCAGTATCGTCATGGTGGTAATACTGTTGAGGGTTAGTGCTGCTGTATGAATAAAGGCATGTTCCTGTTTGTCGCTACTGTTGAGGTATTTGATAACGGCATTTTTGATCAGCGAATGCCGGATCACTTCTATAATAGCAGAGTACACGAGGAAAAGGTTCCAGGTGCCCATATCGGGTTTGGAAAGGGTGCGGGTTAAAACAAGCACACTGCCGACACCGAATAACAATACAGCCGCTTTTTGTAAGCCGCTGTAGAATCCGGATCTAAGCCAGTAGGTATATTTCTGATCACTCATAGTTTTTATTCAAGTATCGCTGTGGGTTTAACTTTGTTGTACCTGTAATTTTTCCTTGCCGGCAGCAGGGCGATCGAGGCTGTAAAGCCACCAGGCGCCGGCACGTATGGCCAGGTTATAAATAATGATCGGCACAATCACTGCCATCACCAGACATATCACCAGCAGTAAAGGAACACTGGTAATACCGAAGCCTTTCATCAGCACCATCCTGGTAGCAGAAGCCACCAGTACATGGGACACATAGATGTATAAGGAATGAAATCCCACTATTCTCAGCCATTTTATTGTATTATAACGTTGAAGAATAAACGAAATATTGTACATAAAAGCACAGCCGGTAAGCGCGATCAGCGCAAATAAAATCGGCTGGTAGGTTTCTACGTACATATTGTCATTCATCTGCAGGTCTTTGGTCAGGAAGTAATACTGGCCAACCATAAAAAAGGGGAGCATCCACCCGAAAGTTTTCCAGGAGGCATAGTGCCGGAAGTTTTCCTTGTCCAGTATTCTGGATGACAACAGGTCGCCCAGTGCAAAGAAGATATAATAATGCATGATGTCGTACACAAAGCCGAGATCTATATGTTTGATGCTGACATAACTCGACAGGATATACAGTACGGCGCCTGCTATCAGCTGTTGCCAGATCGGCATTTTGAGTAGCTGGCGGGTAAAGATATACAGCACGCTGACATTAAAAAGTGCATACAGATACCAGAACTGGTCTATCCTGCGCGGGAAAAGAAAGATGTATCCATAGTCGGCCAGGCTTCTGTCTGCATTCACGTATCTGCTCAGGCAGATCTGCAGCGAAATCTGCAGCACAGACCATAACAGGTACGGATATAGTAAAGTGCTGAACTTGTTGAACAACAGTTTACTTACTGTCCGCTTAGCCAGGCTCCTGCCAATAAACACGCCGGACAATATAAAGAAGAGCGGCATCCTGAAACTATAAAAAACGATATTGGCATTTTCCAGCCAGGCATATTCCGTAGTAGAAATACCCGTGCGTGAAATTCCCTCAAAAATATGACGGTATAATACCAGGATAATAGCTATGCCGCGGGCATAGTCTATCCATGCCATTCTGTTGTTGCTTAAAATATCACTGTTAAATAGTTTCATACCTTTTTCTACAGATCTATATTTTCCTTGTTAACACAATTCAATATGGCGCCGGTGAACTTTCCGTTCATGTTCTGCAGGAATTGAATGGATTCCTTATCAGTTTGTTTGATAGTGGATTTTGCAGAAACAACGGAGATCATGGTGTCGGCATAGTTCAGCAGCTCTTTACTGTCTGACCTGTCGTTGAGGGCAGCGCCTTCCATCAGAATATAATGATAGGTGCCGGTGAGTGCTGACAGGTGACGTAACAGGTTATCATCGCCCAGTACCTCGGCAGGTGTATAATCTCCGCCTTTACAACCGATGATGTCCACGTTTTCGATGGAAGTAGTGGTGATGATGGATTTCACCTTGTCATAGCTGTAATCGCTGGTAGCAGCAGAGAAGGATTCCAGTTCTGCTTTGGCATCAAATTCTTTTGTCAGTGTATTATTGATGAAGTTAGTGTCGATGATGAGCACTTTCTTCTGGCTTCTGCTCAGGCTATGGGCGAGGGCTTTGATGATCGTAGACTTTCCTTCACCGGGGCGGGCACTGGTAAACAGGTATACTTTATGAGTACTGTTTTCAATTTCAAAACGCAGCTTACGCAGGTGTTCACGGAAGGTGACTGCGGGAGCGGAGTTGGCCGCTGTTGTGTCGAAGATAGTGTTCAGCGGAGTTTGTTTCATATTGATTTTATTCACTACACCCAGCAGTTTTAATCCTACGGTTTTGAGGAACTGGGAAGGTGTTTTGATAGAGACATCAATATACTCCAGGAAGATGATAGCCATACAGCAGAATACAAACATGCTGACGCCAGCCAGTGCCAGGGTCATCAAACGTTTGGAGGGCTCTGGTTCTACGGCTGGCTGACCATAGAGAATCTGCCGGTAGTTGTCCAGTGGCACCACGGTGTTGTTCATCACTGCGTCGTAGCGGGATTTAACGTTTTCATATTCCTGTTGTGACAGGCTTACTTCTTTTTGCAGAGCGAGGTTGGTGGCGCTGCGGGAAGCGGCGGCACCTACACTGCTGTTGAGACTGCGTATTTTCTGTTGATAGGTTTCGATGTTTTGTTTGGAAGAATTGACTTGTATCTCCAGCTCAATTTTCTTTTGTTGCAGATCTGCCTTGTTGATACCACCTTCGGAAGGGGCATTGGTGGCCAGACTTGACAGTTTAGCTTTATAGGCCGCTTTCAGTTTCTGGTATTTGTTGTACAGCTCTGTATCATTAGAACCTTTACTGATATATTCCTGGTTGGCATCATTCATTTGACTGCGCAGTTTGCTGATTTCAGCACTGGCAGCAGTGGCGGCGCTGGCTGACTGGGCATTGTTGCGGTCCATGTCGATCAGTTGTTTGGTGACCTGCTGGAGTGAAAGGGTAGCATTGTTTAAGGTGTTCTGCTCCTCGGTCATTCTGCTTTCAAAGGTGCTGATCTGTTCCATTTTACTGGAGCTTTCCACTGTTGCATCTACACCACCCATGGTTTTAAGATTATTGATCTTCTGGTCCAGGTCAGCTCTTTTCTGGGCTACCAGTTTTTCGAGTGTTTCAATAGACTGTACATTCTGCTGGGAACGGGAGCTTTCGTTGTTTCTCAGAAATTCGGAACAGATCTGGTTTACCATGTAGGAAGATAATTCAGGGTTGGTAGACCAGAACTGTACTTCAATGAAGTCGGTTCTTTGAATGCGGGCAACAGAAAGCAACTTGCGAACAGTTTCCAGGTCGTACTGATATACTTTCATCAGCTCCTGTATTTTTCTCTCTTCGGGATCGTAGGAGCTTAATAATTTTTCTTCGGTGTATTTTTTCTTCAGTACAGCGATGGCAGCTGCTTTATCCGCGTTGCGGTAAGCAGGTTTTTTCATGGTCTCCGCATCCAGTTTACGGAAGGGTGTCTGGGGTTTTTCCAGGTCGTGCAGCATCAGGCTGTAAGTGACCATGCTCAGTACTTTGGTGGAACGGAGGGCTTCGATGATGTTGCTGAACTTTACATCAATCTCATAAATATTAAAGTTTTCATCTTTCAGTTTCACCTGATCACTGGTTGTAAAACCCGTAGCCATCTGGGCAGAAGAACGATAGAGCTTTTTCTGGTTGAGCGTAAACAGAAATGCAATTGCCACCGCCAGCATACTGCTGATGATGATCAGCCACTTCCTACGCATTAACGAATTGAACAAATAAATCAGATCCATATTGCCGGATTCTTTAAAGTATGAAATAGTTTAATTTAATTGTCACTAAAAAATCCGGTTGTGGAGACCGGATTCTTTAGTGACCGGATTAACGTTTGTTACTGCTTGATCAGTTTCACAATTTTAACACGCTTATTATCAGGAGTCAGTACTTGCAGCAGATAGACACCTGGCGCCATATCCCTGTTGAAGTCTACACGGACAGGTTGTGAACCTTCCGGCAGTGCGATGCCTGCTTTCGCATACACCATTCTTCCTGTGAGATCAAATACTTTGATGGTCACATTCTGGGACTTGCCTGTGTTTTTCACCAGGAGGTTGACGAAGGAGCTAATCGGATTAGGATACACGCTTTCGACAAGGATCTCTTCACTGTTCTCCTTAGTAGGTTCGATTTTGCTTATAATACCGGCAGCGCTACGGTTTCTGTTGACAGCCATCATCACATTATCAGGTGTGATGCTATTGTCGGCTCCTGGTGTATTGTCTTTTGGATAAGCATTGATGACAAGTGCATTCAGGTAAGCATACTGGCCGTTAGGGGCGATGTAGATGACCACACGGATTTCACCATCACTGTTAGGTACTACATTGTCTATCTGTACGGTCTGGCTGGTGTTGTTCAGCGCGTTGAGTGTTACCACTTTGCCATTGATGCTGTAGGCACTGATCCTGTCGCCTCCGCCGGCACGGCTGCCGAAGAATACGAAGGAGTAAGCCATAGACTGGTTCAGACCGGAGAAAGTAAGCTGGGCGGTATCTCCTTTGTCGATGTAGTAGGAGGCGGCCATTACATTGTCCGGATAGATGCCGGAGTTGTTACCGGTTACCATACCATTGGGGTTGGTACCTGTAAAGTTCCGGTCTATGCTCATCACCATGCTGGTGTTGTTGCTGATTTCGTCTTTGATGTTAGTGAGCTTCTGGCCCTGGAAAGGCAGAGAGTTGGTATTGTTCCATGGTGCACCCTGTGGACTGGTTACATTGATGTTGATGTAAACAGAATGGCTATACGTAGATCCAGTGGCGATATTGCTGTAATCAGAGAATACCGTATTGGCTTTGGCTCTTACTTTATAATAGTAGCGGGTACTTTCACTGAGTCCGTTGTCTGTATAAGAGCTCACGGTTCCGCCTACAGTGGTAACCAGGCTGTAAGCACCATCGATACTGGTGGAGCGGTATATTTCCACGCCGGTGGCATTGCTGGCTTTGTTGGTCCAGCCCAGTTGGATGGTGTTCCTTGATTTACCGGTAGCGATCAGGCTTTCAGGAGACAGTGGTTGGCCATTGTCAACATAAGACTGTATCACCAGTGCATTCAGATAGGCGAAGAGAGAACCGGTGCCATTCTGAATGGTAAACTCGATAGTACCGGTATTGTCTGGGCTCAGGCCATTCAGTTGTACTGTTTTGTTGGTATTGCTGGATGCGTTTAAGGATACGGACTGTGTACCAACTGTATATATGGTTGTTCTGTTGTCAGTCACGTCTGCGCGGCTGGCGAAGAATACCAGGTTGTATTTTTTAGTGCCGGTAAGACCGGTGATCCTGATACGTCTGGCGGTAGTGCTCTGGTCGTAGAAGAAGGTGTTCATCACATTGTCCGGGAATACGCCGGAGTTGTTGCCGGTTACTGCCCCTACGTTGTTTGCGCCGGTGAGGGCGTCTATGAGGGTGATGGAAGCACCGGTAGCGACACCGGTTTCATCCAGCATGTTGGTGATGTTGCGATTCGCAATAGGCAGGCCGTTGAAGTTGTTCCACGGTGCGCCTTCCGGACTGAGCTGGTTGCAGTTGACGTAGATGGAAGTGATGTTTTTGTCTCTTACCGCAATGGTGAATGTCTGACTGGTGCTGCCACCGTGGTTGTCGGCTACGGTAACGGTTACACTGTATCTGCCAATGTTGGCGGCTGTAGGTGTAAGGGCTATGGTAGCGGTGCCATTGCCGGTGGTGGTCAGCGTCGCAAAAGGTGGTAAACCCGTAGCGCTGACAGTCAGGATATCTGAAGGATCATCAGTAGCGGTAACAGTGATGTTCTGTACATCATCTGTTTTCATCGACACATTACTCAATGTATTCAACACCGGGTTTCTGTTGGCCGCAACGATCACTACGGTATCTGTATACGGAGAATTACCATAGGCGTTGATTGCACGAACAGCATAGAAGTATTTGGTATTGGCCACTACGGTATTGTCCGTATAGGCGGTATCGTTAGCATTGGTCGGTGCTGGGTTCAGTGTCTGGTAGGTACCCAGTGAATCGGTTGACCGGGCTACTTCATAACCTGTTTCGTTATAAGCGGCATCAAACCAGGAGAGTCTTACGCCGGTAGGGATGTTTCTGGCGGCCAGTTGTTTTGGTTTGGCCGGAACGGTGCCATCATCGTATACGGCTTCTATCACCATTGCATTGATATAGGCGAAAGAAGAACCAGTGCCGGCCTGGAGGTCGACAGATACTTCACCATTCGAGTCAGCGGCTATACCTTTGATGACAACGGTATTGGTGGCGTTGTTGGAAGCATTGAGGGAAACAGTGGTACCATTGATGGTGTAGTTGGCGGTACGGTTATCTGTTACACCGCTGCGGCTTCCGAAGAAGGTGAAGTTGTATTTGAAGGCAGCCTTGAGACCGGTTACCTTGAATGTTTGTTTGACGGTATTGGTCCAGTAGGAGCTGGCCATTACATTATCAGGGTATATGCCGGAGTTATTACCTGGGCGTACACCGGCATTGTTGGCGTTGCTGCCACCGTTGACGGTTTGCCATGGTGTCATAACCTTCAGAGAGATACCGGTGTTGTTACCGTTCTGATCTGTGAAGGGGCCGAAGATATCATTCTGGGTAACGGGTACCTTGTTGGTGTTGTTCCATGGAGCGGGTGCCTGGTTGGAGCCGTCGTTAAAGTTTACTCTTACGAAGTAGCCAGGGTTCACATCATTGATCACGATGGTGAAGTTTTTGGTGTCTTCACCGCCAACACCGTCTGATACCTTTACAGATACGGGGTAGGAGCCGGCATCGCTGTAACCGGGGGTCAGCGTGATCTGGGATGTTTTACCATTGGACACGGCTGTTGCAAAAGCAGGTAAGCCGGTATAGGTCCAGGTAAGGTTATCGGTACCGTTATCATTGGTTACGGCCACATTGATTTGTGAGGTCGTATTTTCATTGATGGTCAGGTTGGATACATTACCTAATACCGGTGCATAATTGGCATTTACAGTCAGTGAGAACACTTTGGTAGCAACGCCGTTGTGGTTGTCCTGTGCTTTCACGGTAATGCCGGGATAAGTGGCTTGTGCTGTAACCGGAGGATTGTTAAAGAGAATGGTACCAGTACCGTTGCCATTATCGGTGAAAGTGGCGAAAGAAGGCAGGTTGGTAGCGGTAAGGGTGATCGGGTCTCCGTCAGCATCAGTGGCTACTACATTTACAGACAGCTGGGTGTCATAATGCATGTAGCGGTCAGGCTGATTGTTGAGGACCGGAGCGTTGTTGAGTGTCTGTACATTCAGTTCGTTGCTGTAGGCAGAGTTTCCACCTACGTTCACTGCTCTTACCTTGTAGTAGTAAGTTACATTGGCAAAGAGGGCAGTATCTGTAAACATGCCATAAGTGCTGTCGCTACCGGGGATGGTCGCCTGCAGTTTGTACTGGCTGTTATTGCCAACAGAACGGTATACTTCAAAAGATGTTTCGTTGTTGGAGTTATCGTTCCATTTAATACTAATCTTATTGGAGAACACAGTGGCTGCTGTCAGTGCGGTAGGTGCTACCGGTGTTGTAGGCAATGCCAGGGTAGTGGCCTGCATATTGGGATTGGCCAGTGCAGAACTGGGGATTAGCTGTTTAGCAATGTTACTTCCATTGGGGCCTTTATAGCTGGCTGTCAGTGTAAATCCGCCACCACGCTGAAAATACGTGATATAGATTGCATGACGGCCGGCAGAAAGGGTTTTGGTACCGGATCTTTCGGTAGTACCCTGCAGGTAGTCGTTGTTGACTACTAACTTGGTATTGTCGAAACCATCGATATACAGCTTGCTACCATCATCGGAGGCGGTATAGAAGGTATAGGTACCGCTAACCGGGAGATTGATGTAGCCCGCAAATTTCAACGCAAAATTATTATCATGGTTACGAATATCCAGTGTGATATTGTCTACACTACCGCTCTTAACAGGGGTGATGCTGTTAAAGTCAGGCAGCTGGGTAATATCAGAGAATTCATAATAGTCGTACTGTAATCCACCGCCATCGGCCAGGCTGAAGCCGGAGTCGCCGTATTTGTTGATCGCTTTTACCTTGTAGTAATAGGTGGTTTGCGGTTGTAACAGGCTATCGGTATAAGCTGTTTGGGCGGCAGCTGTAGTGGCGATGATGTTAAAAGGTCCGCCAAGGCTTGTGCTGCGGTAGATTTCAAAACCTGTTTCGTTGGTACTGTTGTCGGTCCAGGTCAGATTGATTTTGTTATAGGAAGCAGCAGCAGCCTTTATCTGCGTAGGCGCAGCTGGAGTGTTGTTACTCGGAGGAGCGGGATCACTGAAGGCACTGGCAGGAATTTCCTGTCTGCTGCCGGTAACGCCGTTGATAGTAGATTGCCAGAAGAGCTGCATCACCTGTCCTCCACCTGCCTGGAAGAAAGTAGCGGAGAAAGGATAGGAGCCAGCAGTGAGGTAAATGCTGTTAGTCTTTGACTGTGGCGCATGCAGACCGTCATTATCTACCAGTGGTGTTGCAGTATAGCTGTAAGGGCCGATATATAGTCTGCTGCCATCATCGGAGTAAGTTTCGAAAGTATACGTACCGGTAGCAGGGATATTGATAAATCCTTCCCACAGGAATGCGTAGTTTTCGTTGGCATCACGCGCACTGATATCTGCAGTTGGAGTGACGCCTGTTTTTACGGGTGTTAAGGTACTGAAGTTGGGCAGTACGCTGAAGGCTCCGGTGTAGTATTTGTAGTTCAGGCCACTGTTTGCGGTTGAAGCAGACACCTGGTTGCTCGCTGGCGACTGATTACCGGTGAGGTCTCTTGCTTTAACCGTAAAGGCATACACCTGATTATAGACAAGGGAGTTAACGGTAAAGGAAGTCTGATCGCCGTTGACTGTATATGTTTTAACACCATTTACGTAGATGTCATATTTGGTAACACCCACATCATCTGTTGCTGCTGTCCAGGAAAGACTAACGGAAGTTCTCGTAGTACCTGTTACTTTCAGCGTGCCCGGTGCTGTAGGAGGATTGTTGTCTACCAGTGTGGTGGCGCTGGTTTCATTGCTTGCAACGGCAGCACCATTGTCGTTCACAGCTCTGATAACGAAGTAATAGGTTTTATTGGGATTTAAACCGCTGTTGGAGAAAGTAGTCACGCCCGAACCAGTAATACCCACCAGGGTATAAGGCCCGCCGGCAGCGCTACCGCGATACACTTCATAACCGGTTTCGCTGGTAGCAGGATTAGGGTTTCTGCTCCAATCAATGGTGATTTGTGTTTTGGAATCTGCTCTGGCAATGGCATTGGTGGCCGGGTCCGGAGCGGGTGTGCCACTGGCTTTGATGACTTTAAACGGAGCAGAGAAATTGCTGGAGCAGCCATATTGTTCTGTTACGGTTGCAATGTACAGGCCGGAGTCTCTAACGGTGAGCATTCTGTCTGTACCTAAAGTCGTGGCATCGGTGGCTTTTTTCCAGAGATAGGAAGTATAACCAGCCGGTAACTGCAGTACTACACTGTCTTTGCCGTCCAGTGCAGGAATAACTTTACTCATCAACCCATTCACGTTAATGTTTGGGGTGATAGTGGGGGTTTTTATTTTGATTTGTACCGGGATAGGAGACCAGGAGGTCCAGTTATTGCCATCTTTGATATGGGCATCATATACACCGGTAGTAGTAGCAACAATGGTATTGCTGTTGGCGCCAGGAATGATAACGCCGTCTTTACGCCATTCGTAAGCGTCGAAACCGGCAGTTACACCTATAGTAACGTTAATTGTATCTCCGGGGCAAAACTCTGTTCTGCCATAGAGTGGCCATGGGTTGGCTTTGTGTGCGCGGTTGGCAAAAGGGAAATAATCAGGCTCTCCCCATGCCTTGTACCATACACCATGTCCCCAGCCGTCATAAATTGTAAGCTTCATGTTGCCGCCAGCAGCTATCACTGCATTGTAAACGTTCTGTGTAACGCTGGGGTCGGGGTTGGTGTCAGTACCACCCTGGAAGTTCCAGATGGGGATTAATTTGAAGACATCGATATAATCTTTTAATGCCAGCGTAGAAGCGCTGATAGGAGCGGCGGCAGCCACCAGTTTGGGGTAACGGATCATAAAGTCCCAGGTGCCGGTACCACCACCGGAAAGGCCCTGTACCATAATACGGTATGGGTCGAGCTTTACCTCCGGAATCATGTAATTAACAATCAGATCTCTGATAGCATCAAACTGTACATTTCCGAAGAAACCACCCTGGTTTTGCGGATAGAGCAGAAAGCCATCAAAGGTACCGTTGTCAACAGCATTTTTGTGTAATTCACCACCATGGTACAACTGATATTCGTTATCATAGATAGTGCCTCTTTCTCCTACGCCATGCCAGAAGATGATCATGGGGTACTTTTTGCCATCGGATACACCTGGCTGGTAGGACTTCGGGAACTTTAAACGAAACTGCAAACCATTGTAGTAGTAACACTTGTAGGAGTCAGTGTTCCAGTTGAGGCGTTTGGTCCTGACCCACTTGCCCAGCACACCCCAGTTGGGAGGCGTAGGAGGAGCCGCCGGATTGTATTCCACAATGCTGTCGTTGGGATTTAATACGCCTGTCTGTGCCAAGACCGTATTGATTCCCATCACTAAGAGGAAAGTAAGGAGCGTGTAAAATTTATTCATAGCATTATTGTATCCGGTAATGAAATAATTTAATTAAGTCCGTAAGGTTACTGGCAGCACGTATTATGCTGTATGGTTTATAACAACACAGGACCCATTACACAGATCTTCCGCAGGATGTGATGGCTAAAAAATTAGGGTGATTTACTCCGGGGCTCTGCGTTTTATAACGCAACCTAGCATACTGTAAATAACCGCTCAGGCTTGTGATAGGAGATGGCTGGAAAAAGTTGACATGCTTCTCAGAGACTTTGGTACTGTGCTATTAGTAGCGTCTCTTAAAAAACTGGGTGCAAGATATAAAGAAAAAGTAATCACGTTCCCTGAAAATTTGTAAAGTGTATAAAATTGCCCGTGAAAATTCAGGATCGGCAAGTGAACGCAGAAATACCTGTTTTGAATTGTATTTTGGATAAAAATAAATTATTAATATTCGTAATTTATTAAGATGTCCTAACAGCATGAAAGAAAGCACTTAACATCCGACAAAATACTTACTGTATTTCCCGAAAACTTTTCTAGCTGCCATCAAAATGAGTACGGTAGGAACCAGTACAAACAGGTTACAGAGTGCCCAGGAAAACAAGTTGCCCGGCATCTCATGACCGTAAATCTTATAGCTTACAGAACGTTGTAACAACACAAAGAAGTAATGAACGAAGAATATTCCAAAACTAAGCGTAGCAAGGATATTGATCACCTTGGGCACATACCGTTCCAGTTTCCATAACCAGTAAATATAAAAGCAGGAGAAAAGAATTTTCTGTGTAAAATCTGCGGGATCATAATACCTGGCAGGTACATAAAAATTAACAGCCAGTGAGAGGAAAGACAACACTGTAATCGGCAGCCAGTACTTTTTGGCAAATTCCAGATAGCGGTCTTTATAGTGGCTCATGAACATACCAAACAGGTACACGAATAAAAAGTGGATCGCCATTCTGAAAGTATCGGCAAGGGCTGCACGTTGTACCAACACGGTAGAAACCACAAACAGCGGCAGCAGCACCCAGTACCAGCGCGGATGTCTGTCAATATAAATCAATATAGGCGCTCCCAGATAATACAAGGTGATCATCGGTATAAACCAAAACGGTTGCATGTGTGCACCGTGTAACAAATAATAACCAATCTGTTTCCACGCCGGAAAAGAAGCAAAATCCGGATATACATCCAGCGTATTACCGGGTACGTTACCGGATATAAGACGCGCCACAATAATAGGAATGGAAAGCAGAATATACGGGCAGATAACACCCTGTAACTTCTTTACCAGATAATCCTTGTACTCAAATTTTGCAGACAGGTGCTGGAAAAGATAACCTGCAATAAAGATGAACATCACCGTGGAATTCTGGAAGATGATGTTCAGTATTTTTTCCATCGGACTACCTTCTGCCCATTGCAACAATGGGTGGGCAGCTACTACATATAAGATGGCAATGCCCCTGAAATGATGGATGTAGTTCAGGAATGTTTTGGATTTGGGAGTTGATGCGGTTGCTGCAGGCGCGGGGTTGATACCGCCTGATGCGGGGATTATTTGCTGCATAGGTGAATTTCGTCTGTTCTTACCAATCCATAGCGTTCTATTTCCGCTTCGGTAAGCATGTCAGTAATCAGTATAAAATGAGTGTTGAAGCCCTGGGCACTGAGTCTTTGCTCGTAGTCCCGGCCATAAAAGCGAACATAGTTAGGGTCGCCGAATCTGCGGATACGTTCAGCCGGCTCCGTTAGTGTCAGATCTTCATCCGTCGTCGCAAGATCTTCCCGTACAGGCACCTGTATAATGGCTTTGCCACCGGGTTTCAGCACCCTGCGCATTTCCCGGAAAGCCTGGGCATCATCAGGAATACAGCTCAGTACATGACTGCAGAGGATAATGTCGTAGGTGTTGTCAGCTATGTCTTTCATATCGGTGATGTCCAGATAGATGGTGTCATCAGGATAAGTATTTTCATAGCTGTTCACAAACTTATCACCCGCTGTATATTGAATAGACGGATCTTTGCTAAGTCGCTTGTAATATATTTCTTCCGGGGCTACATGCAATACTTTCGCACCCGGAAAAAGAAAGTCGGGATGTTTTTCAAGGAACAGCCAGAAGGTACGGTCTCTCTCGTTGGACCTGCATCTGGGACACTGTGCCGGCCGGCGGTTGTATCCTATCTCCAGAAAGCGGGAGAACGTTCCTTTACAACAGGGACACGCTACTTTGTCTCCCTGATAATACATCCCCCGTAAGCTCAGATATACGGGCAGGGCCGTTTGTTTTAGCAGATTTTTTATGGCGCTCATTTGTTAAAAATGATGATGAAAATTCATATCCAATTTAGCCCAGGACTTCAGTCCTGGGACTACGTGTGGCTTTTTCCCATGCAGCTGGTTGTCGCTTCCGCATGAACCTGAAAAAGCCTTCATATATCGCTACGTTCATGAAAACAAAATAAAACGGAACATAAAATATCCGGACCTTCACCGACAACTTCGCCAATGTATATCCGGCCAGTGCCATCACATAAAACACTACCTGCGCCACCAGCAGCCACTCATACCATTCGCCGGCATTATTCATTACCAGCAGTATATTGGTGGCGAGTACCAACAGCAAACTCAGAGGGCACAAGGTCCATCTCAGCACCCGATGGGAAATATATTGGAAAGATAATACAGGGTAACGGAACACATTCAACAGCTCTTTCAATCTTACAATTGACTGAAAGCCGCCTGCACTGATCCGTACTTTTCGTTTATGCTCTTCCCGTATAGAGTGGGAGGGAGACTCCATCGCGTAAGCATCCGGTGCATAGGCAATACGATAACCCTCCTGATTGATCCGCAGTGAAATGATAAAGTCATCAAGTATCACGTCTTGTTCTACGGGGCGGTATAATTCAGTGCGGATAGAAAACAGTTCGCCTGCAGCACCTACTACTGTATATAAAGAAGCATCCAGTTTTTTCAGTGCAGATTCATATTTCCAGTAGATGCCTTCTGTGGCTGCTGCGCCAGCAGTGCCGAAAGGACGTACCTTTTTTTCTCCGGCTACGCCGCCTGTTTGCTCGTCGCGGTAGTGATGAATAATATTGCGGATGGCATCGCTGTTTAATAATGTGTTGGCATCGCAGAAGATGACATAAGGAGTGGTAATGGAACGCATCGCCCTGTTGATGGCGGCTGTTTTTCCTTTGCGCTCCTGCTCGTGCATCAGCCTGATCCTGCCGTATTTCTGCACGATGTCCGGCGTACCATCTGTAGAACCGTCAGTAATAAATAAGATGTCGAGTTTATCTATTGGATAATCCAGCGCCAGCGTATTCCATATTTTTTCTTCTATAAAAGTCGCTTCATTATACGCGGCCACTATCAGTGTGACCGCAGGCGAATAATCTCCGGGGCTGTCGTCACTGGATAAGTTATTGCTTTTCTTAAACCGGAGCAATAGCCATACCAGTATGGCATACCCTATATAACTATAGAACAAAATGAATAGGGAAAAGAAGAGTACTGCTTTGAGAAAAACCATGAATTTCCGGGATTAATTTCGCTGCCAAATTAATTAACTATTATAATTCAACAGGTAAAAGCAGGTACATGTACCGGGGATATTTTATCATTCACTCTGGAAATCACAACTTTCACGAGGAATTTTATATCACATACAAATTTGAAAATATTACGAAATGATTGTTTATATACTTTTACGCCGGATTGCAATTTTGACCTGCTGAAAAATGTCCGGTTAAAATGATAGTCAAAGAGTATTATGCCAATTTTTTTGTACTATCAGGAATAATGGATAATTTTATCTCGTATTCCAAACTGCAGCCAACAACCATCTCCTCTGAAATTCTTGATGCCATTTTCACCCGGAATGAAAACCCCGTCGTCTATAAATGGATAACATTTATCGATATACGAAATATTCTGTTGGTGACTTTATAACCTTATCCTCCTGGAAGATCAAAAGATGATCATGCACTACTGATGAAGTGGTAATTGTGGTCGCGGAATTAATCTTTTATTTTCTAAAACGGAGTTAAATGAAGAAAACAATTTTAGTAGTAGATGACAGTGCACCAATGCGATATTTGTTAGAGGCGATGCTTGGACAGCGGTACAAAGTTTATTCTGCCATTGATGGCCTCACTGCCAGCAAATGGCTCTCTGCCGGTAATGTACCGGATGTTATTGTATCTGATATACAGATGCCCAATATGGATGGAATGGAGTTTACTAAAAACCTTTCTTCCAACCTGCTGTACAGCGATATCCCCGTAATATTACTCACAGCTATGCAGCTGGATGAGGTGACATTGTACCCCAATGTAGTAGAGATCATGAGCAAACCTTTTGATCCACTGAAGCTGCTCAGTCTCATCGAAAAGCAACTGATCGTTTCTCCAACCGTGATTGTTGCTGAATAATCCAGGGAAACCAGAACATACATACTTTATTGTAAGCATATAAACCGAAACACATGATATCCAATCTACCCATTCAATTAACAGTGGAGAAAAAGAAAAAAAGTGGGAAGGTGATAGAATTACCGGGAACTGCAAACACTTTCGTACTGTGCATAGGAGCTGGCAACTTTATGAATCGTGTAGTAGATGGTAAGGATAAATGGATCATTAATGCAGAAACTACCCAAATAGCCAAAAAAGTGCTCAGGGAAAGACTGCGGCTGAAACTGAAACCAGAATTCATTATCTGTAACATCAGCGGTAATAACTTTGACCTGATCGACTTCAGACAGTTTCTGCAGGATACCAAAGGGTGTGAAGATATCCCCTTGTTTGTTTACACCGATTTTCTGACAGTGGAAGTTCGCTGGGAATTACAGAAGACTGGCGGCATAGATGATCTGATCACTGCTTCTATTACCCCGGAAGCCTTTGCAGAAAAACTGAAAACTGCCCGCAGGATCAGAGAGCTGTCTAAAAAAGCATCCACTAACTCGGCGAGTCTGCGTCGGTCATCAAAATATTATATCAATTATTTCTTCAAACGGACCCTCGATATCGCAGTGGCCGGAACCGCCCTGCTGTTGTTAAGCCCTGTCTTTTTGCTGGTAGCCATCCTTATCAGGCTGGAATCCAAAGGCCCCATCTTTTATATATCACACCGCGCAGGTAACGGATACAAGATCTTTGATTTCTACAAGTTCCGCACCATGGTGGTGAATGCAGATAAACTGGTATCTCAGTTATCACATCTGAACCAATACGATGCTACAGGTAAAGATCCTGTATTCTTTAAGGTAAGCAACGACCCCAGAGTTACACGCCTCGGTGCTTTCCTGAGAAATACCAGCCTCGACGAACTGCCGCAGCTGCTCAACGTAGTACTCGGACATATGTCGCTCGTAGGCAACAGACCCCTGCCTTTATATGAAGCCGCTACACTCACCACAGATGACTATGCAGGCCGTTTCCTCGCGCCGGCTGGTATCACTGGTCTGTGGCAGATCAAAAAACGCGGCCAGAAAAATATGAGCGTAAAGGAAAGGATCAACCTCGACATCAGCTATGCCGAAAACAATTCTGTATTGTATGATATGTGGATACTCGCCAATACCCCCAATGCATTAATACAAAAAGATAATGTCTAGCACAGACAGCCGGATAACACTATGGATACACAAAACAAGCAGGATACACCACTGGTTTCAATTATAGCACTCAACTATAATCAAACCACCGTTACGTGTGAATTCCTGGAATCAACAAAAAAACTCAACTACCGAAATTTCGAAACCATTGTGGTAGACAACGGCTCCACCGTTGATCCCACTGCACAAATAGAAGCAGGCAATTACCCTAATCTGAAACTTATACTGAGCCCCGTCAACCTGGGTTTTACAGGAGGCAACAATCTGGGTATCGAACAGGCCAAAGGAGATTATGTGTTTATCGTTAACAACGATACAGAAGTAACACCCGATCTGCTCGACCACCTGCTGGCACCTTTTAAAACAGATCCGTCCATCGGTGTAGTATGCCCTAAAATCCGCTTTTATCATCACCCCAATGTGATCCAGTACGCAGGCTTCCATCAGATGAACCTGCTCACCGGCCGCACCTGGGCGGTGGGTAGCAAAGAAGAAGATAATGGTCAGCATAACACTTCCGGACCTACCTGGTGCGCACATGGCGCAGCCATGATGGTTAAAAGGGAAGTGATCGAAAAAGTAGGCCGCTTCGCGGATAAGTTTTTTATCTATTATGAAGAATCAGACTGGTCGGCCCGTATACTGAAAGCCGGCTATAAGATATATTATAATGCCGATGGACTGATTTTTCATAAGGAGTCCATCACAATGGGAAAGGAAAGTGCGATCAAGGTATATTATCATACGCGCAACCGTATTCTGTACATGCGCAGGAATACCAACAAACTGCAGCTGACTGCATTTCTGTTGTTCTTCAGTTTCCTCACCTTCCCCAAATCCGTTGGTACCTATCTGCTGAAAGGCCAGTTCCAACATCTGAAGTCTTTCCTGAAAGGAGTTAGCTGGAATCTGACTACATCAAGTTATTCACCCGTTTAAAAAAATTTAGTATGTCAACTATAAGATCACTCGTTACCGGTGGTGCCGGATTTATTGGTTCACATGTTGTAAAGCACTGCCTGGCACTCGGTCATGAAGTCGTAGTATTGGACGATCTGAGCGGGGGATTTGAAGATCATATTCCCGAAGGAGCTGTTTTCGTACAGGGATCAGTGTATGATGAGCAGCTGGTAGCCAGCCTTTTCGAAGAGTATCGTTTTACTTACGTGTACCATCTCGCGGCCTATGCAGCAGAAGGACTTTCTCACTTCATCCGTCGCTTCAATTATAATAATAACCTGGTAGGTAGTATCAACCTCATTAATGAATCCATTAAACACAAAGTGAAATGTTTTGTGTTTACATCTTCCATCGCGGTGTATGGCGCAGGCCAGCTGCCAATGCGGGAAGACATGGTGCCGATGCCGGAAGATCCGTACGGTGTATCTAAATATGCAGTGGAACTGGACCTGAAAGCAGCCCATGAAATGTTCGGTTTGAACTATGTAGTATTCCGTCCGCACAATGTGTATGGTGAAAACCAGAACATCGGCGATAAATACCGTAACGTGATCGGTATCTTCATGAACCAGATCATGCAGGGTCAGCAGCTGACCATCTTCGGTGACGGAGAACAGACCAGGGCTTTCAGTTATATTGATGATGTGGCTATTCCGATTGCCAACAGTGTTGACATCCCGGCATCTTACAACCAGATATTCAACATTGGTGCAGACAAACCCTACACGGTTAATGAACTGGCAAAAGTAGTGGGTGACTGTTTTGGTGTAACCCCTGATATTAAATATCTCCAGGCCAGAAATGAAGTAATGCATGCCTATTCCGACCATACCAAAGCGCACAGTGTATTTGGCGATGGTTCAGGTGTGAGTCTGCAGGAAGGCATCAAACGGATGGCTGCCTGGGCACAGAAGGTAGGCGCGAGAAAGAGCAAAGAGTTTGAAAATATTGAGATCTACGAAAAACTGCCACAGGGTTGGGAAAGAAAACCTGAGGGCGCTTCTACAACTACCGCGTAATGCCTGGAGAGGGAAAAATAAAAGTCCTGCAGGCTATCCGTCAGGGACTGGTAGGAGGGGGTGAGTCTCACGTGCTCAGCCTGGTGGGAGCACTGGACAAAGATCGTTATGAACCGCTGGTGCTGTCGTTTACAGACGGCCCCATGATCACCCGGCTACGGGAGATGGGTATCCGCAATTTTGTGTTGCCCTCCCTGCGTGCATTTGATGTGTCTTGCTGGATGCGTGTGAAAGCATTAATAGAGAAAGAACAGATCGACCTCGTGCATGCACATGGATCCCGTGCTGCCAGCAACCTTTTCTTGCCGGCGAGAATGGCCGGCCGTCCTTTACTGTATACTATTCATGGCTGGTCTTTTCACGAAGACCAGTCATTTCTGCAAAAGCGGCTGCGTATATGGTCGGAGCAAATGCTGACCAGCGGCGCCCATGCTAATATCTCTGTTTCTGCCTCCAACAGAGACACCGGTGTAAAACATTTCAAACGTTTCAGGTCTACCGTTATCAATAATGGTATCGATCTGGACCTGTTCAACCCCGACCGGGAACTGCCGGATCTCCGCATAACACTGGGTATCCCGGCCCATCATACGGTTGTGGGCTACATCGCCCGGATCACTCATCAGAAGGATCCGCTGACGATGATACAGGCTTTCAGCCAGGTGCTGAAAACCGAAAGAGATATCACTTTGCTGGTGGTGGGAGAAGGAGATATGAAAGCCGAAATGGAAGCGCTGGCAGCTTCGCTGAACATAACAGACCGCGTACTTTTCCTGCCGTTCCGCCAGGATGTGCCGGCCCTGCTCAAAGCAGTGGATATTTATTGCCTGCCTTCCCTGTGGGAAGGACTGCCAATCGGATTACTGGAGGCAATGGCCATGCGTAAGGCGGTAGTAGTGACAGATGTAGACGGCTCCTGCGAAATAGTGCAGCACCGGAAAAACGGTCTGGTAATACCTGTTAAAGAGCCTGAAAAACTAGCTGCTGCCATCCTCGACCTGCATACCAATACCTCTCTTAGGGAGGAACTGCAGCATCGCGCTGCGGCTACTGTGGCGGGAAGTTATTCTGTACAGCAGATGGCCCGGCAGGTAGGTACTTTGTATGATAGAATTTTGAAAACTGGAAATTAACCGAATAAAATGACAAACAACGGGCCTGTAACATACGAATACGACCGGATCGCAGACCGTAAGCGGCTGGACTTTATCAGTGCAGCAGTAGCGGAGCGGGCAGGCGATAAGGCCAGCGTACTCGACGTAGGTTGTGGTAATGGCGTTATCAGCCGTCACCTTGGGCAACTCGGATTTAATGTACTGGGTATCGATGTCAGTGAACAGGCCATCGCCAGAGCAAAGGAGCTGAACACCTCTCCCCGGGTTAGTTTTGAAGTGCTGAGTGCAGAGCAGCTGGTGGCACAGGGTAATACTTTCGATGTGATCGTTTGCAGTGAAGTGCTGGAACATCTGCATCAGCCCTCATCTCTGCTGGCAACACTGCATCAGTCCCTCAAAGAAGATGGAATCCTGGTTGTGACCGTCCCCAACGGCACCGGCCCCCGTGAACTACTGGTGACAAGGCCGGTACTCAAAATGAGAGCAAAAAATAACTGGCTCTGGAGACTGGTAGTAGGTGTAAAGAAATCAATGGGATATAGCGGTACCACCGTACAATCTGCCGCCGATAACCTGGACCACATCCAGTTCTTCAAAAAATCCGATCTGGAAACACTATCGGCTGAAAACAGCTTCCGGATCATCCGCTTCGGTAAAGCCAACTTTATTGAAGATGTATTTCCCTTCTCTTTTTTAGCCAAACGGATAAAGGCGCTTCAATGGCTCGACTGTAAAGTGGCCGATGTATTACCGTACCGTTTTACAGGAGGATTCTTTTCTGTCTGGGAAAAAGTCAGGTAAACTATGTTACACATACTCTATAATTGTTGGGTAGTTTTTCAGGTGCTCATTGCCTGTTATCTCCTGCAGCCAGCTGTACTGCTGTTGATCTACTGGATCAAAAAAGCTGGTCGTTTTTTGTTTAAGCCCGGCCATGAAGTGAAGGCTTCCGGCAATCATCATTACACTTTCGCTGTAATTATCACTGCCCATAAAAATCTGCAGTTGGTTCCTCCTTTGGTGGATTCCCTGCTGAAACAAACACATGCTGACTATATGGTATATGTGGTGGCAGATAATTGTGGCGACGCCGACCTGGGCATGACTCATCCCCAAGTAAAACTGCTGAAACCCGAAACGCCACTGAATGCCAAGATCCGCTCTATTGATTTTGCGATCAATAGTTTTGTATCTCCACATGAGGTAATGGTGATCCTGGATGCAGACAACCTGGTGCATCCGCTTTATCTGGAAACGCTTAACCGGTATTTCAATCAGGGTTACCAGGCGGTACAGACTAACATGCTGGCCAAAAACAACGATACTGTTTATGCACAGCTGGATGCGGCCGGTAACTACTTCAGTAACTTCATTGACCGTCGTATGCGTATGGAGCTGGGGCTTTCCGCCAATATCTGGGGATTGGGTATTGCATTGAAGACTACGCTTTACCGCGAAGTGGTATACAATCATTTCTTCGGTGGATTTGATAAAAAGATCCAGGCTGATATCGTAAAACTGATACCTGTGCTGGCCTATGCAGAAGATGCGATGGTGTATGATGAAAAGATTGATACCGGTGACGCGCTGGAAACACAGCGTACCCGCTGGATCAATGCATACTTCAAGTATTTTAAATATGGATGGGATGTGTTTTGTACCGGTGTACGCCGCGGAAGTTTTAACCTGATGTTTTTTGGTTTTAATTTGTTGAGACCGCCATTGTTTCTGCAGGTACTGCTGGCATTGATGCTGGGCATACTCAATTACTGGATAGCGCCGGTGTGGGCCTGGACATGGGCAGCCATCCTGATTATTTTCCCGCTTTCCTTTTTTGCGATTGTGGCCGTGATGAGCAATGATCCACGTACCATACGTGCTCTGCTGCATCTGCCGTTCTTTTTCCTGAGACAGCTAAAGGCTTTCCTGCGTATAAGAAAGGCCAACAAGGCTTTCCTGCAAACCCAGAATAACAAGGTGATGTATATAGAAGACGTATTAAAACAATAATCAAATAATAAAATAAACAAATATTTTAGGTGCTGGTCCTGCTTTCCTGTTAACAAGGAAGGCAGGACTTCTTATTTGAATTAGTTAAATTACAGATAAAAGCATCACACCATGTCAGATACCGTTGAAATCAGAAACCTCACTGCGGAAGATTATTTTGATCTTCGGGAATCCATGGAATCTGCCTATCCTGATATGTCAGGAAGTTATTGGGGAGAGTCCACCATTAAGCGGCTCATCAAATTGTTCCCTGAAGGGCAGATAGCCGTTACCGTTAATGACAGGGTGGTAGGCTGTGCCCTTTCCATCATCGTCGACTACGATAAGTTTGGTGATAACCATACCTATGCGCAGATTACCGGCTTTTATACTTTTAACACACACAATCCCAAGGGAGATACGTTGTACGGGATAGAAGTATTTGTGCATCCGGAGTTCAGGGGCAAGCGCCTCGCACGTCGTCTGTATGATGCGCGCAAAACACTCTGTGAACAGTTGAATCTGGAGGGTATTGTGGCAGGAGGCCGTATCCCCAACTATGAAAAGTATGCAGACAAATTGTCGCCCAGGCAATATATTGAGAAGGTGCAGGATAAGGAAATTTATGATCCTACCTTAACGTTTCAGTTCTCAAACGATTTTACCGTCAAGAAGATCCTCAAAAACTACCTGCCTGATGATGAGGCTTCAAAAGGTTTTGCCACCTTGTTACAGTGGTTTAATATTTATTATGAACAAGACAGCGATACCATCCGCTACAACAAGTCTACTGTTCGTATCGGACTAGTACAATGGCAGATGCGGGACTATGGGGGCTTTGAGACCTTCATGCAGCAGGTGGAGTATTTCATTGATGCGGTGAGTGATTACGGGTCGGACTTTGTAGTGTTCCCTGAATTGTTTAATGCGCCGCTGATGGCAGAGTTTAATCAGCTGGATCCGGCAGGCGCGATCCGGGGAATGTCTAAATATACCGAATTGATCCGCGACCGGTTTCTGGAACATGCGGTATCCTACAATGTCAATATTATTTCAGGCAGTATGCCGATCGTGATCGATGAGGTGCTGCACAATATCTCCTACTTATGCCGGCGGGATGGTACCTGGGAGCATTATATCAAGATCCACCCAACGCCGGGGGAAGTGGCTTCCTGGGGGATGAAGGGTGGTTCAGACATCCGGGTCTTTGATACGGATTGTGGTAAGGTAGGCATACAGATTTGTTATGATGTTGAATTTCCGGAGCCATCCAGGATTCTGGCAGAACAGGGTATGCAGATTCTTTTTGTACCTTTTATGACAGACACCCAACATGCGTATAACCGTGTCCGTTTCTGTGCTCAGGCAAGAGCCGTGGAAAATGAGTGTTATGTAGCTATCGCAGGTTGCGTTGGGAACCTTCCCAAGGTGAATAATATGGACCTGCAATATGCACAATCCTGTGTATTCACGCCTTCCGACTTTAACTTCCCGGTAACAGGTATTAAGGCCGAGTCTACACCTAATACAGAGATGGTAGTAGTGGTGGATGTGGATCTTGTTTTATTGAAAGAACTGCATGCATTTGGAAGTGTTCAAACGATGAAGGATATACGAAAAGATCTTTATCAGGTAGTGAAAAAGTAGGGGCGTGGTTATACTTTCAATTATTTTTTAGTTAGATGATTACTTTATGTTCTTTTTTATATTTTATTGATTAATAGATGTTTATGGTGATTATTTGTTGAATTGATTTAGGTGAAATCTAGATGTTTTTTACTTTCCTCATCAGATTATGCCGTACATTCGTACGTATTTTGCTTCAATCAATGGTAAAATCAATCTTCATAAAATGCTAATAATCAACATAAAAAAATAAGAAGAAATGATGAACAACAAGATTAATTTAGCCCTTCAGATCCTCCCTTCCGTACCTTCCGAACAGGTATATGCCGTAGTAGATGAAGCCATTGCTGTTATCCGTGACTCCGGTGTAAAATACAGAGTATGCCCGTTCGAAACAGTGATGGAAGGAACTTATGAAGAGCTGATGGAAGTAGTGCGCAAAACTCAGGAAGTATGTTTTAAAGCCGGAGCATCCCAACTGCTGGTGTATATAAAAATGCAGATAAAAAAAGATCAGGATGTGACCATCGAAGAAAAAACAGGGAAGTATGATTCCATATAGTATATTTTTACTATCTTTCTAAGTGAATTAAAGGACAGGACTTTATGAGATATGCCGCCACCCTGGATGACAACTCCAGGATTGTTACTAACCTGATCATCATCATTACCCTCGTGATTCTGTGCAGACAGGTTACCGATGTTAATCATGATGCCACCACTACCAGCGTGCTGCTGTTTATCCTGGTCCCGGCCATCATAGCAGCTGCCTGTCTGACTCCCCGGTATTACAAAATCACCGCAGAAGGCCTGGTGATTAAAAGAGCACTGTTTCCCATTACCATCCTGTTTGAAGATATTGTACGCCTGCGTAGTATCACAGAAGAAGAGCTGGGTACCAGCAGCCGTATGATGGGAATGGGCGGTATATTCGGATATCTTGGCACCTATCGCTCTGCCGAAATAGGAAAGTATCAACGCTGGTGTACCAACCGGGAAAATCTGGTCCTGATAGAATCAAGGACCCGTAAATGGGTGATCAGCCCCTCTGGCGCAGATGATTTTGTAAAAACCGTCAATGGCATCATTAACGTTGCCGGATAAACGTTTTTAATATTCTTTTGTGAAAAGATTGTATGCTGTTGTCTTCAACAAATACAATCTTTTTTATTTAATGTAGGGAGACCGCATGGATTTTGAATAGATATGATGTAACTTATACACATCATTAAACCAAAATCTAATCTTCACCATGAAGTCAACTTTCAGATGGCTGCTGGTGGTGGGCTTTCTTCTTGTATTCTCCCGCACGCTTTATGCCCAACCCCGCACGCTCACAGGCCGTGTCATTGCTGCCGGCAGCAATATCGCATTACCAGGTGTCACTGTTCAGGTAAAAGGAACAGCCAGAGGCACCACCACCGACGTAGATGGCCATTTCCGGATCGAAGTACCTGCTGACCACAACACCCTTGTTTTTAGTTTTATTGGTTACCTTACCCAGGAGGCACCTGCAGGAAGTCAGACCAGCCTGGCAATAACCTTGCATCCCGACACCCATAGCCTCGATCAGGTAGTGGTTACAGCTATGGGCATCAAAAAAGAAAAGAGAGCCGTTGGATATGCTATCCAGGATGTATCGGGGGCAGATCTTGTCCAGTCCCGGCAATCCAACGTAGTCAACGCCCTCCAGGGAAAAGTAGCCGGCGTCCAGATCTCCGGTGGTGGCGGAGCACCCGGACAGGGTTCCCGCATTCTGATCAGGGGTATCAACTCCCTGGACCCTACCCGTGACAATCAACCGCTTTTTGTCATCGATGGGATTACCATGGACAACAACACCTACACCACCGGTGGCGCCGATACCCGGGGTATGAGCAACCGCGCTGCTGATATTAACCCCGATGATATCGAAAGTATATCTGTACTGAAAGGCGGAGCTGCTACCGCCCTGTATGGTCTTCGGGCTGCAAGTGGAGCCATTATCATCACCACTAAATCCGGTAAGGCAGGTCGTACCCGCGTTAGCTTTACCACCGCCGCCGGCTTCGATAAGGTAGGTAAAACGCCGGATGTACAGTTGCAATACTCCCAGGGCAACAATGGCACTTATGATAATCAGAGCTTCTGGCCTGCATGGGGGCCTTCTGTGGAAGATGCCCGCAAACTGGACCCCGATCATCCTGCCGCCCTCTATAATAACTACAAACAGGCATACAATACCGGCAGCCAGTACCGCAACACACTTGCCGTCAGCGGAGGAACTGATAAAGTCGTATATGCGGCCTCGTTATCCCAGTTCAATCAAAACGGTATCATCCCCTTTAGCAATTACCAGAACTATTCCGCCAGAGTGAGCGGAGATGTCCGCTTCAGCGAAAAATTCAAAATGGGCGTAGCCCTCAACTATATCAATTCAGGTGGCAACCGTGCTAATGCCGACCGCTACGGAGAACAGATGATTTACTGGTCGCCACGCTGGAATATGCGTGACTACCTGAAGCCCGACGGTACCCAGCAAACCTATGGCGCTACCGATAATCCCATCTATACTTTATATAGTAACCGGTTTGGGGACAATGTGAACCGTGTAATCGGCAATATCAACTTTACCTATTCACCCTTTAAATGGCTCGATATCCTGTACCGTGCCGGTACCGACTTTTATACCGACAACCGTCGCCATACCGGCCCCGGTCCCAAAGGCATCGTCGGAGAGGTTGTCAATACTGATAACGGCTTCGGCTTCGTCAACGAATACACACTTAATCAGCGGTCACTCAGTTCTACCCTGATCCTCAATTTTAAAAACAATATCACCCCTAAACTCACTTCCGACCTCAAACTGGGCCATGACCTGTTTGATCGCCGGCTGAAACGGCTGTCCACTGAAGGGGATACCCTTGATATTCCGGACCTGCTGATCATGCAGAACGCTAAAAAGATCGTATCCAACCAGTACCTCGAAAACTATTACCTCTTGGGCCTTTTCGGCGACTGGACCCTGTCATGGGACCGCTGGTTGTACCTCACTCTTTCCGGCAGAACAGATGTCAGTTCTTCACTGCCAGTCAACAACCGGGCCTTCTTTTATCCTTCCGTCAGTCTGGCCTACATTTTTACAGAACACCTGAAGTTGCCGGAAAATATCCTGTCATTCGGCAAGCTCAGAGCCTCCTGGGCCAGGGTGGGTAAAGACGCCTTGCCCTACAATACCGGTTATGGCTATACGCCGTTGACAGACGGTCCTATCGGTAACACCATCATCGGCTGGACCCGCGCCGACCGCCTAGGTGATGCCAGCCTCAAACCGGAGTTTACCAACACCTTTGAAGCCGGCGCTGAATTGCGATTCCTGCATGATCGTATAGGCGTTGACTTTGCCTGGTATACTTCCAAAAGCACCGACCTCCTGATACCAGTGAAGTTATCGAGTGCTACCGGTTATGAAGACTTCTACACCAATGCCGGCTCCATACGCAACCGCGGCGTGGAAATAGCCCTCAGTGCCACACCCGTAAAACAGCAGAAATTTCGTTGGGACGTGCGGGTTAATTTCTCCGCCAATCGTAATGAAGTGCTGAGTCTGGGTAAAGGATTGTCTGAAGTAGTGGTAGGCAGCCAGTTTGGTTATGCCGGTTCCACCGCTACCATGAAATATATTCCGGGGTATCCGGTAGGGGCTATCTTCGGCACCAGCTACCAGCGTTATTCCGGAGGGCAGCCCGACAACGGTATCCTCATCGATTACAGCCGCCCCATTCAGATAGCTGCTTCCGGCAGCCAGGCTGGTTTCCCTATGATCAACTCTGCCCAGAAATACCTGGGTAATTCCCAACCCAAATGGATAGGTAGTATCTCCAATACTTTCTCTTATGGTCCGCTCAGCCTTTCGTTCCTGATAGATACCCGTCAGGGCGCCATGAAATACAATCAGCTGGCCAACTTTATGGGTGCCTTCGGAGAATCCGCCATTACTGCAGACCGCTTTACCAGCAAAGTGTTTGATGGTGTGTTGCCCGATGGTACTCCCAACAAACAGGTGGTGTACCTGCAACAGGCCAAAGGTCCCGATGGCCGTAACTATGGTGGCGGTTTTTACCGGAACGTATACCGCGGCGTTACAGAAAACTTCGTGGAGAATGCATCGTGGATAAGACTGCGTAATATCAGTTTGTCCTGGCAGCTGCCGTCGCAACTGCTGTCACGCACCCACCTGATTTCTGCCGCCAGCCTTACCTTTACTGGCAACAACCTCTGGTTACATACCCGCTACACCGGCTTCGATCCGGAATCCAGCTCGTTTAATGCCGGTAGTAACATCGATGCATTTGCCGGGTTCACGTATCCGACTACACGCAGTTTTCTGGCTTCTTTGAATGTAACCTTCTAAAAACTGTTTCGACCATGAAAAGGATTCACTCCATATTATATATAGTCATACTGGCCTTACTCGCAGCAGGTTGTAAAAAACAGCTGGATATCAACGATAATCCCAATCAGGCGGTAGTGCCTCCCATGAACGGATTGTTGGCCTCCACCACTTACTTCACTTCGTATAACGTTTACCGTGTCGGTAATATCACGTCTTATTTTACGCAGTACCTGGCCTCGCCCAATGCTAACGGTGCCAGCGACACTTACGAGGCGGCTGACTATACCAGTACCTGGAAAGCACTGTACGACAATATGACTGACATCCACGACCTGATGGAACAGGCCCGGACTGCCGGTGCTACCCAGCATCTTGGCGCTGCAGAAGTGATGATGGCCATCAACCTGGAAATGCTCAACGATCTATGGGGAGCTGTTCCCTATACCCAGGCCTTTAATAGTAAAATCCTGCAGCCAGGCTATACGCCGGATGATAGCGTATTCCTGCAATGTGTCGCGTTGCTCGACGACGGCATCGCTCAGCTGAAGAAGTCTGAATCCAAATATGCGCTGGACCCGGTAAAGGATCTGCTACACGGAGGGAAGGTAAGTGCATGGGTCAAAACAGCCTATACGGTAAAAGCCCGTCTGCTCAATCATCTCACCAAAAAAACAAACTACGATCCGACGGCAGTACTCACCGCTCTCGCCAACGGCTATACGGATAATTCAGATGATGCCCAGCTGATACTGTTTCAATCACTCAGTCCCTGGAACGCAGCTGCTGTTAACAATGTCAACAATCTCCTGGATGGTTGGCTGAGCGCTCACTTTGTAAATGCCCTCAATGGTAAAACTTTTGGTGTATTTGATCCCCGGTTGCCCCTGATTACCGACACCACCCGTTTCGGTGATTATCGCGGCACCATCAATGGCGCCGGGCGCATCGGGTCTGGTACCAACAAAGAAGAATGTTATCTTTCTCAGAAAGGTTTTTATTCCAAACCCGGCGCCCCGCTGCTGGTAGTAACCAACACTGAAGCCCGTTTCATCCAGGCCGAAGCTGCTTTCCGCAGTGGAAACAAAACCCTGGCTTATCAGGCATATCTGCAAGGGATCTCCGTTCATATGAACAAGCTGGGAGTAGACTCCTCCCTGCGTAAAGCCTATCTCGCCAATCCGGCTGTAGGAGTGGGTGAGGCCAACATCACCCTGGATCTCATCCTGAAAGAAAAATATGTAGCGCAGTTCCTGCATCCCGATGCCTGGAACGATGCACGCCGCTACGATTATCAATACCAGGATTTTAATATGCCTGTTAATGCTCAGTTGTCCACTTTTATCAGAAGAGTGGCATATCCGGATTCAGAGAAAAGCCGGAATGGAGCGAATGTGCCGAGTGTGAAACTAACAGATAAAACCTGGTGGCAACTGTAACTGTGATGTATGTGATGTGGCTGATGCTCCTGATGAGCGGAGATTAGAGATGATTATAGCGAAATAGAAAGAGGGTGTCTCAGACACCCTCTTTCTATTGTTCTCCTTCCAGTTGCTGTAGTATATGCTGATTAAAGCTATACTGTTCTTCTACCGGTACTTCTTTTCTGGAAACGTTTCGAATGTCATGTCCTTCTTTGGTCCAAAGCATGGGAAAAAAATTAAAGACATGATCGCCATCCAATTTGGCCACTTCTTGTTGCCAGTTATCCCAGCGCAGGTCTTTATAAAAATCAGCCAGGCCTCCCTCGAAACAAAACAGTAAGAACTCAGTATAGGTAATATCAAGAGGCTCCCATTTCAAGGTAGCAGGATCAAAGTAATAGGTTTTGCCTTTATCGCTGCCAAGGCCACCGCCGTTAACAGCAAAATAGCCGCCCACCGCATCATCGGCCACCAGCAGGTATCCCGTGCTGTTATCTGCAAATATGGTTTTATTCCAATTCCAGGAATGTAAGGTCCTGTCCATTTTAGAATGCCCTGATCCCAGTATTCTTATCCAGCCATGATCTATAAGTATACCGCCACTGTTAAAAATGATAGCACCCATAGGAGATCGTGTCGTTACCTGTACTTCGTATAGTGTTTCACGTGCTTTACTTTCAGTAACAGGCAGTATTTCTACTTTATTGGTAGCACTGTCAATCCAGGACAATACATCGGGCCATGCTGGTTCTCTGGTGTTGATCAATGTTTCAAGGGGGCTCTTATGCTCCATAAATTAACTGGATTTTGGCGCAAGGTAAATGTACTTGTTGAAAAGCAAAAGGGTCTCAAAAGTAATTTGAGACCCTTTTGCTTTTCGCTATAATCTTCTTATTCTTCTCCGTTCATCAGGAACAGCAGAAATTACTTGAATACCAGATACGCCACTATCAACGTAAAGAATATATTAAACAGTTGAGCAATGATAAAGGCAAGTGCTGGTTTACCATTTTCAACTTTAAAAATATCGGTGAATTTTGTTTCCAGTCCTATGCAGGTAAAGGCGAGTGCAAACCAGTAAGTTTGTATTTCCTTCAGAGCTCCTTTGGTATCGGCTACTACCGTTGACGGCAATACGAAGGAGAACAGGAGGGAGGCGACGATGAAGCCCAGTACAAATTTGGGAAAACGTTCCCAGATGGTGCGCAGGGTGGGCTTTTCGTAGTTTGCTTTCTTTTTGGTGTAAGACCAGTATAGTGAGATCAGAAAAGCGGCAAGCCCCAGCAGTACGTTCTGGGAGAACTTAACGATGGTGGCATATTTAAGCGCTTCCTTACCCAGCATGGTACCGGCGGCCACTACGGCGCCGGAAGTATCGATAGTGCCGCCCAGCCAGGCGCCTGCCACAGCTGGTGACATACCAGCCCAGATGGCGATATATGGCATAAACAGCATCATCGGAATGGCGACGATCATCACCAGCGAAATCACATGCGAGAGTTTTTTGTTATCGCCTTCGATGGCGCCGGAGGTAGCGATGGCTGCAGATACGCCGCAGATAGATACCGCACTGGAAATCATCATACGGAACTCATCGTCCAGGCCCAGCATCCGGCAAAGCCAGAAGGAAAAATACCAGACGGTAAATACCACTACCACTGACTGAATAATACCCAGCATACCAGCCTGCAGGATATCGCCAAAGATGATGTTGGTGCCCAGCAGTACCAGTCCTATTTTAATGTACAGCTCTGTTTGGAGGGCCGGTTTGATCCACGCAGGCAGACCAATCACATTGCTGATAAACAAGCCTAGTATCAGGCTGAACAACACTACTTCTATGCCCAGGTCCTTGATGGCTTTATTGGTTGTGATAAGCTGTGCCAGCAGCGAAATAAGCACGATGGCCAGCAGGCCGGACATCAGCGCGGTGGGTTTGAAGTCACCGGCCAGAAACCGGGCCAGCAGAAGGCTGCCCAGTACCCATAAAAACAAGGTGCATATACGCAGAAGGTTGGACATGTCCGATACCTGCGCTAATAAGTCGCCTCCGGATGACCAGCTGTATTTGGGCAAGGCTGGCTTCAGTCCGGCCACCACCAGGGTGATGGTCAGGAAAGCGATGATCACCGCAATCCAGTCTTCATGAAGTTTTCTAGGTTGTAACATAGGTTTTATTATACAAGGTTTGAGTGGCTAGTGGAAAAAGAGATACGCCAGCAGGATCGCAGACAACAATCCGAAAAAGTCGGCAATCAGGCCTGCAGTAAGTGCATAGCGCGTATTCTTGATGTTAGCAGAACCGAAGTATACGGCCAGCACATAAAAAGTAGTCTCCGTAGTGCCTTGTATCACACTGGCCAGCTTCCCCTGGAAAGAGTCTGCCCCATAGCGGGTCATTACTTCTATCATCAGGCCTCGCGCACCACCGCCACTTAAAGGTTTCATGATGGCTATCGGCAACGCCGGTACGAAATCAGTGTTGAAGCCCATCCAGGAAAACAGGCCGGCAATAGCGTTGATGAAGTAGTCCATACAACCGGTGGTACGGAATACGCTGATCGCTACCAGGATGCCCACCAGGTAGGGGATGATCCGCACGGATACCTGGAACCCTTCTTTGGCTCCTTCTATAAAACTATCGTATACATTAATCTTTTTTACAATACCTGCGCCGAGGAAAAGGATTACAATGGTAAAGATGATGCCACCACCGAGGTTGCTCATAGTGGGACCTATCTTTTCTGCAGGCATATGACGTACCCAAAAATACAGACCGGTTACCAGGGAGGCGAAACCGCCCAGGAATACCAGTACGGGCAATTTGAACAGATTGATGCGTTGATAAAAGGATACTGTAAACATACCTATTATAAATGCAACAAAAGTAGATATGAGGGTAGGGACGAAGATATCAGCGGGATTGGCGGCACCGGCTGCTTTTCTGAGTGCGATCACAGAGGTAGGGATAAGGATCACGCCGGCTGTATTCAATACCAGGAACATAATCTGCGGATTGCTGGCAGTGTCTGGCTTGGGATTCAGCTCCTGCAGCTCCTTCATGGCTTTCAGTCCCATTGGGGTGGCGGCATTGTCGAGCCCCAGCATACTGGCAGAAAAGTTCATCATCATAGATCCCATGGCAGGATGTCCTTTGGGGACTTCAGGGAAGAGCTTGGAGAAAAAAGGATTAACCAGTCTGGAGAAGCGGTTGATCATACCGGCGACTTCGCCTACTTTCATAATGCCCAACCAGAGCGTCATTACGCCGGCCAGCCCCAGGGAGATCTCTGCTCCGGTTTTGGCGCTGGATAACATGCCGTTCATAATGTCTCCAAAGATGGCTGTATCCTGTAAAAACACCGACTTAAAAACTGCTACTACAAACGCGATCAGGAAAAAGCCCAGCCAAACGTAGTTTAATGCCATTAGATTATTGGTTTATTCAAGCAACAAATAAACTAAAATAAACTTATCTTTGCGCAAATTTTAAAAAATGGCTTTGCAAGTTGGAATTGTAGGATTGCCGAATGTAGGGAAATCGACATTATTTAACGCGGTGAGTAACAGCGCTAAGGCGCAGGCCAGCAACTACCGCTTCTGTACTATAGAACCCAACGTAGGACAGGTAGACGTGCCGGACACTCGTATTGACAAACTGGCCGAGCTGGTACAACCGCAGCGTATCGTACCTACTACTATCGAGTTTGTGGACATCGCCGGCCTGGTAAAAGGTGCCAGTAAAGGCGAGGGACTAGGTAATAAGTTCCTGGCCAACATCCGCGAGGTAGATGCCATCGTGCATGTAATCCGTTGCTTCGAAGATGATAACATCCTCCGCGAAGAAGGAGCTATCAACCCCGTTAGTGACAAGGAAATTATCGATACCGAACTGCAGCTGAAAGATCTCGACAGCGTAGAACGTAAAGTGAGCCGTACGGAAAAAATGGCTAAAACCGGTGGTGACCCCAAGGCAAAAGCAGAATTTGAAGTTCTGAAAAGATGCCAGGAACACCTCGAAAAAGGCCGTAACATCCGTGAACTGGGCCTGAGTAAGGAAGAACGTGTAGCAATCGCTGACCTGTTCCTGCTGACCGAAAAACCGGTACTTTATGTTGCCAACGTAGATGAGGCTTCATTGCATACCGGCAACAAATACTCTGAAGCGCTGAAAGAATCCGTAAAAGCTGAAAATGCTGAAGTAATCGTGATGAACAATACCATTGAAGCACAGATTTCCGAAATGGAAGATCCGGCTGACAAGGAATTGTTCCTCGGTGAATACGGTCTTACTGAGCCAGGCCTCAACCGCCTGATCCGCTCTGCCTATCATCTGCTCAACCTCATTACCTACTTCACTGCCGGCGTGCAGGAAGTACGTGCCTGGACTATCCACAGAGGATGGAAGGCTCCTCAGGCTGCCAGCGTGATCCACACCGATTTCGAAAAAGGTTTTATCAAGGCTGAAGTAATTGCCTATGATGACTACGTGAAATACGGTTCCGAATCTTCAGCACGCGACAATGGCCGTCTGAGAATAGAAGGAAAGGAATATATAGTTTCTGATGGTGACGTCATGCACTTCCGCTTTAACGTGTAATCATTTCCGTTACAATAAGATACTTCATGAAATTTAACCATGAGGTTACAACAATCATGCGGGCCGGTACTTGCCGGCCCGTTCTTTTTTTTAAACAGGAGAGTCGGAAAACCTTGCCTGTACTGAATTTTAAACTACGTATACCCCTCCACGTGTCTCGCCTTGAAAAAAATATGCTTTGTTAATAACAGTAATTTATTAGTTTAGCCTACTATTTTAATGTTAGCTCATGCGATTAGTCAGGAATGTAAAGCTGTTTTTCCGGGAAGGAAACTCAGATAAGACATATGAAATTGACCTTTGTGAAGTTGGCCCGGAACAATATACTGTTAGCTTTAGATACGGAAAACGCTTTGGAACCCTGAAAGAAGGCACCAAGACCGTAAACCCCGTAGCCCTGGCCGCCGCCACCACTATCTTCGACGCGTTGGAAAAGGAAAAACGCAGTAAAGGATATCTGGGTGAGCAGGAAGCAGTACAGGACCTGTCTTTTGTACCAGTAGATACTTCCCAGGTAGCAGATCCAAAAGATGCCGCCATTCTCAAAAGGTTGCAAGGAGTGATAGAAGGCAAGGCCGCCTATAAAACACCCTGGAAAACTTCCCGTGTCATCTGGAAAGCCGGTGTACGCAAATTAAAGGATGCCGTCCCTTATCTTATCAAGCTGGTAGAGAAGGGTGACGCCATGCAACGTTATGCTGCATTATGGGCATTGGGTAAATGCGCGGATCCTGCTGCTGCCCCTGTGTTGCGCTCATATGCTGATAATGGCTCCTATAGCCTGAATGTACGGATGCTGGCAGCCAACGGCCTCCTGCTGGTACTTCCGGAGGAAGAACGTAACGCACACATACAATCCCACCTGCTCCGCCTGCCGGAAGCAATTCAGGAAGTTATCGCCTCCAACAATGCACAGGCTATCTTCAATATAGTGCAGGAGCGGGTGATGGTAAAAACCGAACTCAATTATCCGATGCTGGAAGATCTGTATATCGTTGCCTATAACAACGAAGCAGTGAAAAATGCCATCGTCGGCTTTTTAGCATACATGCCTTTCCGTCCCAGTTATTTCCAGCATATGCGGCATATGTTCAAACAGGCCGAACTGAGAGATGACCAGGGTATTGTAGGCACCATGGCCATACGTTTTGAACGGGAAGCACCCATGTTTAATCACCCGGGCAAAAGACTGGACTATGATGGTAATGAATATCATCCCAACGTCTTTATTCCTGAACTGCAGGAATACATGAAGGTGATCAAAGAACTGAAGAAACCCGCTTCCAGACTCGCTTATTCCAATAAAACGAGGAACTACCTGAAACGCAGGGTGCTTCGCAATCTTCGTGCTATGGGTACCAGTGGTGATATGGAATATGTACGCCTGGCAACCGCACTGCTGCTGCAGTATGAAGAAGGAAGAGATGCTACCAAAGAATACCAGACACGCCAGTACTCCTGGATCAATGGCAGGTATACTTCCTGGTACAGACAATTTCCTGCCAACTCCCGCGCTGTATTCCTGAACTATATTCTGCGGGGCAATATGCCTAATCTGAAGCTGGATACCAACAGCACCGTATGGTATTTTGAAGAGCCCAGAGACGCTAATGGTCCAACACGCGAAGCTGCAACTCTGCGCGAACATCCGGATGCCGTGAAGGAAGCTGAAAAAGGTAATCTCCTCAAAAAGCTGTTCAATTGGCTGGGAGGGGAGAAGCAGGCATCATCTGCAGGCGCTGTACCTCCGGAATTCAAACCGATGTCGGCACCTGCGCAACCCGTTAGTGATGTGCCTTACCTGGAGCTGTGGCAAAAAATGCCTCAGGCTTTCGTACAGCTGCTCGTATCCGGCCGGATGGAAGCCGTACATCTGTTTGCCATTGAGCAATTAAAAGCACATCCCGATTACAAAGATCTGAAAGATAAAATGGATGAGAAAGTGATCTACAACTTCCTCATCAGTCCATTTAAAATCCCTGCATTGTTTGGCCTCGAACTGGCCAAAGACAAATACAATCCTTCCAATCTCTCTTTCTTCCTGCTATACGCTCTCACAATGAGTCCGCTGGAAGAGGCCAGAGCACAAGGTTTGGAATGGATCTCCCAACACAAGGCTGCCTGCTTTGCTGATGCCGATTTCCTGATGCGTATGATGTTCAACCCATACCTGGACATCCGCAACTATGTACGCCAGCATTTAACGGCCGATCATCTCCCGATAGATAAGGCCCGTGTACTGGTAGGTAAGTCGGTAGCCTCTTTACTGGCTTCTAAAAATCCTTCTCCTGAGGTAAACGATAATCTCAACGATGGTTGCCTGATCCTGGAACATTTCTGCGCCAGCGCGCTGCGCGAAGTAGAAATGCAGGTGATTGCAGACCTGATGCAGACCGGCGTACCGGCCAACCAGGCTTTTGCAGCACGATTGCTGATACAGAAACAAGGGCAGATGGATTTCCGCGAAGTATCAGACGAACTGCTCACCAACCTCATCACCAACGACTATGCGCCGGTTAGAATGGCCGGTGTATCTGTGTTTGGCGTGATGCCGGAAGATGAGCTGCTGAAAAGACCGGAGCTGCTGCTTCAGATGGTGCTGGCTACGCATGCGGATGTACGAAAAGAAATACGCACATTAATTAAACAGCTTGTTCAGAAAGATAACCGGCTGGCCGTATATCTCGTCAATGAACTGGTGCCCCGCCTGATGCGCAAGGAACCTGTAGAAGGCATACACCAGGATATCGCAGCCATTCTGAGTAACGAACTGGTGGAACATCTGCAGGATGTAGATACGGCTACGGCTTTACGTTTGTTGTATTCCAACTACCGTTCCGCCCAGGAATTCGGTGTAGTAGTATTGTATAAGTATATTCCTGCTGAAGCACTCACCGTAAAACAGGTGATCGCTGCGGGCAGTCACGAACTGCTGGCAGTCAGACAATGGTGCTGGTCTTTCTTTAATACCAATGCCGCGCGTATGCGCTATGAGCGCGATGCTGCTATTGGTTTACTGGATGCCAAATGGGACGATACAAGACTGTTTGCACAGGAGTTCTTCCGCACACAGTTCACCGATAACGACTGGACACCAGAAACACTGGTAGCGGTGGCAGATAGCGTACGCCCGGATATTCAGGCTTTCGGTCGCGAAATGCTGATGCGTTTCTTCCGTGATGCTGACGGTCCTTCTTATCTGCTGAAGCTGAGCCAGCATCCGAGCGTTGCTATGCAGATATTTGCTACTAACTATCTGGAAGGCTATGCCGCTGGTAATCTGGAATATCTCCGGAGCATGGAACATTATTTCCGTTCTGTGTTAAGCCGTGTCAACAAAGCCCGTGTGGCCAAGGAGCGTATTTTTAATCTGCTGGAAAAAGAAGCGTTGAAGTCGGCTGATGCTGCTACTTATGTAGGAGAGATCATCGCCCACATCTCAGCAACAGTGTCCATCGCAGATAAAGCCCGCTGCATACAGATTATGCGGAATATCCAGCAACAGTTCGAACTTTCATTGCCTATCATGTTAGTGCCTGCCGTCATCCGGTAGGAATGCCAGCTTTTAATCAAAGAGTATGTTATTTAATTACAGATATAGCGGTAACTCCCAGGTGTATAGCAATGCTACATCTGCCGGCATATCCTTCGCGCCGGACACCCATCGTGACCCGACTTTTTTTGTAGGTAAACTCCATAAAAAAATCGCTTTCCGCGAAGCCATATCCGCCCTGCATGATGTAGTGGTGTCTGACCTCCGTTTTAAACCCAAAGACAAAACTGCCTATAAGGAATGGGCCGCCCAGCAGGAATCTGTTTGGCTGGCCGAATACATGAACGGTTACGACCGGGCTGCGGCAGATACAAGAATAGCGTCTATCTCCGACGAGCTGAAAAAAGTGAATGACGAGAAAGACAAAGTGATGGGTCCTTTCTATAAGGCCAGAAAACAATACTTCGATTTCCTCTATCAGAAAGACCGGGATGCCTGGTTTGTACTGGATCCTGTTATCACGGTACATCCGGATGAAATGTTCTTCGAATGTTTCAGCCAGGATGAATCTACCTATGGTAAACTGAGCGCCAGTTACAATGTGTTTAAAGAGGTAAATGAATTTGAATGCGGTACTACCAACATTGACTACTCTGCCGCATTATACAATGAATTCCAGAAGATCCGTGACTATAAGGAAACAGACTTTAGAGTAGATCCGGGAGGATTCCAGGTACAGACTTCGCAGGAAGAGCTGTATCACGAAGTAAAGATCGATCTGCCGGACAGCTGGGTGAGAGGCTTTTTACAGGTAAGTTCAGCCATGACACTGCCTGCCGCCACCTTTGATCTGCATCCGATGGATGTATATAATTTCTGTCTCTGGCTGCGCCGCTTCAAGGAAAAAGCAGGGCCTCGTTCCATCCGTTTTAAACTGGAGCCAGGAAAGCCTGTCAGAGCTGTATTTGAGCCATGGAATCATGAAATCGTTTGTGCGAGATCGATATACAAAGGAGGACAAAGCAGGGAGATCAGAATATGGGGTAGAAGGAGATTGCTGATTCTGGAGCGACTGATACCTATTGCTAAAAAATTCACGGTACATCTCACCGGCAATGGGCTGCCATCCTTCTATGTAGCCGATCTGGGAGATATGCAGTTTACACTGGGACTTTCAGGGTGGACAGCCAACGACTGGTCCCGTGCCGGACAGTTCGATCTCATGGCACCTCGTGCAATCGTAGACGACAGCGCCAAGCTGAAAGTGTTTGCAGACCTGCGCACCCGCTGGATGGCCAAACCGGAAACCATTGCAACAGCTACCGGGCTGGATAAAGCCACTGTACTGGGCGCACTGGGAATCTATACACAGGCCGGCAAAGTAATCTTTGATCTGCATACCGGTATGTATCGCCTGCGGGAGCTGAGCCGAGAACCACTGCCGCTGGAATCGCTGCGTTTTGCCAATCCGCTGGAAGCTGAAGCGTCTCAGCTGGTACAGGAGAAAAAAGTTACGCTTACTGAACAGGACATACCAGGAGTAGGATTGCAGCTGAAAGGCAACGTAAAAGGTGCACAGCGTGTATACCATCCCGTTATAGTGATCGATAAGGATGAAAGACTGAGCGAAGCACACTGTGATTGTAATTTTTATAATACTAATAAGTTGTACAAAGGGCCCTGCGAACACATGCTGGCGCTGCGTATGACGCATGCTGAAAATAATTCTGCAGGATAAATTTTATTTTTCAGAATTATTTTCTAACTTGCCTGCTCGTTAATAAACAAAGATCTTTGTAAAGAGGAATTGATTGCACTTGCGCCCGTAAAAGGGACGAATGATGTTTCGTCATTCAGGTATTTTGACTATACATGCTTCACTAAATGCAATCTTTACTTTGGGAGGGGCGTACCTAGTGCGAATTTACGGTACTAGCCCCGGGGGCTGAAATTCACACTAGGTACGCCCCTCCCTGGAGTTGATTGATTTAGTCAATGGCTTGCACGAAGGCCTCTTCCTCTTTACAAAAATTTGTTTTCTTCCGCGTCAGGCATGGCTATCGCAGCCACTTCAAGCCGGACCAATCACACTCCCGCTTTAGCTGCTTAACATTCATTTTAAAAGTAAACCGCCAACATTATGGCCGAAGGCTTAACCCGTCAACAGCTGTACGACAGGATACGTGCATCCTCCAAAGAGGAATACATATTGGAAGAAATGACCCGTCTGGGTTTCTGGGCACAAAACTCGTCCCAGCCATCCCTACCGGAAACGCTTATACGTAAAGAAGGTGAGCTGCGCCGCGAACTGAATGAGCTGCTGGCAGAAAGACAAAAATACCGCAACAAGGAAAAAATGCTGGCCGACATGCGCAAGGAACGCATGGCCAAAGCCAAACAGAAACGCGCAGAAACAAAGAAACGCAACGAAGAAGAAAGGATAGCCCGCGCTGCCGCCTGGGCCGAAAAAAAACAACAGGACATCCTGTACCTGGGTGAAGAAGTGTCTGCCGGACTGAATAAAGTAACACCCGATGAAGCACAGCTGACTAAATTCGGATTACCGGTGTTCAAAGACGCTACCGCACTAGCCAACGCTATGGGGATCACACTAGGGAAACTGCGCTTCCTGGCCTTCAACCGTAAAGTGTCTAACAGCAGCCACTATCAGCGCTTTCAGATACCTAAAAAATCCGGTGGAACCCGTGTGATCTCTGCACCCATGCCACAACTGAAAGCCGCACAACACTGGATACTGGAGAATATACTCTATAAGATAAAAAACAGCGATGCCGCGCATGGCTTCGTTCCTGGTAAGTCTATTGTCACCAATGCCGCTCCGCACATCGGTCAGGATATTGTGATCAATATTGACCTGCGTGACTTTTTCCCTTCCATCCCTTACAAAAGAGTAAAAGGGCTGTTCTGTAAACTGGGTTATGCCGAACAGGTGGCTTCCATCCTGGGACTTATCTGTACAGAACCGGAAGTAGACGAAATCCTGCTCGATAATCGCAGGTACTTTGTAGCTAAAACAGAGCGTCATCTCCCGCAGGGAGCGCCTACCAGCCCAGCCATCACCAATCTCATCTGCTTCAAACTGGACCGCCGTTTTGAAGGACTGGCAGCAAAATACGGTTACGCCTATACGCGGTATGCCGATGATATGACCTTCTCCGCCAAAGCAGCTGTAGCAGACAAAGCCGGACAGGTATTATGGGCTATCAAACAGGTCGTGAAAGAAGAAGGCTTCACCATCCATCCTGATAAGCTGAAGGTGATGCGCAAAGGGGATAAGCGGGAAGTAACCGGTATTGTTGTCAATGAAAAGCTCAGTCTCGACAGAGAAACCTTGCGCCGTTTCCGTGCGTTGTTGCACCAGATCTCTAAAACAGGTCTGGCCGGCAAAAGCTGGGGCAAAGGCAAAAATATCATCAGCAGTATAGAAGGGTACGCGAACTACGTATATATGGTAAAACCCGAACAGGGTGCCAAACTGAAAGCTACACTTACAGCACTGCTGCAAAGGGAGGATATCAAAGCCCAGGCCCGCAGCCTGTGGACAGGTGAACAGGCGCCTGCGCAACAGCAAGCTGGTCCTGCCTCCCAGGCCGATACGACAAAAACAACTGATACTACAGCAACCACTCAGGCTCCGCCTGCCAGCAATCCTTCATCATCGGCTAAAACAGAAAAGCCATGGTGGGATATTCTGTAGTTTATCACACATCTTCATAAAAAGAGAAAGACCTGCGCAAAACATGTTCGCGCAGGTCTTTCTCTTTTTATGTGTTATACAGTTATACTAGAGGTTGTATCCCAATGAAACATACCATTGTGCTCCGATAGTGGGGTTGCCCCAGGATTGCACATAAGCTTTGTTAAGGATGTTGACACCGCCCAGTTTAACCGTTGTTTTGGCTTTGGGGAAGAATTTGCTGATCATGGCATCGAGAGTGCCGAAAGCCGGAATCTCGCTCAGTCCTGCAGTATTTACGTTGGGTCCTACGAAGGAAGATTGCCATACATAAGACTGTTGCCATTTCCATACAACGTTTACGGCTATATTAGAACCGGCAATGTTGCGGTTGCCGGCATTCAGGCTGTAACGTACTTTAGGCGTGTTGTACATGGCAATAAAACTACCCAGGTCTTTCTGGTTGCTCAGCTCATTGTAGGAAATGTTACCACCGGCGGTAAAGTTGAGCGGCAGGCTGTAATCCAGTCCCAGTGCCCATCCCCATGATTTAACAGTTTCTTCGGCACTTACAGGCAGGGAGAACACCTGTTGAGGAGTGGTGCCGGAAGCTGGTTTGATGAGGATCTGGATACCGTTCATGTTTTTGAAATCATTTTTATAGATATACGCATCTATCAGCAGTTTTTTCGCTACCAGTGCCTTATAGCCGATTTCATAAGCCTGTATTCTCTCTGGTTTGAATTCACGGAAAGTATACTGTTTAGGTGCGCCGGCTTGTATTGATTGCAGTGTAAATACAGGGCCTGTAGTCAAACCATAACGTTCACGCAGGAACGGCAGACCACCAATCAGGTGCGCCTGTGGCGTAACCAGGTCTATATACTGGTCCTGGTTGTGCGGGATACGGAAACCGGTCTGATAGGAAACACGCAGGTTATGTGTTTGCAGGAAAGTATATACAGCAGATAAACGAGGGCTGAACTGGCCTGCGAAGTTCATATTCTTGTCGTAACGCAGAGAGCCGGTGAGTTTCAGATGGTCGTCTATCAGTTTTTTCATGACCTGTACATAACCACCGTATTCATTGATACGGAACTCATCGCCATTATCATTAACAGCGAACAGGGTTTTTTCGGAGTTCAGTGCATAGCGGCGATAGTTACCACCAACGAGGATTTCAGCGAATTTTATCAGGTTGTGGAAGTTGTACATAAATTCCAGCTGATACAGATTGGTTTTATCAGTAAACTTCGCACCAACACCTTTGGCATCGCCTGGGATCGGTTTATTTTTCACCTGTTCAGCGGCTGCATTAAACTCCGGAGTACCGGGGAGGAATCGACCGGAATCGGCTTTAGCTCTGGCGTTCTGGAAGAAAGTGGGCATCGCGGTGTTAACGGTATTTTGAGCTGCCGCATAGGCGTCTGCGTCAGAAGCACCTCTTGCGAGTGCTGCACCATACGCCTGTGCAAAAGTACCCAGGGATTGTGCGGCGTAGGTGGAGAAATATTGGGAATACCATACAGAGCTGGGTTTCCAGGCTTCATTGATACCTGAGGCCAATGTGCCGCCGGCATAACTGTCACCTGACCTTTCCTGTGTAGTATAAGCTCTCACATAAAAATCGGAGCCTCTTAATTCCACTTTATACTGACCCATACTGAAATTCTTCAGAGAGTAGCGGTCGGCGCCTGTATACACGGTCGTACCAGTACCATAGCTACCCTGGATCAGTGCTTCCAGTTTTTCATTGATTTTATAGTGGAGAGCGGCATTAAGTTTCATGTTTTTGGTATTATAGTCCACCACGTCAGACTCGTTATAGCCGGTACGGGTGATATTGGCCCTGTTGGCAGCCGGGATAGCAGCTTTGAAGATCTGGTCAGGTGTTACTTTACCCCCAAACATGGCCGAAATACCAGCCAGTTGCTGAGCGAGCATACCACCGCCAAGTACTGTGTTCATGTTGACAGTATTTTCATCGCCATACACGTTCACACCATTGTAGCCTTCGTTGTTGGCGCGGGTGCCGTCCTGCAGGGTATGGCCATTGGCAAGGCTCTGGTCACGTTTATCATAAGCTTGCCAGTCGTCTGCTTTGAGATAACCTACGTTTAATTTGAATGCCCATTTGTTGTTGAAGGCATGCGCATAACGTACAGACACATCATAAAAGCCGGTAGTAGCGTTGGTACGGCCTTTGTCATTCAGGAAGCCGGTTTTTACCTGGGCGCTGAGTCCCTGGTACTGGAAGGGATTTTTGCTGGTCATCAGTACAATACCATTCAGCGCGTTGGGGCCATAGAGGGCAGAAGCGGCGCCAGGTATCAGTTCTACGTTGTCGAGGTCCAGCTCAGGAATGCCCACCATGTTGCCCACGGAGAAGTTGAGGCCGGGGGCCTGGTTGTCCATACCATCATTCAATTGCAGCACACGGGTGTTACCATTGCTGTTGAAACCACGTGTATTGACTGATTTGAAGGTGAGACTCTGTGTGCTCATTTCCACGCCTTTCAGGTTGGCGAGAGCATCATAGAAGCTGGGGGCAGGAGAGGCTTTTAAAGCACGTGCGTCCAGTTTTTCGATGGACACCGGCGATTGCAGAATGCTTTCCTGCACACGGCTGGCGGCCACCACTACTTCCTGGCCCAGAATTTCGGTTGAACTGAGGGAGATAGCTACTTTTTCATCAGCACTGCTGACTACTCTTTCGGTGCTTTGATAGCCCACATAGGTAAATACAAGGGTCAATGGGAGGGAATGTGTGGTCTTCAGCTGGAAGTTGCCGCCATTGCCTGTTATGGTGCCGGTTGCGACACCCTTCACAGCTACAGTAACTCCCGGCATACCGCTTCTGGAAGTTTTATCTGTTACAGTACCGGTAATAGTTGTTGGCGTTTGGGCTGTCGTAACCTGGAATAAGGACATACATAGCAACAGGGTGCCCAAACATGCCTTCAATAGAATGCTTTTCATACGCAGTGGACGTTTAGTGATTTAGACTTGGTTATATCTAAATATAGGGAAAAAACTAATACCAACTATGATGCATATGATCTTTCTGATGACCGGATAAAATGGGGATGGGAGCGGAGATTTGCTGAGCACCAGAGAAGATAGAGGCAGGATTATTTTTGCAAATTCTGCAAAAAAATACCCCTGGGTTTATCCCAGGGGTATTTTCTTATAAGCTAATAAAATTTCAATACATCCTCATACTAACAGTCCTCATCCGCTCATCAGAAAAATCACATGCATCAGAAAAATCACAGCTCCCATTTCGTCCGGTCATCAGAAAGATCATACGCATCACAGTTCCAGTGGGAGAGTATTTTTCCGATCTTCTCAAACTCAATGAGGAAACCATCATGGCCATATGACGAATCTATTTCGTGATAGGTTGCATGAGGCAGATAGGTGGCCAGCAATCGTTGTTCCTCGGGAGGGCAGAGAATATCGCTGCTGATACCGATCAGCAATACGGGCTGCTGGATATGGGAGAGGGAGGTACTGATATCTTCATGACGTCCGCGGGCGATGTTGTGACTGTCCATGGCTTTGGTGAGGAGCCAGTAGGATTGTGCATTGAAGCGTTTTACCAGTTTGTCGCCCTGGTAGCTAATATAGGAGGATGCGCGGAAACCATCTGTTTTCTCTTTATCAGGATCAGACTGGGTGCGCATAAAGGTCTGGTAGTTACGGTAAGTGACCATACCAATGGCTCTGGCGGCTTTAAGACCGTTGTGGCCGGCACTGTAGGTGTCATCTTTCCAGGTGCTGTCGGCTTCAATGGAGAGTCGTTGCGCAGTGTGGATAGCAATGCCCCAGGCGCTTTCTGCTGCACCGGTACAAAGCAGGAACAGGCGACTGATGATCTCCGGTTCTGTGAGAGCCCATTCCAGTACCTGATAACCGCCCATGGAGCCGCCTACGAGGAGGTCTATCCTCTGTATCTGCAGGTGTTCACGCAGCAGACGGTGTGCCTGTACCATATCACGGATAGTAATAGCCGGGAAGGAATGGAACCAGGGGGTTTCAGTGTCAGGATTGACAGTATGCGGACCCGAGCTGCCATAACAGGAGCCAATGATATTAGCGCAGACGATAAAATGTCTGGCAGGATCAATAACGCGGTCATGGCCGATAAGACCACTCCACCAGTCGGCAACATCACTGTTGGCCGTCAGCGCATGACATACCCATACGACATTGCTGCCATCTGCTTGCATGGTGCCATATGTATGATAGGCGATATGTAATTCAGGTAATACCTGACCGGACTCTAACCGGAACGGTGCTTTGCTGTGAAAAACCTTTACAGACAATAATCCAAAATTTTTGCAAATCTACATTATACGCCGGAATTACCTAAGAGAATTGTGAATTACGCAGTTGAATTATTTATCTTTGTTGGTAGAAACTCACTTATCATGAAAATAGCATTACAAAGAGTAGACGACGGATTCAACATGGAAGCCGTAGACGAAGGCGGTCATAAAGTGTTGATGGATTCATCCATTGAAAATGGAGGAAAGAACAACGGAGTAAGACCAATGCAAATGATCATCATGGGCCTTGGTGGCTGCTCTGCCATCGATGTGCTGATGATCCTGAAAAAACAACGTCAGGAAGTGAAGGATTTCCGTATCGAAATCGAAGCAGACAGAGAGAAAGGAAAAGAACCAGCATTATGGGAAACAGCACATATCATCTTTCACTTTACTGGTAACATCGATCCGGACAAAGCTGCCCGTGCAGTAGAACTGTCCATGAATAAATATTGCTCTGTAGCCGAAACCCTGCGTCAGGCCAATACCAAACTGACCTGGGAAGTGAAACTGAATGCCTAATACGGAGAAACCACCATGTCTATGAGCAAAGAGAATCAATACCAACCGGAAACCAATGCGGTCAGGATACAAACAGCAAGGACCAACGAAATGGAACATTCCACACCATTGTTCCTGACTTCCAGCTTCTGCTTCGACAACGCGGAAGAAATGAGAGCCACCTTCGCTGATGAAACGGATTTTAATATCTATAGCCGTTTCAGCAATCCCAATGTAGACGAGTTTGTACAGAAAATGTGTGCGCTCGAAGGCGCCGAAGCCGGCTATGCCACAGCTTCCGGCATGAGTGCCATCTTCGCCAGCTTCATGGCCCTGCTCAAAGCCGGAGACCATGTGCTGAGTGCACGCTCTATATTCGGCTCTACACATACCGTTATCACTAAATTTCTGCCTAAATGGGGTATCGAATCTTCTTACTTCGACCTCAACGATCCGGCCGGTATTGAAGCCATGATAAAGCCCAATACACGGATGATCTTCGTGGAAACACCGTCCAACCCGGGACTGGAGATCATCGACATCGCCTTGCTGGCAGAAATCGCCAATAAACATAATATCATTCTCAACGTAGACAACTGCTTCGCTACACCCGTGTTACAAAGGCCTATCGAAGCAGGAGCACATATCGTTACCCACTCCGCCACCAAATGGATCGATGGACAGGGACGCGTGCTCGGTGGCGCTATCGTTGGTAAAAAAGAACTGATCAAGGAGATCTATACTTTCTGCAGAAGTACCGGCCCCGCTATGTCACCTTTCAATGCATGGGTGCTCAGCAAAAGCCTGGAAACACTGCATGTGCGTATGGAGCGCCATTCAGATAGCGCCCTTAAACTGGCACAGGCCCTCGAAGGCAACCCACACCTTACCAGTGTAAAGTATCCTTTCCTGACAAGCCATCCACAATATGAAATCGCCCGCAAACAAATGAGCGGCGGCGGTGGTATCGTTTGTTTTGAGCTGAAAGGAGGCCTCCAGAGTGGTGTCCGTTTCCTCAACGGCCTGAAGCTGCTGTCACTGACAGCCAACCTTGGCGACAGCCGTAGTATCGCCTCTCACCCGGCCAGCACTACACACGCTAAACTAAGCGATGCCGAAAAAGCAACAGTAGGCATCACCCCCGGCCTGATCCGCATCTCCGTAGGACTCGAAAACATCAATGACATACTCGCTGATATCGAACAAGCGCTTAATTTGTCGTCCCAGGGCTAAAGCCCTGGGCTAAATTTGTTGGAGAAAATACGAAGGCCTCTGTTTATCATTTGGGTATTTGATAAACAGAGGCCCTTCTTTTTTGTATGACGATTGTAACGTAGTAAACACCAAATCCTCTTTCTATCAAATCCTCAAATGATAAACAGAGGGTTTTCTATTTTATATCAAATATCAAAAACACCAAATCCTCTTTTTATCAAATACCCAATTGATAAAGAGGCCTCCGTATTTTCCCCAACAAATTTAGCCCAGGGCTTTAGCCCTGGGACCAGGAATAATTGGAGTTATTTTCTTATATTAGAATTATGAAATCCTTTTCCCATTTTCTGCTGATTCTTGCCCTGGCCTATGCTGCCGGTATTGTAATGCCCTGGTGGAGCGTAGCGCTGGTGGCTTTTGTTGTTACGCTGGTGTTGCCATTGTCACCGGGTAAATCTTTTTTCAGCGCTTTCCTATCCATTTTTATATTGTGGTTGGTACTGGCTTTTTATCTGGATGTTCGCAATGATCATTTGCTGGCCAACCGTATGAGTGAGATGATTCTGAAGGTACGCAGTGCTCCGTTGCTGGGTGTGGTGAGTGCTTTCCTTGGCGCGCTGGTGGCTGGTTTTGCTGCCTGTAGTGCCGCTTTCTTACGGGCTCCCCGGAAAGCAGTTTCCTAGCTTATCATGTGCTGTTAAAATTGTGGTAAAACAAAAGGGTGGGTATTTGCGTAAATATCAGGAAGTTATTTTTGATATATGATAAAATACCTACCTACCCTGTTTTTACTGTTGTTGACAACGTACTGTGAAGCCGCTATCGTCAAAGGTCTGGTGACCGATGACAAAAATACGCCATTGCCCTTCGCTACTGTGCTGATAAAGGGCACTACCATCGGTACTACTACCAATGCTGTCGGACAATATCAGCTGGATATTGCTCCTGGAGGCTATACGCTGGTGTGTCAGTATATTGGTTACCGTAAGACGGAGACAACCATTAACGTAGACGCCGCTACGCAAACCGTTAACTTCATCTTGTTACCCGTCAATCTCCAGATCAGGGAAGTGGTGGTGAAAGCCGGTGGGGAAGATCCTGCCTATGCTATAATCCGTGCAGCCATTAAGAAAAGGGCTTTTTATCAGAACCAGGTGCGGGAGTATACCTGTATGTCTTATATCAAGGGTACCATGAATATGAAAGGGATGCCCGAAAAGTTTCTCGGAAAAAAAGTCGATAAAGAGGATATGGGTGTTGATAGCGCCGGAAAAGGGATGGTTTTCCTCTCTGAATCTGTCACTAAGATATCCAGTCGCATGCCCGATAAAATGAAGCTGGAAGTCATTTCCGACAGAAAGAGCGGCGGTGGTTTCGGGATGAGTTTTCCGGCCATTATCAGTTTTTATGATAACAATGTATCCGCTGTTATCACACAGATGGGACCGAGGGGCTATATCTCACCGATTGCAGAAAACGCATTGGCCTATTACAAATACCGCCTGGAAGGTGAGTTTATGGAAGATGGCCGGATGGTCAACAGAATCCGTGTGATACCCCGGCGTAAACATGAGCCGCTGTTTGCCGGGTATATTTTTATTACGGATAATGATTGGCGTATCCATAGCACAGACCTTTTCCTTACCAGCGAATACCAGCTGGAGCTGATGGACACACTCCGTATCCGGCAAACTCATGTGCCTGTATCGGGTGATGTGTGGCGTATTAAAGACCAGGTGTTGCATATAGGCGTCAATAAGTTTGGCTTCGGTATGGAAGGCAATATTGTGAATGTTTATTCCGATTATAATCTTCATCCCAATTTCCCAGCAAAGTTTTTTGACAATACCGTTATTAAATACGATTCCGCTTTCGATAAAAAAGAAGCGCATTATTGGGACAGTATCCGGCCGGTGCCGCTGGAAGTAGCAGAGTCCAGAGACTACCACCAGAAAGATAGCACTGCACAGGCCAACAAACTGGCGGCCATGTCTGGTAATACACTCGACTCTATGCGCCGCAAACAGAAGCCGGTGAAGGTGATGGACGTATTGTGGAATGGTGTTAACCGCAAATCTTATTTCCGCAGAGACAGCGCCATCGTTTCACATGATATAAGACTGACAGGTTTGTTGAAGGCATTGAAATATAATACTGTGGAAGGTTTGGTGCTGGCGCTGGAGCCGAAATTCAATTTTAATCTGGGAGAAGAGAAGCAGTTGAAAGTAACTCCGTATATACGTTACGGTTTGAGCAATACTCACCTGAATGCCTATACGTTTATGACGTATAGTGCCAACAGCCGTGTACGTAACCGTTATGGCCGTAATGACTGGACAGTAGGAGGAGGGAAACGTATCAGCCAGTTCAACCCTGACAATCCGATAGATAATATCGCCAACGAGTTTTATACGCTGTTCCTGAAAGAAAACTATATGAAGCTGTATGAAAACTGGTTCGCTCAATTGCAATACAGCCGTACCTTTCAAACAAATGATCGTTTAACCGCCGGCGTGCGTTACGAAAGCCGGATACCGGTAGAAAACACTACCGATTTTGTGATTTTTAAGAATGATAAAAAACAGTTTACGCCCAATCATCCGGAAGATCTGGCGAATGTACCATTCAACCGGCACCAGGCTTTTATTGTGGACCTGAATTTCCGTTTCCAGCCAGGACAGCAGTTTATGGAGCTGCCGGATCGTAAGGTGCCGCTGGGATCAAAGTACCCTACTTTTGAATTGTCCTATAGTAAAGGGATTCCCAATGTGGCCAATAGCATTGTTGATTTCGACAAATGGCGGGTCTCTGTATTTGACGGTATGAACTTCAAGTTGTTTGGCGAATTCCGCTATCGACTTACTGCTGGTGGTTTCCTAAACGACCGCAATGTCCAGATTCCAGATTTCCAGCATTTTAATGGTAACCAGACATTCTACAATACCCGGTATCTCAACAGTTTCCAGCTGGCGCCATATTACAAATACAGTAATACCGCTCCGTTTTTTGTAACGGCTAATATTGAGCATCATTTTAATGGGCTGCTGACTAATAAAATCCCATTGTTGAATCGTTTGAAATGGAATCTGGTAGCAGGGTCCAATGCTTTTTATGTGAACGGGCAGAATAATTACGTAGAAGCTTTTCTGGGCCTGGAGAACATCCTGAAGGTGCTGAGAGTGGATGTGGTAGCGGGTTATCAGAGCCAGGATGATACACGTGTAGGCGTAAGAGTGGGATTTGGCGGTGTATTCGGAAATCTGGTGCGGCCTTAGTCAGTAGGTCTGGAGAAGAGCAGGTATTTGGTTATTTGGGGATGAATTTATCGGGGTAAACAAATACCCAAATAACCAAATTTTTTACATCTACTCAGCATGACCTAACGTTTTTTGCTTCTCATTTCCTTTCTTTCATCAAAAAAATAAGCCAGCAGTCTGTAAATCCAGATGCCTACGATAGCGTACATAAAGTAAGTAAGGTAAATACTCATAACATAACATTTTCGGGTTAATCAATTTTTTTCGTCAGAACGTTATTTTCAAAAAGGGTGCCAATACGGGGTTGTAACTTATATGCAAAGATATATACAATAAATATCAAATAGTTATAAAACCATAAATATTTTTTTAACACTTTGATGAACATTTGTCAGTTCAGTTCTGTTGTAAATCTGAAAACTCGACCGCATACACTTTTATGGAATTTATCACACAGAAGTGTTATTTTGACCATTACTCCATGAAAAACCATTTGTTATGAAAAAGCTAGCGTTGATAGCCCTTATCACAGGAATGTTGCTGGCCGCCGCAGCATATATAACAGAAGCGAATGATCTGCCGGGTGCCGTGGAATTACGGACCGTTGGTTTTATCGGTTACATTTTTATCATTAGTGCCGCTGCTTATTTTTCCCTTTACTGGTTATATAAATGGAATAAAGACGCGGAAACAATTCAACCCTAAGAAATTATAGAACGCCGGATAAAAATCCGGCGTTTTTTTTATCTGTCATTTATAAGGATTATGAACCCCTGCTTTAGACAAAGAAGGGAGTAAGTTGTAAAGTTTTGTGTTAGTCTTTTCTGTTCAGGTAAGGTAATATGCCGGCGATGATCACCTCTCCGTTAACCCCGGCTTTGGAAAGAAAGCAGTCGGCCCCCGCTTCGAAAGCTGCCAGTTTATCACAATCATTAAATCTGTTGGAAACTACCACAATAGGGATGGAAGGGCTCTGGTGCCTGATGGCAGCGATCATTTCAAGTCCGCACATTCCGGGCATGACGAGGTTGGTCAGTATAATGTCCGGACTGGCTGTGCCTATGGTGTATAGTGCTGTTCGGGCATTGGTACAGATATGGACTGTAAAACAGGTTTGGTCGGTTACCTGAGGGATGATCCAGTTCAGAAAAAAGGGGTCATCATCTACCCAGAAAATTTTGTAGGTCTTGCGCTGCCTGGTTATCATGGGAAACGATGTTTTGGTTCTGGGACAAAACGCGCAGGAAAATAAAAGCGCGGAACTCTTACAATGCTGCTCTAACCGCCAAGTCGAACACAGCAAAGAAGAGCCCGCGCACATACGTCGCGGGCCTCACCTTCTATACCTGTGTTCTTAATTTGGCGGTTAGAACAGGCTAAAAAGCGATGCCTCGTAATATTGTTATTTTTGGGGGAGGCAAAGATAACCGAATATAATATTTTTTTTAAAATGACTTGATCTATCAAGTCAATAATTTTATCCCTTTTTTTGAATTTGTGTGAATGATAGGAGTGCGCAACCAGGATTTATCCAAGAGATTTGGCGAACGATTCCGGAAACTACGTGAGGCGACAGGTCTGAGCACACGTGAATTTGCAGATACAGCCGGCATAGCTTATTCCCAGGTCTGGAGCATAGAATCAGGGAAAGGTAATCCAACTTTGAGTACAATGGAAGCCATTGCTAGAGCACTCGGTACCGATATTTCCGGACTTATGAAAGATTTATAAATATAGCATTTCGCTTATGCGTTTTGGCCAATGCTTGCATTGTAGCCATATTCATGCCTGCTCATCAGCAAAAGATCCCGCCGGATTACCTATCTTTGCGGTGCCTGATCAAAAAACAGGTTTTTAGACATACTTTCAAGACGAATCGATCAACAACCTTGTTAACCAGGGTAATGATTGAAATTTTGTTCACAACGCAAGTGTCCTTAAAATTTCAAACAAAATGGTATTACACAACAGAGTATCAGCCGCTGAGCTCAAGAAACGGCTGTTAATGGAAACAATCAAACGCGTTACAATCTCCTTCTATCAGTACGCGAAAATTCAGGATCCGCAAGCTTTCCGCGATCAATTGTACGAATCCCTCTTTAAACTCGATGTTTTCGGACGTATCTATGTTGCCAATGAAGGGATCAATGCCCAGATCAGCGTTCCGGAACACAACTTTGAGGCTTTCCGCGATGCCCTCTACGCTATCGATTTCCTCAACGGCATCCGTCTCAACATCGCTGTAGACGATGATGGCAAGTCTTTCTTCGTACTGAAAATCAAGGTTAGAGACAAAATTGTGGCCGACGGTATTTCTGACCCCACCTTCGACATGGCCAACCGCGGCAAATACGTTGATGCGAAAGGGTTTAATGCACTGACTGACGATCCCGACACAGTCATCGTTGATATGCGTAACCACTACGAGTATGAAGTCGGACATTTTGACGGGGCCATAGAAATTCCCTCTGATACTTTCCGCGATCAGTTACCCATGGCAGTGGACATGCTGAAAGATCAGAAAGATAAAAATATTATCATGTATTGTACGGGGGGAATCCGCTGTGAGAAAGCATCTGCTTATATGCTGCACCACGGCTTTAAGAATGTTTTCCACCTGGAAGGCGGTATTATTGAATATACCAACAAAGCACGGCAACAGGAACTACCCATCAAGTTCAAAGGCAAAAATTTTGTTTTCGATGACCGTCTCGGTGAAAGAATAAGTGAGGATATTATTAGTCAATGTCATCAATGTGGGGAACCTTGTGATACCCACACCAACTGTTTGAATGACGGTTGTCACCTTTTATTCATCCAGTGCGAATCCTGCGCCCAGAAATATGATGGCTGCTGCAGTGACGCCTGCAAGGACGTGTATGCACTGCCGGAAGAAGAAAGAGCTGAACTGCGTAAAGGTGTAGATAAAGGACTGATGTTCAATAAATCCAGAAGAAAAAGACTGAAATAAAAAAATCCGCCCCGCGTTGTTTCTTCTCGGCAGGGCGGAGTAGAGATAGATTATAAAATCAGTGGGGGCCGGACCTAGTCCGGCCTTTACCTTTTTCATAACCATTCTATCAACCTATATGCGAACTAAAAAGTTAACAGCCTCCCGGAAAAATAATCCGCCGGAAGGCCGGTAATATTGTTAAAGTGCTTCCACTTTTTTCTTATAAGCGCTATAGAAAATAATCGGAAATACCAGTAAAGTAAGAACTGTAGCGGTAATTAAGCCTCCAATCACCACAATCGCCAGCGGCTTCTGGGTTTCAGAACCAATACCGTGTGAAAGCGCCGCCGGAACCAGACCTATCGCTGCCATCAATGCTGTCATCACTACTGGCCTGATACGGCTCTGAACTCCCAGCTTAATCGCCTCATTCAGACTCATTCTTGCCTCCAGGTTCTTATGAAACACTGATATCAGAATTACACCATTCTGGATACAAATGCCGAACAGGGCAATAAAACCTACACCGGCAGAAATACCGAAGTTCATACCTGTAACGTGCAATGCGAGAATTCCCCCTATCAGGGCAAAAGGAACATTCATTAAAACCAGTCCTGCATCTTTCACATTACCCAACATAATAAACAGCACCATAAAGATGGCCACAAGGCTGATAGGCACTACCTGCCCCAGTCTCTGGGTGGCCCGCACCTGATTTTCAAACTCACCGGTCCAGCCTACACTATAACCTTTGGGTAACTTAATAGCTTTGTTAATTTTTTGTTGAGCTTCGCTAATGGTAGACCCCAGGTCACGGTCACGCACCGAAAATTTTATCCCGATGAAACGTTTGTTCAGATCACGGTATATGAAAGCCGGACCGGTAATGGTCCTGATTTCCGCGATTTCTTTCAGCGGCACCTTGTTATTGTTGATAGTAGGTACCATCAGATTGGCCAGGTCTTCTTCGTTTTTACGATAGTTGGCATCATAACGGATACGGATATCGAATTTTTTCTCTCCTTCATACAGCTGGGTAGCAGTCTTACCACCGATCGCCATTTCTATCACTGCCTGGGCATCACCGGTAGATACGCCGTATTGCGCCATCTTGTTGTCATCCAGGTTGATGCTCATCTCAGGCTGACCAATATTACGGATCACACCCAGGTCCTTGATACCCTGCACGTTCTTGAGCTGTGCAATGACTTGCTGCGACAGAGACTCCAGCTGTGTAAGGTCAGCGCCGTAGATTTTCACACCATTGGCCGCTTTAAAACCGGCCACCGCTTCAGAAACGTTGTCACTGATGGGCTGGGAAAAGTTGAGAATAATACCAGGGTATTTTTTCAAACGTCCTTCCATCTGCCCAATCAGAGCGTCCTGGCTGATTTTACGTTTCCATTCTTCCTTAGGCAGCAGGTCTACCTGGTATTGTACGAAATAAAAACCGTTAGGGTCTGTACCGTCATTGGAACGGCCTACCTGAGACAATACCCGCTTCACTTCAGGAAAATTGCCCAGATCTTCCCGGATGTTATGCGCCATCTTAACACTCTCAGTGAGCGACATACTCATTGGCAGCTCCGTGGTCACCCACAGTGAGCCTTCATTAAGCTGAGGCAGAAACTCAGTACCCAGGAACTTTGCTGAAAAGAATGTAACCACTATAAACGCCAGTGAGCAGGTAATACTCAGACGTTTGTTGCGGTAAGTCCAGTTGAAACCTTTGGTAACAATGCGGTCAAAGAAATTCACCACAAAGTTGTTTTTCTCCTTCACATTTTTGTTAAGCAGGATAGAACACAGTACCGGCACCAATGTTAAGGTAAACAGCAATGCGCCCAACAGGGCAAAGCCCAGCGTCCATGCCAGCGGGGAGAACATTTTACCTTCCACTTTCTGGAAAGAGAAGATAGGTATCAAAGAGATGATGATAATGAGTTTGGAGAAGAAGATGGCTTTAGCCAGCTCTCCGCCGGTTTGTTTGATCCAGCCGAGTTTGGCCATCTTGTTGAACCGCTCCATCCCATATTTATGGGCTTTATGATCGAGCATTACAAAGATTCCTTCCACCATTACCACAGCACCATCGATGATGATACCGAAGTCGATGGCTCCCATGGAGAGTAGATTGGCGCTCATACCTTTGATACGCAGACACATGAAGGCAAACAACAGTGCCAGCGGTATGATGATGGACACAATCACGGTAGTGCGCCAGTCGGCCATAAAAATGAATACGATCACTGTCACAAAAATGATCCCTTCTGCCAGGTTATGCATTACAGTATGCGTGCAGAATTCCATCAGGTTGTCACGATCGTAGAAAGTCTCCATTTTGATGTCTTCCGGCAATACTGTCTCATTCAGCTCTTTCAGTTTGTCTTTAAGGCGTTTCAGTACTTCGGAAGGATTTTCGCCTTTACGCATTACCACGATACCCTCTACGAGGTCGTCGCTTTTGTCCAGTCCTACCTGGCCTACGCGGGGCGCAGACGATTCACGTACAGCGGCGAGGTCTTTAACGAGCAGGGGTACACCATTGATATTCTGAACGATGATATTCTGGATGCCGGAGATGCTGCTGAGCAGACCTATACCACGCACTACATAAGCCTGCCCGTTTTTTTCGATAACGTCACCACCTACGTTCACATTACTTTTGGTAATGGCCTGATACAGCTCCAATGGAGTGATGTCATATTTGGCAAGACGTACCGGGTCGGCAGAGATTTCGTAGATTTTTTCCTGGCCGCCGAAGGCTACCACATCGGCCACACCGGGCACACTGCGGATCTGACGGTCTATCACCCAGTTCTGCCAGGTGAGCAGATCACGGGAATCACGTTTACTGCTCTTGAGATAATATCGGAAGATTTCCCCTGTAGGGCCGTAGGGGGGCTGTACCTCCGGGGATGCGCCTTCAGGCAGGCCAAGGCCTGCCAGCATATTATTCACCTGCTGCCGCGCAAAAAAATCTTCTACATCATCTTCAAATATGATTTTTACCACAGAAAGACCAAACATGGTAACAGAGCGTACGCTGGTTTTACGTTGTACTGCGTTCATAGATACTTCTATGGGCAGTGTTACAAAACGTTCCACTTCCTGTGCACTGCGACCGTTCCATTTGGTCACGATCACGATCTGGGTATTGGTAACATCCGGGAATGCTTCGATGGGGGTATGCAGGAAAGAAACCACCCCCGCTATGATCAGCGTGACAACGCTGATAAAAACAAACAGTTTGTTTTTAAGCGAAAAAGCTACAATATTTCTGATGAATTTATTCATAACTCCAGTTCTTTAAAAAGCCACTCTGGTCCTTAATCCGACGATGTGTACGGGCCCACGGTCCTTGTTGTAGGCGGGATGCAGTACAAACTGGTAATCGGGGCTTAGAGCAATATGTAGCCTGCTAATGTTTAATTGATAGAAAACTTCTGCGATCATTTCGGGGGCATAGTTCAGCTTGCCATCACCGATGATGAACCCTGCGCCTCCGGCCTCAAGATAGTGGCGGTGGTCAGGCGACAGACCATTGACCACCAGGGCGACGCCGGCATTGTCCTGAGGGCGATGCCAGGGGGCTCCGTGTTGCAGCCAGCCTGCGCTGATGGATTGATCTACTTCGGTGAAGGCCCAGGTTTCGTTATGTCCATCGCTCCAGGATGCTTTGGCAAAAACGCCGGCATTTCTGCCGACTTCCTGGTCCATATTGATACCGAATCCGTATTTGGTATGGCCATTACGCCTTACCGCGGTAATATCCGGTACGGTGTCCCTGGCGGCTGCGACGGTAATAGCTTCTTTGTAATTACCCATAGGCGCCTGGTTGAGATAGGCCATCAGCCGGATGTTCCCTTCATGCTTTTTCAGCTGATGGGTATGCGTAACCTCCAGTACATTTCCGTTGGATTTAGCGTAATTAAAGTTCAACTTGGAACCGTTGGCCACCAGCGGCTCCAGAGAAGTCGCCACCTGTACCATCCAGTTGTCGTACTGGTATTGCACGGTTAAGGCCATGTTGTATCCCCGCACATCTGCCGGGTAGTCCCAGGCAGCATTGCTCATAAGTGCCCAGTTAAGAAACTGGGTACGGGGATCATGACTAAAGGCGTTTAGGTCAAAGAAGTCAGCCAGGGAATACTTGCCGGCTATAAACCGCAGGTAGCGGGTAGGAGTGAGGCCTTTTACATTGTTCAGATCATCTTCATCTACAGTGGTTTTGCTGGTTAATGGCAGGGTATACGCACCAAATGCCCGGGCCAGATAGATAGTGGGTTTGGGATCACCCACCCGGTAGATTTCCCCGTTTGGGAAACCCGCAATGCCGGTGGCATGGCTGAGACCTTCACCACCAGCAAGTTCCGGGTTTATATATAGTTCAAGGTTCCGCAATGGGCGGATGCCTGCATAAATTGTACTGGTAATAGATGTTTTACCGCTTTCGCTCGTCTGAAAGCTGTTGACGCCGGAATATTTCGCAGGGAAGTTAAAATGTCCCTGGGTCACCAGCGTTTGCTGGAAATGGAACGTATAGGGAAGGATGCTGTCCCTTACCTTGTTTTGTCCTGCCAGTTTACCTGCAAACAGTACTATTAGTATTATAGAAGATGATAATTGCCTCATGTTCCCGCTTAATCTTTCAATGCGTCGTATATCAGTAACTGGTTTTTAGAAATTACTTTTTCATCTGCCTGAAGGCCTGATTGTAAATAGGTCAGATCACCAGCTGTTTTGTCAACTTCCACCTGTCTTACAGAGATATTGAATTTATCTTTAAATACCAGCACATAGTTCTTACTGTTATCAAAGATGATGGAGGCGGAAGGAACAGCAATCTTGTGGTCCTGGTCTGCGTACTTAATATAAACAGTAGCAAACATTTCCGGTTTAAGCAACATGTTTTTATTATCGATCCGGATTCTTATTTGCATGGTTTTGGTGGCAGGGTCCAGGAAGTTGTTGATCTTGTCAATCTTCCCATGGAAGGGCTGATCGGGATAACTCACCGTTACTACCTCGGCTTCGTAACCTTCCTTGATTTTGGCGATATCTGTTTCAAACACGTTGGCCATTACCCATACATCGTCCAGTTCGGAGATGGTGAAGATATTGGAGCTGTTGTCTGTACGGATTTCCATATTGTTGTTGATGTTCTTCTCAATGATATAACCAGAGATAGGAGCGGTAACGAGGTAAGTAGCGCCTTTCCCTTTGCGGTATATTTTGAAGAGATCGTTGAGGCGGGTAATTTCCGCTTCACTTTTATGCAGTTCACCTTTGGCATTGACTACGTCCTTTTCCGTGCTCAGACGGCTGTCATACAGGTCCTGAGCTACTTTCAGGTTTTTCTCTGCTACGGAACGATCGGAACGGGCCTGGGCCAGTTGTTTCTCGTAGTCGGCGATTTCGGCGCTATGGATGACAGCGAGTACCTGTCCTTTCTGGACATAATCACCCAGCTGTACTTTAATATCTTCTACATAACCACTCACCAGTGGATATACTTTCAATACCTTGCCACCATTGGGGGCTACCTTACCGGATAAACGTACTTCATTCATCACTGGTTGCAGGTGAGCAGTATCGATGCGGGTGTTTTTTAACATTGTATCGCTCAGTACGAACGTGCTCTTTTCTGAATCTTCTGCCTGGCTATGTTTGCATCCGCTCCATATAACTGCTGCCAGCAGCGAAAAGCCAACGAGGATAATAGGCTGTTTCATGTGCTTAGTTTTTAAATAATTCTTGTCCTGTTGCGTAATTAAGTTCTTCATAAGCGTTTACCCGGTTGGATAAAAACTTGTTGATGTTTTTGGCGTTGTCGCTGTAGCTGTTGAAATAGTCGATAAACTGCAGCAGAGAGATATTTCCTTTACTGAAGTTTTTGGCTACTTCAGCAATGAGTGTATCAAATTCGTCCTGGAAACGGTGCAGATCGAAGCTCTTATAACGTTTTTCCAGGGCTACGATGCGCTGGTAGGCATTCAGCACTTCTGTTTGTGCAATGGACTGTTGTTGTTGCAGTTGTTGTTTTTCTGCACCTATCTGTAGCTTTGCTGCACGGATATTGCCCTGATTGCGGTTCCACACCGGAAGATCAATACCCAGGGTAAGACCAATGAAATTATCGATGTAGCTACCTTTTTTGTCATATGTAGCACCCACGTGAAGGTCGGGCACCGCCATGGATTTTTGCAGGCGGTAGTTGAGTTCAGCTGTCTGGTATTCTACGCTGGCAATCCGCACATCGGGCCGGTTGATGGCCACACTGTCGAGCAGCGGGGATAATTGGATATGATCAAGGCGATAGGGGGCGAGGTCAGTACCGGTAACCACTGCTTCGTAAAAATCCTGGCTATGCAGTAACTGTTGCAGGTTTTTCTGTGCTTCCAGTTCTTCCTGTTTCAGGTCAGCGTAATCGTTTTCAATACCTACCTGCAGGGCCTGCAGCCTTACCAGGTCTGCGTGTGCCACACTACCTTTTTTATCTGCGGCCACATAGGCGTCTACGATACGCTGCAGATTTTCGAGTTGCTCTTTCAGTACTTTGCCTGTCTGACGGCGGTAGTAAAGGGTGTAGAAGTTTTCGCGCAGCTGCAGGCGAAGGGTACGCACCAGTTCATCGAAGGTAGCCTCGTTCATCCTGGTGGCAGCTGCAGCGATCTGGATGTTTTTGTTTCTTTTACCTGCCAGTTGTATCAGCTGGTCGATGGTGTACTGTGTTTCCCCTCCGGAGCCTACCTTAAAGGGCTGGACCTTGTCTGTACTACCGAAACCCAGTACCGTGCTGAATGATGGGTTATTCCATAATTTTGCCTGACGTGTCAATGCTTTGGAGGCATCGATCTGGTAACGTTGTGCCAGTAACAGATAGTTCTTAACCAGGAAGGAGTCTTCCACGGCCTGAAGAGTGACCGTTTTAGCGGGAGATTGTGCCTGTATAGGTTGTATAATGCCCAGGCTGATAATGCATACTGATAGAATCAGTGCCGTCTTGGTTCGCATAATGCCAATTTTCATGGTACAAAGCTCCCCAAGCCAAATTAAAGACGGCTTTAAGATGTATTAAAATCATATTAAAAAAGCATTAAGATAAGATGAGATCAGAGATGCGGGAGTATCACCGTGAAAGTATTGCCTTCTTCATTGGAGGTTACCGTGATATGGCCATTATGTATCTGAACGATCTTCTTACAGATAGAAAGTCCCAGGCCATGACCGCGCGTCTGGTGCGCATTTTCGCCACGGTAAAATGGTTCGAAGATTTTGTTGATCTCATCGGCAGTGATAAGCGGCCCCTGATTTTTGATTTGTACAGTAAGGTACTGGGTAAAGAAATCGATGCATACATGTGCACTGTTGTCCGGAGAAAACTTGCAGGCATTGTCTACAAGGTTCAGGAAAAGTACTTTCAGCAGACTTTCATTACCAAAGCAGGTCACCAGCAGTTCGTTTTCCGGTACTTTGATAAACTGAATATCCACCTTGTTGTGGGCCTTCTGTTTTAAACGAATCAGATTAGCCATGTCCATCAGCAGTTCGTCGATCCGCACACTGGCGAATACAAACTGTTCCTGGTTCAGCTCTGACTGTGCCAGCTGAAGCAGCCCGTTGGAGAGGTCTGAAAGGTTTTCAGCATCTTCCAGTACAGAGGCGAGCACCGACTGGTATTCTTCTTTGGTTCGTTCTTTCGACAGGGTTACCTGCAACTGGCTGATGATGGCGGCGAGGGGAGTACGCAGTTCATGCGAGGCGTTGCTGACAAAACTTTTCTGCAGGTCAAAGGAGTCGCTCAGACGTTGCAGCATGGTGTTGAAGTTAGCGCCCAGTGTGGCAATTTCATCTTTTCCTTTAACAGCCACCTGGGCATCCTGCATATTATTGGCGTTGATACTGTCTACCTGTTGTACCAGCCGGTCGATGGGCTGTACCATTTTCCGGGCAAAGAAGTACCCCACGCCCACGAGGATGAGAACAGCGGTGACCAGTTCCAGCAGTAGTATCTGACGAAGGTTTTGCAGGTTCTGGAAACCGTATTTATCAAAGGAAGATACCAGCACGACCACCGACATGTCGCCTTCAGTGTAGTACACACCTACTACTTCGCCGTTGCCCTTATCGTAGCTGTATAGTTTATTTTGTTTGATATAATCCAGCAGACTACGGTGAGTACGGATGGTAGTGTCTTTCAGGTTGCTGTATAGCAGGTCGTAGGATGGATTGTATACGAGGATAGTCTCCTTGTACAGGTCCTGGAAAGTGGTACGGTCCAGCTTACGTAACAGATCTACCTTTACGTTGCCGTCTTCAATAATTACATTGGCGATAGACCGGGCGCGGTATTCGAGTCTTTCGAGGTATTCAGCTTTTCTGGATTTGGCAGAAAAATAATAAGCGAGCACGGCAAAGGCGATCAGCATCAGGGAAGCTGATAGTGTATAATACAGTGCTATTTTATACTTTATCTTCATGCAGGGTTATTCTTCCGCAAGATAGTATCCCATACCGGTTTTGGTATGTAGTAACTTCTGTTCAAAGTCTTTATCTATCTTCTTGCGGAGGAAATTCATGTATACTTCAATGACGTTGGTACCGGTATCAAAATCAATGTCCCAGACCTTTTCGGCAATGGTCAGCTTGGAAATGACTTTACCCTTATGCAAGGCGAGGAAGTCCAGCAGCTGGTATTCTTTGGCGGTGAGGGCAATTTTTTTGCCGCCACGGGTTACTTCTTTTTTCTCACGGTCTATTTCCAGGTCGGCAATGGTGATCTTGTACTGTGTACTGTGTGGGGCTTCAGATCCGGCGCGTTTCAGGAATACACGGATACGTGCCAGCAGTTCCCGGAAATCAAAGGGTTTTACCAGATAGTCGTCGGCTCCCAGTTCAAATGCCTGCATTTTATCTTCCACACCTCCCAGTGCGGTGAGCATGATCACCGGTACACGGTTGTTTTTACGGCGGATGACTTCGCAGAGTTCGTATCCGTTGTTATGGGGCAGGTTGAGGTCCAGAATGACGAGGTCGTAGTGATTACTGGCAGCAAGGCTTTTCCCCATCCGCCCGTCGTATGCTACTTCCACATCAAAACCATTTTCTTCCAGCCCCTTTTTAACGGCGTTGGCTACTTTGACTTCATCTTCCACCACCAGTATTTTTTGCATAAAGGGAGATTTTATGATCCTTACGAATGATGAATTACGAATGGTGATCAATTCGTAATTCATCATTCGTAATGGATTTAGCTTACCAGGTTGGCTTCCAGGTGCATGATTTTCTCGAATAATTGTTCGTACTGTTCGTTGGCTCTCTCGAGGAATTTCAATACTTCCTGGTATTCGCTTTCTACCTGGGCAAATTTAGTTCTGTCATTATAGGTGCCTGGGTTGCCCAAGGAGGCTTCCAGGTTGGCTTTACGTTCTTTGAGGCTGGCCAGTTGCCCTTCTACCTGTGAAAACTGTTTCTGCTGTTTTTGCAGTTCCCGCTGTACATCCTTATTGATGGCGCCTTTGGTGGCGGGAGCGGGGGTACTGGCTTCAGGCGCCTGTTTGTTTTCTTTTTTACTTTCGCTGGCGGCAGGGGCTTTCACCTGAGCCTGCTGTGCCTGCGCTTGTGCGGCCATTCTTTTTTTCCACTCTTCGTATTCGGTGTAGGTGCCTTTAAATTCCTTGATTTCCCCGTCAACGATTTCCCAGATCTTATTAGCGGTCTGGCTTACAAAATAACGGTCGTGCGATACGAGTACCAGGCTGCCTTCGTATTTGGCGAGGGAATCAATCAGCATCTGCACGGAGTTCATGTCCAGGTGGTTGGTAGGCTCATCGAGCATGAGGAAGTTGGCCTGGCTGATGATGGTCTTGGCCAGGGCTACCCTTGCTTTTTCACCTCCGGAGAGGATACGGATCTTTTTAAATACGTCATCGCCGGTGAAGAGGAAGCAGCCCAGAAGCTGGCGTAATTCCAGCTCTGTACGGCCGGAGCCGAAGTTTTTCAGCTCGTCCAGGATCTCACTGCTCAGGTCCAGCGATTCCAGCTGATGCTGGGCATAGAAGCTGGTGACTACGTTATGGCCCGGAACCCGTTCTCCTTCCATGGCTTCCATACCCGCTATGATACGCAGGAGGGTGGATTTACCCTTACCGTTGGCACCTATCAGGGCAATTTTGTCGCCTCTGTTGATTTCGGCGCTGGTATTTTTTAATATCTGAATATCACCATAGTTTTTGCTGATATTATTCAGCGTACACAGGATCTTGCCCGGTGTTTTGTCTACGGTGAAGTTCATCTTGATTTTAGAAGGACCATTGTCTACCTGTTCCACACGTTCCAGTTTATCAAGCCTTTTGGCGATACTCTGTGCCTGTGCGGCTTTGGAGGCTTTTGCTTTAAAACGCTCGATAAAGCGTTCCTGCTGACGGATGTAGTCCTGCTGGTTTTCGTAAGCCCTTTGCTGCATTTCGCGGCGCAGTTCTTTCTCCACTTCATAGTCGGCATAGGATCCTGCGTAGTGGTGCAGTTCCTGCTGGTATACTTCCACGATTTTGTTCACCATACGGTCCAGGAAATAACGGTCATGCGATACGATGATCACGGCGCCATTATAGCCTACCAGATAACGTTCCAGCCATTCGATGGATGGAAGGTCGAGGTGGTTCGTGGGCTCGTCAAGCATAAGCACATCGGGCTGCTGCAGGATCAGGCGGGCCAGGAGAACGCGCATGCGCCATCCACCAGAAAACTCGCTATAGGGGCGGTCCAGGTCGGCGGTGGTAAAACCAAGGCCTTCCAACACCTGAGCGGTTTTGTGCTTCATGTTGTAACCGTCCAGCGCCTCAAATTCATGAAGGGCATCACTGAACTGATGCAGCAATTCCTCTGTCTGGTCATGTTCCAGCTCTTTGGTGAGCCTTTCGATTTCCTTCTCCAGTTCCAGCGCTTTGCCGAAAGCCATCATACCTACGGTGAGGATCGACTCCTGTGTTTCAAAGCTGAGCAGGTCCTGGTTGAAGAACCCAATCGTCAGGTTCTTACTTTTATTGACGCTTCCTTTGGAAATGGAATATTCGCCGTTGATAATACGCAGCAGGGTTGACTTGCCAGTTCCATTCAGTCCGATAAGGCCAACGCGATCACCCGGCTCAATATGCCAGGAAGAATTTTCCAGGATAACCCTGGATCCAAACTCAAAAGTAATGTCCTGTAATGCGATTAACATAGAATCAAAAATTGTATAAAAACGTGCAAAGGTAACCAGAACTTATATCATTTTAATGTTTAGCTGTTTTTTGTATAATTTATATGCATTACTGGTTGTTTAATAATTAATTAGAAATTAAAAAGATTTAATGGAGATTAAGATTTTAACATTTTCTGCCTGATTTTCAGTCCGCTTATTATTACTACTTTTGCTGGGCGATGCTATCGCCTTAAAATGCTACCATCTATGAACTTTAGCGTACGTGTTCCCATAGGGACCTTTTTGATAGCAGCTGCTTTGTATGGATGTCAGCAGGCTGCCCCGAAAACGACAGAAGAAGCAGCTACTGCACCTGCAGCAGCTTTGCAGGCGCCATATAGCCAGGTGTATTACGACTCCTTGCAGCTGGCGATGCACTCCTATTATCAGCTGGCAGATGCCCTGGTAAAAGCAGACAGCGTGGCGGCCAACAATGCGGCGGCAGTCTTGAAACAACATATGGACAGTTTACCGGTTCAAAGCCTGCAGATGGATAGTTCCCATTTAGGCATCATTACCGGCACCACCGGCAGCATCAGTGCTGAACTGGCCGGCTTTGAAGGCGAAACAGGTCTGGAGGGTAAACGTGCCTCTTTCCAGATGGTGTCTGATATGTTATTCGACCTGGTTAAGAATACAGGGCTGAAAGGAAAAACCGTTTACCATCAGTATTGCCCCATGGCATTCGATGACAAAGGCGCCTACTGGCTCAGTGAGAAACCTGAAATCCTCAATCCTTACTTCGGAAAGAAGATGCTGCATTGCGGCGAAACAAAAGATACTTTAAGTTATCAGTAATTACTTGAAAGGTAAATCGTAAATTACTGTCTATTGTCCTGGCCAAACCCCGGAACAATAGACAGTACTATGAAGATTGTCTGTAATGCGGTTACTTTCCTGATGATCCTTATTGCCTGCGTGTCTGTACAGGCGCAGCGCTATACCCTTAGTGGGTATGTAAAAGATAGTACCAACGGCGAATTCCTCCCAGGAGCCACTATTCAGGTAAAAGATGCCGGTACTGGCGTACAAACCAACAACTACGGCTTTTACTCTCTTACACTGCCTGCGGGCACCTATACAATAATTTATTCTTTTGTTGGCTATGAAAGCAAAGCCTTTATCTTCAACCTGAGCAGCAATACCGTCCGGAACATGGAAATGCTGCCACATTCCTATGTGGCCCAGGAGGTGGTGATTACCGGGCAGCAGCAACATGCGAATGTAAAAAGTACAGACATGGGACGTATTGAAATGACAGCTGTTGATGTAAAGAAGCTGCCGGCACTGATGGGAGAGGTGGATGTGCTGAAAGCGCTGCAGCTAATGCCTGGTGTACAGGCTGCAGGAGAAGGGAATGCTGGTTTTTATGTACGCGGTGGCGGACCCGATCAGAACCTGATCCTGCTGGACGAAGCCCCTGTTTATAACACCGGCCATCTGTTCGGTTTTTTCTCCGTCTTTAATGCAGATGCCATCAAAAATACAACGCTGATCAAAGGCGGTATGCCCGCCAACTATGGCGGACGGCTCTCTTCTGTAGTTGATATTGCCATGAAGGAAGGTAACAATAAAACTTTCCAGGGAGAAGGAGGGATAGGCCTCATTGCCTCGCGGCTGTCACTCCAGGGACCTCTCAAAAAAAACAAAGCCTCCTTCATCATCTCCGGCCGTCGTACCTATATTGACCTTATCACCAAACCCTTTATCAAAAACACTTCCTATAGCGGTTCCGGTTATTATTTCTATGACCTTAATATGAAAATGAACTATATCCTTTCCGATAAAGACCGTCTGTTCCTGAGCGGTTATCTGGGAAGGGATGTCTTCAGTTTCTCCAGTTCCAACCGCCGTTTTGAAGTGAAGATCCCCTGGGGCAACAGTACTGCTACTTTACGCTGGAACCATGTGTTCAACAGCAAGCTGTTTGCCAATACGTCCCTGATTTATAATGACTATAAATTTCAGTTCAGCGCCCTGCAAAATAATTTTGATATAAGGTTGTCTTCCGGTATCCGTGATGCAAATGCCAAGCTGGATCTGGATTATTTTTTAAGCACCCGGCATCATGTCCGGTTTGGCGGAAACTATATCTACCATGTGTTTACACCCAGTACGGTGAGTGGGGGACAGGACTCTACCAAATTCAGTCCGGAGAATGCGTTTAAGAAATATGCCCATGAAATAGGTGTTTATCTGATGGATGACTGGGAAATATCCCCTCGTTTGCAACTCAATGCAGGTGTGCGTTATAGCGGTTTTATGCAGATTGGGCCCTATATACGTTATGCCAGGGATGCTTCCGGCAGGCCGATAGACAGTATAAAATATGCAAGTGGCCAGCCGGTCAGGAGTTATGGGGGCCTCGAACCGCGTATTATCCTGCGGTATGCCTGGAATGATCATAGCTCTGTAAAGGCATCCGTGACGCGTAATTACCAGTTTATACACCTGGTCTCCAATGCCGGTACTACGTTGCCTACAGACGTGTGGGTGCCCAGTACTTACCTGGTAAAACCCCAGCTATCATGGCAGTATTCAGCTGGCTATTTCCGCAACTTTAAGGAAAATATTTATGAGACCTCTCTGGAAGTCTATTACAAAGATATGAGTAATCAGATCGAGTACCGGGAAGGATATACGCCTTCGCTGACCGATCCGGAGCTGGACTTTGTTTTCGGCAAGGGGCAGGCCTATGGTGCGGAACTTTTTATCAACAAGAAAAAGGGGAGGCTTACGGGCTGGCTGGGATATACGCTGGCCTGGACCTGGCGGGAGTTCCCACAGTTGAACAACGGAAAACGGTATCCGGCCAAATACGACCGTCGTCATGATCTGGTGGCTGTAGCTACCTGGGAACTGAACAAGCGCTGGAGTTTGTCGGGTGTGTTTATTTATGGGACAGGTAATACTACCACATTACCGGAACGCTTTTATTTCATGGAAGGTACGCTGATACAAGGTTACGGGAATATCAATTCATATCGTATGGCTTCCTACAACCGGTTGGATTTGTCGGCTATCTATACACCGAAGCCTAAAAAAGAAAAGAGACGGATTAAGAGTAGCTGGACCTTCTCTATATACAACGTGTACAGCCGGAAGAATCCCTATTTTATTTATTTTGATCAGGAGGGAGGTGTTGCTGATGGGTCTTTGACGGTAAAAGCCAAGCAGGTGTCATTGTTTCCGATCATCCCTTCTGTAACGTATAATTTCAGATTTTAATGAAAATAGGTGAAGGAGGGGCTATTTTTTAAATGCCATAAGAAGCCCGAGAATGCCGGAGAGGATGATAACGGCTTTTACCACTCCTATGATTTTGATGAATTTGTTGAGGTCTTTGTAATTGGCGTCGATCTTGTTGTTCAAGTTATTGTTTAAACCATCCATCTTGTTGTTCATATTATCCATCTTGTCGAATACCTCTTTAAAATCGGATTTTATTTCTGCTCTCAAATCTTTCATTTCTTTTACGAATGCATCTTTGGTGACTAGTGTTTGCTCTATTTGGATTTTGAGTTGTTCCACTTTGTTGTCCACCTCCTTTAGTTCCGCTTTGGTGGCCATGGTTTCTTTGATCTCCCGGATGCTGTTTTCCATTCTTACTTCCAATAGTTGTAGCTCCGCCTTGGTGGCCAGGGTACTTAGCTTTTCGTCATAGTGGGAACAGATAGTGGTGTCCAGTTCATTGACGAGTTCCATAGCTTTATCATCACTGAGATGTAGGTCAAGCCTGAATATGTCATAAATTTTTAGACTGTTAGCGAACATAAATTTTGATTTGGTTTAAACAAAGTGTTCTTTAAAAAGTCCCATTTAGCTTGCTTTGCCATTTTCTCCAGCTCATCCAGCTTTCCTTAAAATGGTAGTTGATAGGATCAAACTTGCGCCATTCCCAGTTTTCCATCTTCGATAAATCGGCTTCCACCTTATTGATCCTTTCCTTTAGCAGCTTTCACTGGAAGTTTAATGTATTAAATTCATTATCATATGATTTTATGATTTGATTTGCACATGATGAATATTTTTGAATGATATGACAAAGGTATCCCGGGTCATTGATCATCCCAATTTTTTGCACAGTATTTTTTTTGCATTTCTTTTTGGGAAGAAGAGGAGATGAAAGGAGTGGTAGCTGTTTAGTGCGTTTGTAGTAGCGGGTTCTATCGTTTTTTGGACTCATTGGTAATCCAGGAAAAAACGGTGAGTTTTTTCTCCTGTTATCGTCATTGTGCAATAACGATTTTGTCAGGTTTTTGAGAATTCGCCGATCAGCCGTTTTTTAAAGTGAGGCAAATTTGTTATATTTGTTTACTTGTTAACTTTCAGGACTGATACCCCACCGCCGTACAGATAATTATTTTTAAAATCCTGTAATTCAATGGCGGACTAAGCAAAAGCTAACAAACTATTTCTTAACTTCGCAAACATTTTATAAAGGAAATATAGCGCATATAAAAAAGTATGACGCTAATAGTAAAACGTATGATAAATATCACTTTTCCGGATGGCGCAGTTCGTCAGTATGAATCGGGAGCAACTGCATTGGACATTGCCAAATCCATCAGCGAAGGATTGGCACGTAAAGTATTGGCAGCAAAAGTTAATGGGCAGGTAGTAGATGCTACACGCCCGATTACAACGGATGCAACGTTGCAGCTCTTGACGTGGACGGATACAGATGGTAAATCTACCATGTGGCACTCCTCTGCGCACCTGATGGCCGAAGCCCTGGAAGCATTGTATCCTGGTGTGAAACTGGGGTATGGTCCTTCTATTGAAAACGGGTTTTACTACGATATTGATCTGGGCGACCGCACCATTTCCGACGATGACCTGAAGACGATCGAAGCTAAAATGGTAGAGCTGTCTAAAAAGAACAGCGAATACATACGCAAGGATGTAAGCAAGGCAGACGCACTGGCCTATTTCACCGATAAAGGAGATCCCTATAAGGTGGAAACCATCAATGAACTGCCTGATGGAAGCATCACATTTTATACACAGGGAGGCTTTACAGACCTCTGCCGCGGACCACACATCCCTAATACCGGCTTTATTAAATCAATCAAGCTGACCAGCATTGCTGGTGCTTACTGGAGGGGTAGCGAGAAAAACAAAATGCTCACCCGCATCTACGGTATTACCTTCCCTAACCAGAAAGAGCTGGATGAATACCTGGCACTGATTGAGGAAGCGAAAAAACGTGACCACCGTAAGTTGGGCAAGGAACTGGAACTGTTCACCTTCTCTGAAAAAGTAGGTCTCGGTCTTCCTATGTGGCTCCCTAAAGGTGCTATGCTGCGTGAAAGACTGCAGCGTTTCCTGCAGGAAGCTCAGCTTGCCAGCGGTTATCTGCCGGTAGTAACACCGCATATCGGTAACAAAAATCTGTACGTGACTTCCGGTCACTACGAGAAATACGGTAAAGACAGTTTTCAGCCTATCCATACACCGGAAGAAGGTGAGGAGTTTATGCTGAAACCAATGAACTGTCCGCACCACTGCGAACTGTACAAGAGCTCGCCCAAGTCCTACAAAGATCTTCCTGTGCGTTTTGCCGAGTTTGGTACCGTGTACCGCTACGAACAGCATGGTGAACTCCACGGTCTTACCCGTGTAAGAGGATTTACTCAGGACGATGCTCACCTGTTCTGCCGCCCGGATCAGGTAAAAGAAGAGTTCCAGAAGGTGATCGACCTGGTAATGTATGTGTTCAACAGCCTCAGCTTTACTGATTACACCGCACAGATATCTCTGCGTGATCAGGAAGACCGCAGCAAGTACATCGGTTCTGAAGAGAACTGGAACCTTGCAGAGCAGGCCATCATCGAGTCTGCCGCTGAAAAAGGACTGAAGACAGTGATCGAATACGGTGAAGCTGCCTTCTATGGTCCCAAACTCGACTTCATGGTGAAAGATGCCCTGGGCCGTAAATGGCAGCTGGGTACCATTCAGGTAGACTATAACCTGCCCGAACGTTTTGAACTGGAATACATCGGTGCAGATAACATGCGGCACCGCCCGGTAATGATCCACCGTGCACCGTTTGGCTCACTGGAGAGATTCATCGCTGTTCTCATAGAACACTGTGGTGGTAAATTCCCACTCTGGCTGGCACCTACCCAGGTGAAAATCCTGCCCATCAGTGAGAAGACACAGGCCTATGCAGAAAAAGTGGCAGAATTGCTAAAAAAAGCGGAAATTCGCGCAGAGATTGACGATAGGAGTGAAAAAATAGGTAAGAAAATCCGCGATACAGAACTGGCTAAAATCCCTTACATGCTGGTCCTCGGTGAAAAAGAAGCTACTGATAATACAGTGGCAGTACGCCGTCAGGCTAAAGGGGACCTCGGAACCATGACCCTGGAACAATTCATCGCAACGGTGAATGAAGAAGTCATCAACCGCAAGCCAATTGAGTAAGCAATTTCAAATGTGGAAAAAAAGTATATAAAACAATGAACATTCCTTGAATCAGGTATGTTAATTGCACTGAAATTTCCCCTTACTTTTGTATATGTTGTCTCTGGTCCATGCGTGTAATGTGGACCATGGACTTTGGACAATTAATTAATAAATTTTAATTTTTTTAATGCAACAAAAACCCAGACCAAATTTTGGCGGTAATAATAGGGGTAAAAACCCAAATTTCCGCAGGGAACAACAACAAGAACACCGGACCAACAGGATGATACGCGTTCCTGAGGTCAGACTGGTAGGTGAGAATGTGGAGGTGGGCGTCTACAGGACCGAGGATGCGTTGCGTATGGCCGAAGAACAAGGCCTGGACCTCGTTGAAATTTCTCCAAACGCAGTACCCCCTGTTTGTCGCATCATCGACTACAATAAATTCCTCTACGAAAAGAAGAAGAAGGAAAAAGAAATGAAGGCTAAGGCGCATAAAAGCGAGGTGAAAGAAATCCGCTTTACGCCTAACACCGACGATCATGACTTCGACTTTAAAGCTAAACATGCTGAAAGCTTCCTGAAAGAAGGTAACAAGGTGAAAACCTATGTACAGTTCAAAGGCCGTGCGATCATGTTTAAGGAGCGTGGAGAATTGATCCTGCTGAAGTTTGCCGAAAGGCTGGCTGAGGTAGGTGGCCTCGAAAGCATGCCCACCATGGAAGGTAAGCGTATGATCGCCATCTTCGCCCCGAAAGGAGCCAAGAAGAAAGAAAAAGAACCAAAAGAGCCGAGGGAGCCAAGAGAACCAAGGGAACCAAGGGAACCGCGTGCTACTGAAAGCAAACCTGAAGAAAAGGCTTAAGCTTAACTGGCATCTTTAACTTATACAGGCGGCATCAACAAGTAGCTTATACTTGTTGTGCCGCCTTTTTGTTTGTCAAAGAGAGCTCATCACTTTCCTTGCCCTTGAACGAATACCGGGCGAAGGATCGTGTTCTAACAGATCCTCCAATACCACCCGGATCTCGTTTTTAATATCCGGATATGCTTTGGCCAGATTGGCCAGCACCGTCATAGAGAAGGCTTTGATAGCAATCATTTCTTTAGGGTCTTCTATATAATGAAAACAGGCATTCATCACCTCTCCATGCAGTTCGGGAGGTAGATTCATATCCTGCATTACCCTCAGCACATTACGCTTCACCGCAGAAGGCAGTCCCGGCATATCCATCCGGCTGACCATATCCCGTAAATGGGGCTCCAGTAAGGAAGGATGCTGGTCTGCTACAATACTGATAATCCAGGCGCTCCGCTGTACTACCCGGTACTCATCTTCCAGAAAGAGTTTCATCAACTGGGCAAAACGCTGGGCATCCTGCCCAATCCAGCCCGCGATATAGAGAGAATGTTCTTTATTATGCGCTGTCAGTATTTTTTTGCGTAAATCCATAGACAGCAATATAAAATTATTCTTCCAGTTGCCCATAGGCCAGCAGATAACGCAACATTTTGTCCCGCATACGTTCCAGGTCTGTTGCTGCTACCGGCATATCAGGATCCTTCCCCATATCATCCCATATCCTCAGTTGTATATACTGTTCAAACAAAGGGTCTGCCCTGAACACCATGGCCTCGGATTCCGTCATCGGGCCACCCTGGTACTGTAATGTTTCCTTGCTCGCCTCGGAGAGGGTTTCATAGTAGGCACTGTCTGTCCAGGTCAGGTATCTTTTGGCTGCCACATGGCTGGCCACCAGCTGACCCATTCTCGCCGGAAAACCACAGGATACCAGATAACGATAACCGATAGTGTCGTGGGCCCTGGCTCCGTAAATGTCCATCTGCCCGCCTGTTTCAAAAAAATGGCCAATATCATGTAAAAAAGCCGCCAGTATCATCTCATCATCAAAGCCTGTCTGTTCCGCTATCAGCGCCGATTGCATCATATGCATCAACATGGTCACCTGCTCTCCGTAAGCATGATGGCCATGCTGCTCATACAACCCGAAGAGCTCGTCCACAATAGCGGTAGCCCGGATTTCTCTATTTGTCATTTTCGTTTATAGGTTTACGTTAGGATTTAAATTGTTATGAGGAACGGGATATGCCTATTAAGATCGGAAAATTTCTGTTGAAGGGTGTTACCGGAATATTAATTTTCAAGACCAGATACCACTCCCGTTTTCAGAATAACCTTACCTTTGCGGTTTATCATACACTCAATCTGAATCCTTGCTTAGAAGAGAATTACGCGTCATCCTGGTGTCGCTTATCGTTAGTTTTATCTTAACGGTGGCCAAATTCGTAGCTTTTTACATGACCCACTCCGTAGCCATCCTCTCTGATGCAATGGAGTCTATCATCAACGTAGTCGCCGGTGGTTTTGCCTGCTACAGTATTTACCTCTCCGGCAAGCCCAAAGATGCCAATCACCCTTATGGACATGGTAAGGTGGAATTTTTCTCCATCGGCTTCGAAGGTGCCATGATCTTTTTTGCGGGTATGCTCATCCTTTTTAAAGCGGTGCAGTATTTCATCAGCCCGAAAGAGTTGCATAGCATGGAAAGCGGCTTATGGCTGCTGGGAGCTACCACTGTTGCCAACCTGTTACTGGGACTGTACCTGATCCGCGCTGGCAGGCAACTGGGCTCCATTACCATCAGCGGTAATGGTCAGCATATCATGACAGACGTATACAGCAGCACAGGGCTGATAGTTGCCCTGAGTGTAATTCACTATACCGGCTGGAACTGGCTGGACCCTGCAGTTTCCGTGCTAATGAGTATACTGATTCTGACTAAAGGTTACCAGCTGATGCGCCGTTCTATCTCCGGCCTCATGGACGAAACAGATATGAAAGTGGTGGACAAGGTGATTGCTATCCTGTCGTCTCACCGGGTGCCTAACTGGATAGACGTTCATAATATGAGAGTGCAACAATACGGCAACAACTACCATATCGATTGCCATATTACCATGCCTTATTACCTGAGTCTTAATGAAGCGCATGATGAAGTGAAAAAGGTGGAAGTACTGGTCAATAAAGAGTTTGAAGAGGGAGAAGTAGAATTTTTTATTCATATGGATCCCTGTATTCCTTCCTGCTGCCACTATTGCCTGAAGGATGCATGCCCGGTAAGACAACACGCTTTCACCGGAGAAATTACCTGGACAAGAGATAACGTGCTGCCCAACAGAAAACACGGGTAGGCCGGTATCTTTTTTAGATAAAATAGAGAAGCGAAGATGACCATGCTGTGGTAATCTTCGCTTCTCTATTTTTATACGACTGGTTTAAAAATCCTTTGGGTATTTATTCTGCTCCGGCTTCTTCACCATCATCATGTCCCAGCATTTCCCGGATAGGCTTTACAGCCTGGTATATGCCGCGATTATATTTGTTGCCGAGGATGATCAGGGTGGTGGTATCTTCCACAAAACGGTAAAACACAGTATTGTTGCCATGCCACCAGCCGTTGTGGTAAACAATGTTTCTGGTGCTGTCCGGATATACCATCAGTCGCCAGCCCAGCCCATAGTTACGGATGCCTGCTTTTTCATGACTGTAAGGTGTGTAGGCAGCTTTCAGTGTGGCTGAGTCAAGCAGGTGACCGGAATACAGTGCCTGGTCCCATTTCAGCATATCGCGTGCGGAACTGTAAATACCTTTATCGCCCATCACTCCGTCGAAATAAGTATCGGGTTCTGCCTGCCCGTTGTACTTATGGCTTTGGGTCTGATGAGGATGAGGTGAAGAGGTAGGGTCATATACAAAAGTATTGACCATATGCAGCGGCCTGAAAAATGTCTGCTGCATGAAGTCTGCATATTTTTGTCCGCTGACCTTTTCAATAATCGAAGCCAGCAGGAGATAGTTGGTATTGCAATACTGGAAGTGAGTATCCGGCAGATGCTGAATACGCGGCTTATGCTGTTCCATTAGTCTGATCACCTCATCATTGGTAAGGAAACCAGACTGGTCTTTTACCAGGCTGTCGCAGAAATACAGATAGTTGGGCAAGCCGCTGCGATGATTCAGCAGCATGCGTACTTTGATACCTTTATAAGGAAAATGTGGGAAGAACTTCTGCAGTGAGTCTTCCAGGCTTAGCTTCTGTTTTTCGGCCAGCCATAATACAGCAGCGCCGGTAAAGGTTTTGGAAATGGAGGCAAGCTGAAATGATGAGCTGTCCATGACCGGACTTTTGGTGCGGTAATTTTCGAAACCATGATATTGCTCGAAAATGATGACACCTTTTTTAGCAACAATGATGGCTCCGTTGAAGCCACTGCGTAGTAGTTTGTTGCTGTAAAATGAACTCAGTTCCTGTTGTAACTGCATGGTGCGCGGAGCTTTGAGGATAGCCTCTTTTTGCGCTGCCGTTAAATTGAGCGTGTACAAAGTACTGTCTGATATGGCTTGTTTTCTGCTTGCTTTGTTACGCGCGGCATTGCCCTGACAACTGGAGATAATGGCAATACCTGTGATAGATAAGATGATGCTTACTGCTTTCAATCGCTTCATTAGAGGTGATTCACTGACTTACTTAATGCTGATTCTCTCTCGATAAAATACAAGGCGCTAAAATTATACTCATTGTGTTTGTGTACCAAATATTACCTGACTCTCGGCAAGCTTTTAATATATTTTTAAGCCCGTTGCTTAATAAACATCAAAAAAAACAGGATGGAAGCGCGTTTTTTTTGATAAAAATCTAATTTGATGATGATAGTATTTGATAATTCCTCAACATCGAGTAGGTTTGTGCCTTGTTTGACCCGCGTAACCGCAATTATTAAGCCAATTGCATGAACAACTTTTACATATAATTCTTTATAATATCATGGAACAGGTAAAGTCTACAAGTTATCCGAAAGAAAAGATCAGCATTTTATTGTTGGAGAATATTAGCGACGCTGCTGTGGCAGAATTTACCTCCGCAGGCTATAGTGTGCGCAAAATGGCTGGCGCGCTCGGGGAAGATGAACTGATCAATGAAATTAAGGATGTTCATTTATTGGGAATCCGTTCCAAAACACAGGTTACCCGTAAAGTGCTGGAAGCAGCCAGGAAACTCCAGGCAATAGGTTGTTTTTGTATAGGCACTAACCAGGTAGATCTCAAAGCTGCCACCGAAAATGGGGTGGCTGTTTTTAATGCCCCTTACTCCAATACCCGCTCCGTAGCAGAGCTGGTAATCGGTTTATCTATCGTTCTGATCCGTCGTATTGTTGACAAAAACGCTGCCGCTCACAACGGCATATGGATGAAAGAAGCAAAAGGAAGCTACGAACTGAGGGGTAAAACACTTGGTATCGTAGGTTATGGTAACATCGGCAGCCAGGTAAGTGTACTGGCAGAAGGGATGGGCATGAACGTGATGTACTATGATGCTGAAACCAAATTGCCTTTGGGTAACGCTGTACAACAACGTTCTCTGAAAGAGCTGTTCGAACAGGCAGACATCATTTCCCTGCACGTACCTTCCAATAGGTCTACTGAAAATATGATCAATCAGGAAACGCTGTCTTATGTTAAAAAGGGAGCTATCTTCCTGAACTATGCGAGAGGGGAAGTAGTTGACCTGGAAGCATTAAAAGAAGCGCTTGAAAGCGGACAACTGTCTGGTGCAGCAGTAGACGTGTTCCCGGTAGAGCCGGAAAAAAATGGTGCAGCTTTCTCCACGCCGCTGCAGAAGTTGTCCAACGTAATCCTGACACCGCATATTGGTGGCAGTACCGAGGAAGCCCAACACAACATCGGCCTGGATGTGAGCAGCAAACTGCTTAACTATCTGGAAAAAGGTGCCAGCTTTGGTTCTCATACTGTGCCGGCTCTCAGCGTGCCGCCTATTGAAAATACCCACCGTATCCTGCACGTGCATCAGAACGTGCCCGGTGTGCTGTCTGCTATCAATACTGCACTGTCCGAAAATAAAATCAATATCCTGGGCCAGTATCTTAAAACCAACGACCAGATTGGTTATGTGGTGCTGGACGTAGACACACAACTGTCTCAGGAAGCACTTACTTTGCTGAAAGACGTTAAACATACCATCAAGGCCAGACTACTGTATTAATTGTTTTATAATAGTATTGATAAGGGAGAAGGGATTTTTCAAAAATCCCTTCTCCCTTATATCTTCCTGCTGCATACCCACATCACCATTTGTCTTCCTTCCAACTTTATTTAACGCCTTTTCGTCGATTCTTTTTCCCGCTTATACGCTTTTTCAGTAAATTGTTTCAGATTTGTTTATTAACCTTGCAGGCGTAACAGAAATCAAATAATCGCATGAACAGTATCAAAGTACGTATAGCAGGGGCCGGATTGATAGCAGCCCTGCTATGCCAGGTTAATCTAAACGCGCAGGACAGTGAACCCAACAAGTGGGTCCCTGATCATATCAAAATAGACGGCCAGGCCACCGAATGGCCCAAGCCCCTACAATTCTATAATAACGATACCAAGCTTTTTTATACGATCGCTAATAACAAGGACACGTTGTTCGTCGTTGTCAGCGTACCCGACAAACTAAGCCAGCAGCGGATTATGCGCTCAGGAATGAGTATATCCATCAATCCGACAGGGAAGAAAAAAGGAGGAGCTACCCTTACTTTCCCCCTGACCACTGAAGCGGCTCCAACACCGGATGTACCTCAGGAATCGCGGCAAAAGGTAGCGGACGAATGGAAAAAGCAGATCCTGGCCAATGTGAAGGAAGTTAAAGTGGAAGGCTTCACCGGTATTGCAGATGGCAACATTCCGGTAAACAACACCTACGGTATCCGTACCGCCTCCACTTTTGATGGAGCTGGCAACCTGGTATGTGAAATGGCTGTACCCCTTACCGCAGCAGGAATACCTGCCGGATACGATAAGCCGATCGCATATCGTTTTAAAGTTAATTCGCTCAGTAATGCCGAACGCAAGGAGCACGAAAAAGCCATGCGAGAAAAAATGGCCAAAGCAAAAGAACAGGGCGGCGGCCCCGGCATGGCGATGGACCCCGATTTTAACATGATGTTGTTCTTTTCCAACGAATTCTGGACCAGACAAACATTAGCAACACACCCATAATTCATTTGTCATAACTATTGCTATGCATAAAAATCTGTTTACCTCAGGAGCCAGGGCAGCCTTCGCCGGTATTGCCTGCGTGATCATGTTGATTGCCTGCCGCAAAGACAATAAAACGTCTCCGGACCCGACAACAAATCCTGTTAACAACCCTACCGGAAGTCAGTCTCAATATGAAGACTCCCTGAAATACCTGATGTATCAGATTATGCAGGTTACTTATGCAGATGGAGGAAGAACACCTTCCCGTGGTTTGCCTACATATTATTGGTATTCACAGGTGCCGTCGATCAATCCGCTGGACAGTAAGTATGCCGATGCCGATAGTTTGCTGGCGGCGATGAAAACATATGCGATCAACCCGGGAACTACCAAGCCATATGATCATTACAGTTTCCTGGACCGTAATGGCGTACTCACCAACAAGCTGTTTAACGGTATTTCCGCACAGACATTCGCTGCCACCAATAAAGGCGACTTCGGTTTTGATTACGGTGTAGCGCTGGACAGATCTAACAATGCTCATATCTATGTGTTGTACGCAGATAAAAACAGTCCCGCTGGTCAGCTCGGTGTTACCCGTGGCTGGGAAATTATCTCTGTTAATGGGAACAGTAATATCAACACCAGCGATGCTTTCCTGAGATCAACGTACGATGCGATTTTTAACAGCTCCTCTGTTACACTGGGATTCAGACGGCCTGACAATACTACCTTTACCCAAACACTGAATACAGGAAGCTATAATGTCAACCCGGTTGTTTTTGATTCCGTGCTCACGGTAACAAATCCAACGACCAAGGTAAGTAAGAAGGTGGGTTATTTCTCCATGTATACGTTCTCCAGTGTGATCAATTCCAATGGACAGGCTACCTTCACAAGAACAGTATTGGACCAGCTCTTTTCCAAATTTCAGGCACAGGGAGTTACCAGCCTGATCGTAGACCTGCGCTATAATGGAGGTGGTGCCGTTTCTACCGCGGAATATCTTGACAACGCTATTGCGCCAGCCAACGCAGCCGGAAACCTGATGTACAACACGATCTATAATGATAAGATCATGGCACATATTTCTGATGTGAAACTGACGACTACCACCAACTATGCAGCTGCTACCAGCCGCCTCACACTGGATAATGTGTTCTTTATCACCAGCGGCAGCACTGCTTCGGCCAGTGAGCTAACCCTCAACAACCTGAAGCCATATATGACTGTAAAACTGGTGGGTGAAAAAACATATGGCAAACCTGTAGGATTCATTGATTTCAACATTTCTGTTTTTGATCAGAACCATAACCAGAAATACCTGGCGGATTTGTACGCCATTAATTTCGAAACTAAAAACGCAAGCGGAGTGGGAGGGTATTATACTGGTATCGATGTGGATGCTCCGGCCGTAGACTACGTCAATGTTGCATGGGGTAATACAGCTGACGACGCCAATCTGAAAGCCATTGTCAATTATATAAACAACGGCAGCTTTACTGCTCCTGGAGCCCGTACAGCTACTCCCGAACTGGACAACCTCCGGGTAGGAATACCGGCGCTGAAACCTGTGAATGGTTTTAACGGCATGGTGGACTATGAACGTAGCCGTGCTTTACGCTTAAACCGTTAAGGTTATTTGCAGGAAGATGCTACAAGCATCTTCCTGCAAATAATTTATCAATATACAATTATCTCATCCGCAAACATAAATCCCCGTTGTTCATTGCGGGCGTGTACCCTGATATAACGGGCCTGTTGATCTTTCAGATCAAACTTAAAATCCTTGAAAGCCAGCGTAGACAGACTCACCGGGACATCATTGTTAACCTGCTGCACCGTACGGAAATTTTTACCATCATCAGAAAGTTGTACTTCTACCCAGGCCGGTATATAAACACCAGGGCCGGTAAGTTGCATAAAATTGATGGATAAATTGTGCAGTGATATTACTTTCTCCAGGTCTACCGTCACATCCATATCTCCCAGAAAACCTTGCCACTGGCCATCTCCATAGGTTAATGATCCGCGATAGCCGTTTACCAGTGTCGCTTCTTTTTGTGCTGCATATTTCTCGTTATAAGGCCGGTTGTAGATTACCTTTTTACCCAGCGCCAGATGATCATCCACAGCCAGTACGGTAGGTTTGCCTTTCATTATTGTATCCTGGAAGATGGCCGCTGTTATGATCGCAGAGCCGGACACTGTAAATCTACCGGTATACAAGGAAGAATTTTTATCCGGCATTTTCCCATCCAGTGTATAACGGATGGTTGGTTTGTACTGTTCTGAGCTGAAGGTGATGGCCGCCTGATGTTGTGTGATATCTATCTCCGGATGGATATTCACCACATAGGAGGGACGATAATAATTTACGTTTAGCCGTTGGAGTAAGTGATAATGTGATTGCAGGCGTTGTTGAAAATTGTCCCAGTTTTTATACAGCGTGTCAGACCATACTACTTCCGAAAGCGCTATCAGCCTGGGATACACCATATACTCAAGGTGGTTGGTATGGGGGATATACTCCGTCCATATATTGGCCTGAGCGCCGAGTACATGTTGAGCGGCTGCAGCATTAAGTTCACGGGGAACCGGTTCATAGCTGTATACCTTTTCCAACGGAAGATATCCGCTGATGGCTTCCGGCTGTGTAGCAGGGTCCGCCTGATAGCTGTCGAAATAACAATGGGAGCCAGGTGTCATTACCACATCATGTCCTTCTCTGGCAGCAGCGATACCACCACTTTCACCACGCCATGACATCACTGTTGCTTCCGGTGCAAGGCCGCCTTCCAGTATTTCATCCCAGCCCAGCAGTTTGCGGTGGCGGGAGAGCAGGAATTTCTCCATTCGACGGATAGCATAACTCTGCAATTCCTTTTCATCTTTCAGATGTTCGTCTTGGATGCGTTGCTGGCATTTTGGACATTGTTTCCATGCTTTTGTGGAAGCTTCATCGCCGCCGATATGAATATATTTTGAAGGGAAAATGCTGATCACTTCATCCAGCACATTTTGCAGGAAAGAAAAAGTGGAATCGTTGCCCAGGCAAAATTCCGAGTTTTTATAAGGGATGCCGGAGCAGGAGAATTCCGGGTAGATGGCCAGCACTTCTTCAGAATGTCCGGGCATTTCAATCTCCGGGATTACGGTAATACCGCGGGCAGCAGCATAGGCCACGATATCACGGGCTTCCTGTTGTGTATAGTAACCTCCGTATGCATTGGGGTCTCCTTCGTGAGAATAGCGACGATCGCCGTTCTTCCACCATTCTTTCCAGTTGCCATGGGTGCGCCAGGCGGCCTGTCGTATTAGCTCCGGGTAACGTTTGATTTCCAGTCTCCAGCCGGCGCCATCGGTAAGATGCCAGTGGAAGGTATTCATCCTGTACAATGCCATCAGATCGATAAATCTTTTGACATAAGCAGTGGGAAAATAATTCCGGGACACGTCGAGGTGAACTCCTCTGTATCCAAAGCGAGGCTGGTCGCTGATATTGGCACAGGGTAATAAAGACGGGTCGGGCTGTAGCAGACTTAACTGGAGCAGGGATAGGGCGGCGTTGATAGCGCCTGCTTCTGAACGGGCTTGTATAGTTACATTAGCCGGACTGATGCTGATCTGGTATCCATCCGGATGTGGAATGGCAGCGGCGTTTGCCCGTTTGAAAATGATAGCAGACTGGTGAGGGCTTGCTTTTACATCAGAAGGCAGGGTACCCATTTTTTGCAGGAGCTGGGCGGCCTGGCGGAAATCCTTCCCCGGAAAAATCAATCCTTTGGCATTCATCCTGAAAAATCCACTACCAGCGGTAATATGTGCTGGTCGCGGGATCAGGTCGAGATTACCGGTATACTGTGCTTTCCCCGGAAGAATACTACAAGCAGTCAATACTAATGCGCTGACACAATGCTTAAACATACAACTCAAAAAGATTAAGCGACAATGATAGGGAAAGAATCACAAAAAAGAGAATGAAAGGGGATATAAAAGCAGAAAGCATAAAGCCCGGAGGCCTTATGCTTTCTGCATAACAGGAGTATTCGGTCAACACATTTTTATCTTACCACGGTCACTTCGCCTTTGATAACATTGGCAGGACCGCCGGCTACTTTCTTGTAGGTGAGCCACCATACGTAGGTGCCGATGTCTACAGGTGTTCCTTTGAATTTACCATCCCATCCTTTGTGGCTGTCGGAGGAGACGAAGATTAATTCACCCCAACGGTTGAAGATCCGCAGTTCGTATTCAAACATTGGTCCGCGTACAATTGGTCTGAAGAAGTCATTCCGTCCGTCGCCATTTGGTGAGAAGGCGTTCGGGAATTGTGGTTTAGGTTCGCACTGTGTAAAGTTAACTCTGATGTCGTCTGTTGCGCTGCCGCAATCATTGAACACAGTCACTGTATACGTACCACCGTTGGTCACCTGCAGGGTGGGTGAGGTGCTGCCATTATCCCAGCGTACGCTGGTGATGCCGCCACCTTCCGCACGGAGTGTCAGGGTTTCACCTATACACATCACGGTATCATTGCCCAGGTTAATTTTCGGCAGGCCGGTGATGTTCACCCTTACACTGTCGAGGTATACGCGCTGGCAGAATTTGTCCATTACCGCCAGTTTGTATTTACCGGCTTTGGATACCTGTTTCACAGGATTGGTGTCGCCATCGTTCCAGAGGTAGGATACTGCATCCGGGTTGGTACCGTCGAAGGTGATGGTGCCGTCAGGGCAGATGTTCCTGTCAGGTCCGAGGTCTACATTGATACCTGGTTTCATTCTTACGTTCACGGTATCTCTTACCACGCAGTTGTCTCTGCTTACCGCTACCCAATAACCGCCGGGTTTGTTGACGATGATGGAGTTGCTGGTTTCGCCTGTCTGCCATTTGATGCGTCCGCCGTTGGAAGTAACGGTGAGCATGATAGACTGGTCAGGGCAGATAGCTGTGTCACGGCTCAGTGTGATATCTGGTGGCGGATTAACGCTCACTTTCACGGTGTCGATGGTGATACATGCGCTCTTCATCACTTTCACCCAGAATTGTTCCTGTGTGCTTACGAGGATAGAAGAGGTAGTGGCACCAGTGCTCCAGAGATAAGTAGCGCCTTGTACGTAAGCATCCAGTTTCACGGACTGTCCGCGGCAGATGGTAGTATCAGGGATAGTTACCAGTGGTGTCGGGATCAGGCCCACTTTAATGGTATCGGTAGTTATGCACTGACCGTTGCTTACGCTTACCCAGTAGGTACCGGCCTGTGTAACCTTGATCCGTTGTGTGGTGGCGCCGGTAGACCATTTGATGGTGTAGGCGAAGTTGGAAGCGCCTGCATCCAGTACCAGGTTGTTGCCGCCGCAGATGGTGGTGTCGTTACCGAGGTTGACAACCGGTTTCTGAATGTATTTCAGCTGGTATGTCATTGTATCGGAAGAACAGCCGGTTTTGCCATCTGTCATGATAAAGGACGCGGAAGTAGCGCCGTTCAGGTTGAACTGGTTGCTGCTTTGTGTGAGTGGCAGGCCAGGTACCGCGTTGGCAGGTGTTACTGCTACGAGGGTGAAGGTTGGCATAGACACGTTGCCTACCGGTTGCAATGCTACTCTTGGATTGTCAGAGCAGTTGGTTGGCAGGGTAGCGTCCAGCTGTGGCTTCGGACAAGGCATGATGATCACACGTTGTATTACGTCGTTGGCTTTATTGCCGCAGGCGTCGGTGATGGTCCATCTTCTGATGATGGTGTATCCTTTACAGATGTCTTTTACATAAGGATCTTCACTATAAGTTGCTTTTTTCGGGAAGGAAGGATCACAGTTGTCTGTAGCGGTGAGTACCGGAGCAGCCGGGATTTTGTCCTGGCAGAAGATGGTCACATCTGCAGGAGCAGGCATGATCACCGGTCTGGTGGTGTCTTTTACAGTTACCACCTGTTTCATGGTAGCGGTGTTGCCACAGGCGTCTTTCGCGATCCAGGTTCTGATGATGCGGTAGTTGCTGCCGCATGCGCCCGGTATTGATTCGGTGATGGTCTGGCGTGTTACAGTGAGGCCATTACCCATAGTGCTGCAATTATCCGTTGCTGTTACATTGGTAGCAGGTGCCGGGATGTTGTCGCAGTTAACAGTGGTGTCAGCAGGAGGCAGTACTGTGAATACTGGTTTAGAAGTATCCTGTACAGTGATGGTCTGCTGCATGGTGGCTTTGTTACCGCAATCGTCAGTAGCTGTCCAGGTACGGATTTCCATGTAGTTGCCTGCACAAGCGCCAGGAGTTCTCTGGGTTTTGGTGCTGGTAAACACCTGGATGTTACCGGTACAGTTGTCTTTGGCAGTGATGGTAGGCCATGCTGGTACCTTATCACAATCTACTACGGTGTCTTTAGGCGCAGGCATAGAGAATACCGGTCTGGTGGTGTCCTGTACGAGGATGATCTGCTGTACGGTGTTGCCGTTGCCGCATTCATCCAGCGCGGTCCATTTACGGTAGATAGTGTAGTTGCTGGCGCAGCTGGTGGATTTGCGTACAACTGAGTCTCTGGAAGTAACGGTGATTACACCAGGAGTACAGTTGTCGGTAGCGGTCAGGTTGATAGTGGCCGGTACTTTGTCGCAATCAACAGTCACGTCTGCAGGTGGTCGCATGGTGAACACAGGAGCGGTCATGTCTTTTACAGTGATCACCTGTGTGAGTGTTAAGCCGGTGTTGCAGGCATCTTTGGCTGTCCAGGTACGGATCAGCTGGTAGTTATTGCCGCAGGCACCAGGGATGTCTTTACGAACTTCTACCGGTTGGATGGTGATGTTGCCAGCGCAATCATCTTTGGCGATCAGGTCTACTTTAGCAGGAACCTTGTCACAGTCAACAGTGATGTTGGCCGGAGCATTGGTAATGAATACCGGTGCTTTGGTATCCTGTACGGTGATCGTTTGAGATGCTTTCGCGCTCAATCCACATCTGTCGATAGCTGTCCAGGTACGGGTGATGGTAGTAATACAAGGAGAGACTACTACGGTCACGTCGTTATAAGTTACGTTCAGAGACACATTATCATATGGTGCATGACTGAATACCGGTTTACCGAAGAGGGTAGTGTAATCTTTACCCTGTACACATTCGGTAGTAATAGCCGGCGGAACAGATACCGCTACAGGAGGCTGATTTACCACTGTAACTTTCACCACGTTGCTGATGTTATTGATACAAGCGCCTGAAGTAACGATCCTTCTGTACCAGATATCTGCGCTGAGCAGACCGGGTTGATAAGTGTCGCTGTTGGCACCTGTGATAGTGGTGAATGGTCCTGTTGCACCAGTAGTGCTTTGTTGCCATACGTAAGTGTAAGTACCATTACCGCCGGTCAGTGTATTGCTACGTATAGCCGTTGGTGTTTCAGTAGTACATACGGTCTGGTCGGCCAGGATTGTATTACCCATGATAGGCATACGGTTGATCAGCGTTACGCTGCTGCTGGTAGCAGGGCATTTACCGTTGCTTACTACCCAGGTCAGCTGGGCTGTTTCACCGGCAGGTACGATAACCGTAGTTTTTCTGTCGGTGACGTTGCTGATTTTGATCAGGGCTGCATTGCTGCTGGTCACTACCCATACACCTTTTGCACCCGGTACACCAGGATCGCTGGCGTCCATGTTGAAGGTGGCGTCGTTGCAGTGTTCCTGGTTAGGTCCTGCATTGGCAGTTACTGGCGCCATGTAGTTGATCAGTGTTACGTCATCCCATGTTGAGCTACATACGCCGTTAGTGATGGTCCAGCGTAAAGTAACGGTGTCACCAGGATTCAGTTTTACTTTGGAAGTAGGACTGTTAATAGATCTGATTACCGCGCTACCTTTAATGATAGACCAGAAGCCGGTTGCACTTGGTACACTTGGAGCATCAGCTGCGAGGGTGAAGTCGGTCAGCTGGTTACAAGCTTCCTGATCAGGTCCTGCATTGGCATCGAGTGCTTTAGCATAGTTGATCAGAGTTACCTGGCTGGAGGTGCTGGCGCATTCTCCATTGGTAATGGTCCACTGGAGTACTACGGTGTCGCCAACCGGTACTTTCACTTTGGTAGCCGGATTATGAGGCTCATAAATAGTAGCTCTGCCTGGTACGCGGCTGACATCTGTCCAGGTGCCGGTAGCGCTGGAGGAGCCTGGATCATTGGCTTCCATCACAAAGTCGGCGAGACTGTTACATTTTTCCTGGTTAGCACCGGCTGAAGCGTTGGCGGCTGTTTTGTAGTTAATTAAAGTAACCCGGCTGGAAGTTGTCTGACATGCACCGTTGGTGATAGTCCATTCCAGTACTACCGTATCGCCAATTGGTACAGTTACCGCTGTCAACGGATCGGTAGGTCTAAGGATGGTTGCTCTTCCTGGTACACGGCTGATGTCTTTCCACATACCGGTAGCAGTTGCCACGCTTGGAGCGTTGGCTTTCATGATAAAGTTGTCGGTTTTGTTACATTCTTTCTGGTCCGGACCTGCGTTAGCATCAGCAGCTACAGCGTAGTTGGTGATCACCACATCATCTGAGGTGGCCGCACAGGTACCATTGGTAATGGTCCAGGTGAAGGTAACAGTAGTGCCGGCAGCAACTGTTACGTTAGTGTTAGCCTTGGTGGCGTCAGCAATAGTTACACCGGTCATTGTAGAAGCTGTCCACTTGCCGGTAGCACCAAACTGTTTTGGTACATTACCATTCAGTGTGAAGTTTTCATCATTACAATGTTCCTGGTCTTTGCCAGCCTGAGCCACATCAGGAGTTTCGTAGTTGGTCAGCACCACATCATCACTGGTCATGGCGCAATTACCGTTGGTAATAGTCCAGGTGAAGGTAGCGGTTTCACCTACTGGCAGGTACACATCAGTAACCGGTTGATTTGGTTTACGGATGATTGCTTTCGGATTGTTGCTGGTCCACAGACCGGTAGCACCAGCTGCAGCTGGATCATTACCAGTCAGCTTGAGGTCTGTAGTAACGTTACAGTAGGTTTTGTCTTCTCCTGCGCTGGCTTTAGCCGGCAGTTCGTAGACTTTTACAGTAGCTGATGCGCAGGTAGTGTTACCACAAGCACCAGTACTTTCTGCATGTACATACCAGGTAGTGGTAGTAGATACATTTTTGAAAGTAGCTATTCTGCCATCCGCACTTACAGCATCCGGCGTTACCGGTGTGCTGCCTGCGGTGCCAGGGCAGCCATTGATATACCATTTCCAGGTTGCATTGGTATTGCCATTCTCATCTGTACCGAGACTGCCACCGTTGATGGTCAGTACTACATCTCCTTTATCACAGATTTCAGCTGCATTTACAGTGACACCAGTAGGAGGTGTAGAAGGTATCTGTACTTTCACAGAGAACGGATAAGTAGCTACGCAACCAGCGTTGTTACCATCCTGGATAGTCAGTACAAAGTTGTATGTACCGGCAGGAGTGGTAGCAGGGAAGCTAACCGGGATAGTGCCAGCGCCGGTCCATGCTGCATCGATGATGTCAGTGAAGGCAGGCAGAGCGCTAGTGGTAGCCGCTTTGATAGAGTATTTAGTGATGTTGCCGGTAGGGTTAGACAGCACGAGGTTGAAAGAACCGTTGCTGTTACATACCGGGTTCACAGCAGCTACTGTTACAGTAGGAGCGTCATTCAGTATCAGTTTGATAGACGATTTGCTGTCGGTGCACACGCCGTTGCTGATAGTCCAGGTAACAGTTACCGTTTGAGGAGTAGCTGTGCTGGTAAGCGTAGCGATAGCATCCGGGTTGGTATCGTCATCGAAGGATACGCCAGTACCGGTCCACTTACCTTGTTCGGTAGCTTTAGGTTTATTGGCGTGGAGCTGGAACTTGTTGTTACCGCACTGGGTAATGTCAGTACCAGCATTGCTTACAGTGAGCGCTTCTGTGTTGGTCAGTACAACTTGTGCAGTAGCTACGCAGGAAGCTTTGAAGTTGTTGGTCACAGTCCATACCAGTGTAACGGATTTACCGGCAGGCACATTGGTAACGGAAGTGGAGTAGTTGTTCGGATTAGTGATAGTTGCACCGAAGTCAGTACCACTGAAGCTCCATTTACCAGTCTGATCGCTCAGCGGCTGGTTGGCAGTGATGTTGAAGGAGCTGTTATCACACTGTTTGATTACCGGTTGAGGTACAGTTGCTGTAGGCATAGACCTTACCACTACCGTTGTGTTGTCGGTTACCGTACAAGAACCGTTAGTCACGGTTACTTCATATACGTTGTTACCAACTTTAGTCGGAGTGTGAGTGAAGGATACTTTTCCATCAGCAGCTGGCAGGGCTGCACCGTCCAGTGTCCATTTAATGGTGTAACCAGTATTGCTGTTATCAATGCTGAGGGTGGTGGAAGTGCCTTCGCAGATTTCCGCCGGGTTAGCAGTGATTTTCACAGTTGGTTTACCATCAATTTTCACAGAGAACGGATAAGTAGCCACACAACCAGCGTTGTTACCATCCTGGATAGTCAGTACAAAGTTGTATGTACCGGCAGGAGTAGTAGCAGGGAAGCTAACCGGGATAGTGCCAGCGCCGGTCCATGCTGCATCGATGATGTCAGTGAAGGAAGGCAGAGCACTAGTGGTAGCCGCTTTGATAGAGTATTTAGTGATGTTGCCGGTAGGGTTAGACAGCACGAGGTTGAAAGAACCGTTGCTGTTACATACCGGGTTCACGGCAGCTACTGTTACAGTAGGAGCGTCATTCAGTATCAGTTTGATAGACGATTTGCTGTCGGTGCACACGCCGTTGCTGATAGTCCAGGTAACAGTTACCGTTTGAGGAGTAGCTGTGCTGGTAAGCGTAGCGATAGCATCCGGGTTGGTATCGTCATCGAAGGATACGCCAGTACCGGTCCACTTACCTTGTTCGGTAGCTTTAGGTTTATTGGCGTGGAGCTGGAACTTGTTGTTACCGCACTGGGTAATGTCAGCACCAGCATTGCTTACTGTGAGCGCTTCTGTGTTGGTCAGTACAACCTGTGTAGTAGCTACGCAGGAAGCTTTGAAGTTGTTGGTCACAGTCCATACCAGTGTAACGGATTTACCCGCAGGTACATTGGTAACGGAAGTGGAGTAGTTGTTTGGATTAGTGATAGTAGCACCTTGGTCAGCACCACTGAAGCTCCATTTACCATTCTGATCGCTCAGCGGCTGGTTGGCAGTGATGTTGAAGGAGCTGTTATCACACTGTTTGATTACCGGTTGAGGTACAGTTGCTGTAGGCATAGATCTTACTACCACAGTTGTGTTGTCGGTTACGGTACAAGAACCGTTAGTCACGGTCACTTCGTAAACATTGTCACCAACTTTAACAGGCGTGTGGGTGAAGGATACTTTGCCATCAGCAGCTGGGATGGCTGCACCGTCCAGTGTCCATTTAATGATGTAACCAGTATTGCTGTTATCAATGCTGAGGGTGGTGGAAGTGCCTTCGCAGATTTCCGCCGGATTAGCAGTGATTTTCACAGTTGGTTTACCATCAATTTTCACAGAGAACGGATAAGTAGCCACGCAACCTGCGTTGTTACCATCCTGGATAGTCAGTACAAAGTTGTATGTACCGGCAGGAGTGGTAGCAGGGAAGCTAACCGGGATAGTGCCAGCGCCGGTCCATGCTGCATCGATGATGTCAGTGAAGGCAGGCAGAGCGCTAGTGGTAGCCGCTTTGATAGAGTATTTAGTGATGTTACCGGTAGGGTTAGACAGCACGAGGTTGAAAGAACCGTTGCTGTTACATACCGGGTTCACAGCAGTTACTGTTACAGTAGGAGCGTCATTCAGTATCAGTTTGATAGACGATTTGCTATCGATGCACACGCCGTTGCTGATAGTCCAGGTAACAGTTACCGTTTGAGGAGTAGCTGTGCTGGTAAGCGTAGCGATAGCATCCGGGTTGGTATCGTCATCGAAGGATACGCCAGTACCGGTCCACTTACCTTGTTCGGTAGCTTTAGGTTTATTGGCGTGGAGCTGGAACTTGTTGTTACCGCACTGGGTAATGTCAGCACCAGCATTGCTTACTGTGAGCGCTTCTGTGTTGGTCAGTACAACCTGTGTAGTAGCTACGCAGGAAGCTTTGAAGTTGTTGGTCACAGTCCATACCAGTGTAACGGATTTACCCGCAGGTACATTGGTAACGGAAGTGGAGTAGTTGTTCGGATTGGTGATAGTAGCACCGAAGTCAGTACCACTGAAGCTCCATTTACCAGTCTGATCGCTCAGCGGCTGGTTGGCAACCAGATCGAACTTACCGTTATCACACTGTTTGATTACTGGTTGAGGTACAGTTGCTGTAGGCATAGACCTTACCACTACCGTTGTGTTGTCGGTTACGGTACAAGAACCGTTAGTCACGGTTACTTCATATACGTTGTTACCAACTTTAGTCGGCGTGTGAGTGAAGGATACTTTGCCATCAGCAGCAGGCAGGGCTGCACCGTCCAGTGTCCATTTAATGATGTAACCAGTATTGCTGTTATCAATGCTGAGGGTGGTGGAAGTGCCTTCGCAGATTTCCGCCGGGTTAGCAGTGATTTTCACAGTTGGTTTACCATCAATCTTCACAGAGAACGGATAGGTAGCCACACAACCTGCGTTGTTACCATCCTGGATAGTCAGTACAAAGTTGTATGTACCGGCAGGAGTGGTAGCAGGGAAGCTAACCGGGAT